>NZ_BDFE01000017.1:300000-477024 GCF_001748225.1 Desulfoplanes formicivorans
AGACCGGCACGCCCTTGTAATCCGCCTCATAAATATCTGCGGTGGTCGTGGGCCAGGGATACCCCACCGGACAATCCTCGTAGACCAGACGCAGGGGATATGAGGCCGTGGACAACCGGCCATAAAGAGGAGTCATGACGGCTGTGGGAACCCCCATGCGGTGCAGCGTCAGGGGAAGAATACCCATGACATCGGCCAACCCCCCGGATTTGGAAAAGGGATACACCTCGGAGGCGATAAACACGAGCCGTGGCGGCTCCGTATCGAGCATGCGCGATAGCTCCTCACATTTTGTTTGATGCCACCATGGTCGACAAACACGGGCACATCATACTTGTCAGGTCGGGAAAAATGCTCCACACACCATCCATTCGCCGGGATGAACCCCAACGGTCTGATACGCCCTGTACCTGGGACAGATCACCCGCATGGAGACAACCGTGATGTGACATAGCCCCCATCCCGCGTGCGGGCATGATCACCAACACGGATTCCCGCTTGCAGCCAAGCCGTTGGCACAGAACATCATCAGCACAAACAGATCACAGCGACCATGAACACTGATAAACGATTCATCCTTGTCCATCAGGGAGCCCTTGGCGATTTTCTCATGACGTGGCCGGTTCTCGCCAGCCTGCGCAAGGCACTGCCCACATCCGCATTGTTCTGGGCGGGATCCTCGGCTCGCCTCCCCCTGCTCCATCCGCTGGACATCACCTATGCTTCGCCCGCCTTGTTGCGAACCGTACGCCTGCTGCACCTGGGCGATGTTGGCTCTTCGGGGCTGGTGGACGCCAATGACTTGATAATTTGGTTTGTTTTAAGGGAAAAACCAGCTCTGATCAAGCATGAAAACATTTTTTTTCTTCACGGCATGGACAAGGGAACATGTTGTCCCCCGTGGAAGATGTTTGCCCGGGGATTGACACAACACAACATTCCCTTTGACCCGCAGTGGCAGACAACTTTTCAGACCATGTTTCCCCGTCAGGTCCGGCAGGGCGACAAAAGGATTTTGCTTTTTCCCGGATCAGGAAATCCAGCCAAGAACTGGCCTCTGGTTCAATTTCTTGAACTGGCCGACTGGCTGCAGAATCAGGGATGGCATCCCATTATGGTCCTTGGTCCGGTTGAACAGGAAACCGGTCTGGCCTTGCCGGAGACCATGGAGCGCGCCTGTCCCGAAACCATCCATGAACTCATCGCCCTTCTTCAGCAAGCCGTATATGTTATAGGTAATGATTCCGGCCCCATGCACCTGGCCGGATACATGGGCATACGCGGATTGAGCATCTTTGGTCCCACCTCGCCCGAACAATGGGGCCCCCTGGGAATGGACGTCCTGAGCCTGCGCCTGGCATGCAGCCCCTGCACCCGAACGGCCAGAATTGTCTGCCCCGATCCCGTGTGCATCCACAATATCACCCTGGACCAGGTCATCGCCAGAATCAGGCCGGCCCTTGCCCGTCTGTTCCAGGCCCCATAAACAAAACCGGGTCATGAGTTACCCATTCTCATGACCCGGCTTTGACAAAAAGAGGAAGTGCTCTTTACATTGCAACCGTCAGGCCACTTTTCCCTTTTGTGCCCAAAAAAATAAAAATTAATTATATTACAGCATGTTGCATGACGCCATATCCTTCACCCTTTGAGCTCTTGTCCGAGCGAAAGGTACAATAATTTGTACCGGCCCTGTCTCCCGGCCAGAAGGGTTCAATTTTTTATACCGGCCTGAACCTCCGGCTGCCATAAGTTCAGATGTCATCCCCGGCAGCCCCGGATCAATCAGTCCAAAGCTATCAGGCGACCCCTTAGCCTCCGTTGTCCACAACAGTGATCCCGCGTGCCCTGAATCGTGACAGGTCAATGGCTCCCTGGCGAAGGACCCGCACCCGGGACGGTGCCAGTACCTCGATCAACGTGGATGGATCTCCCCCGCCGGCAAAAGGCTGATCTTCAACCACGCTGTCCACCCGTGATCTGAGCCCGGGATCAAGATCTTCCAATCGGGTCGGTCCCGGCTGGCCGCTGGGATTGGCCGAAGTGGCCACAAGAGGTGCGTTGGCCAGGCAGCACAAGGCCTGGGCCACGGGATGGGGCGTCCATCTGATGGAAGTGCGTTTGTAGTCATCCATGACTTGGGAGGGAAACACGCCCTTCATGGTCACCAATACCGACAATGGACCCGGCCAGAATGCCCGGACAATGGAAGTGATGGCGTCATCAACCCGGGTAAAACGCATATATTGCTCCCATGTCCCCACAATCAGGGGAAGGGGTTTGGCCGCATCCCGGTTTTTGGCGTGAAACACCCTGTCCACGGCGTCCTGGTTGTTGCCAAGACAGCCCAGGGCATACAGGGTTTCCGTGGGATAGATCACGATCCCGCCCGACTTGATAATCCGTGCCGCCTGCAGTAACGATTTGCTCATGCTTGCTTCCTGATTGCCCTGGTGAGCAAAAAATGCCTCCCCTTGATCGTGGGACCTGGGAACGGATGCTTCACAACTGGGCATTTTTTGCTCATACAATTTATAACATACTGTTTTTTCAAATATAAAATTAACATTTTTCCCTGGCAGACTATTTGCTTGATGCAGGCAAACACAGGAGAAGACCATGAAAATACAAACCGAACAACTCCAGCACCTTGTTGACAAGCAGACATCCAAGGTGTCCGGACGCAAGGATACCGCTGGGTTTGATGATCTTCTGGCCAGGGAAATGCAGGAAAAGGGTTCACAGGCCGCCACCAAGGCCACAGAGCCCCAGGCAACCCAGGCAACAGCACCCCCTTCTTCCGGGATTCTCGGACTGCATTCCCTGTTTGCTACCCAGCAGGTCAATCCTTCTGTCAGTCACCAGGAGCTCATGAATACCATGGACGGCGTCTTGAACCAACTGGATCAGTATGCGGCAAAACTGGGCTCTCCGGACGTCAGCCTGCGCAGTGTCTATGAGGAACTCCAGGGCGTCGGCCAACAGATGGATCAATTGCGCCAAACCATGCAGGCCCAGGGAACTTCTTCGCCGGAACTTGATGCCCTGTATTCGGAAATGGAAATTCTGGCGACCACGGAAACCTTCAAGCTCAATCGGGGCGACTACTCCGCTGGTTGACCCCAAAGCAGGAAAGGCCGGAACAAGGGAGAACGGAAGCCACAATCCGTTTCTCCCCACAGGGCACCTTGTGCAGGTTCGCCCTTGTCCGGCCTTTCTCTTGTTTTTCCTTTTACGTTTCGGGTATTGCCCGGACCAGCCCCGCCAGGGCGGTCCATGCGCTTTGGCACTTGATCTCCCTCCTGGTCCCTGAAAAATGCCCGCAAACGGCCCATGCCCGTCCCTGGACCGACCAGCCGATCCAGACCGTGCCCACAGGCTTGTCCGGAGATCCTCCCGAAGGCCCGGCAATGCCCGAAAGGGCCACTCCCACATCCGCGCCCGTTACCCGGCACACCCCCCGGACCATGTCCAGAACGCAGGGCTGACTGACTGCGCCATGGGTTTGAAGAATCCGCCCATCCACCCCCAAAAGCCGCATTTTGAGATCATTGCTGTAAGATATGATCCCCCCCAGATACCAGTGAGAACTGCCGGCCACATTGGTGAGTTCATGGCCCACCAGCCCGCCGGTACAGGATTCGGCCGTGGCCATCATCCATTTTCTGGCTTCCAGCCTCTCACCCAGCTCGGCCACAAGGGATTGCATGGTTTGATCGTGCATGATCTCCTCCCGATGCCTTTCACGCAAAAAGTTTGGGAATGCCCGTCCAGAGCATGACCCCGCCAAGCCCCATCTTGACGATCAGCCCGAAAACCTTGCCCCACATGGCCCCCACTGCGGCCTTGCTGGCAAGGTCGAAACGCATGCCCCCCAGAAGTTCCAGACCCAGACTGCCCAGATACGCCCCCACAAAGGAACCCGGAATGGCCCCGGCGCCCAGGAAAAAGGGAGCACCCAGGATGGCCCCCACAAAGGCCCCGAGCATGGCTCCGACATTTCCCTTTTTCGTGCCCCCGGAGCGTTTGCCACTCCAGAAAAGGGCCATATATTCAAGCCCCTCGCCCACCAGGGCCAGGCAGGTGAGCACTGTGAAAAACATCCATCCCATGTCGGCACCCGGGTGCAACCATTTCCACAGGCCCAAAAGGACCAGGATGCACCAATTGCCGGGCAGACCCAGAAAATGGGTGCAAAAACTCAGCACCAGAAGGACAACAAACAAAACAGCCAGAATCAATGGATGCTCCCGAGGCGGAAAAGCCCATGCATGAAGCGGAATGCACCTGCGCCAGGAACAAGGACGGGTGCTTCCGCAAGGAGGTCAAACCGGACGTGGAACAAGATTGTCATATCGCGAGAAAGGGTCGGGGATCTTACGGCCGGGCACAGCCGTCCAGGGGATGGCTACGCCGTCTGCCTGCCCTGTTTGATCAGATGGAATACCATGGACGCATACCTTCCCGAGGCAACATCCGGGAGGGAAAACAAAGGGAGCTCGGCCGGGGGAAAGGAACCGGTCAATCCGAAATACAGATCGGCAGAGATCTGATCCAGGGCAGGGGCCATTTCTTCCCACAGATCATGAGCCGCGATAAAGGGCATGCCATGGGTCCGACATTGCAGGGGACGATTGGCAAAAACAAGGCAGGCCCCCTCATCGGAAAAGGGACACAGGGTTTGCGTGCCCACCAGACAATGTCTGCCTTCGGCCGTCACCGTTCCCGTGGCTTCCCGTTCCTTGCGGGCCACAATGGCCGCCCGTTCAATAATTTCCATGCGCACCTTGCTGGGCAATTGGGCATCCTGGACCCGACGCAGATATTCTGCCTCCACAAGGGTCATGCGGATGGGGGTTGTACAACAGGCCATGGAATCCCTGCCACAGATCGACATGTCCTGTTGTCCGGCACGCAATCGGTCCACTTCATCCCGGATATTCTCATACTCCTGAAGAAACGGGACCAGATCCACCCCTTTGGGGACTTCAAGAGAAGGTTCCCGCAAGGTCAATTTGCCGGTCCTGCGGCCGTATTTGCGCACGGTCCACCACTGTTCGAAATTGGCTGGCTTGGCCCGCAGATTTTTGAGAATCTTGGCAGCCATCTTGTGCCCGAGCCCCTTGCGCAAAAGATACAGGTTGAGCACGGTTCCGGTCCGTCCGATGCCGTGCCGGCAGTGGATGTACACCTTCTTGCCCAGGTACAAGGACTCGTCCAGCCATTCCAGGGCAGGCTCCATGGTCCCGAGATCAGGAGCGTCCTCGTCGGCAATGGGCAGGTAATAGACCTCAAAGCCGTGATCCCGCTCAATGGTATGCAGATCACTGAACTCACCGCACAAATTCAAAATGGCCCGGATCCCCTGGTCGCGCAACGCGTCGAGCTGGGCATGGGACATGGGCGCGCCGCCCACGGCAAGCTGGGAGGTGACCCAGGTAAAAAAGGACCGGGAAGTGGTCATCCGCTGTAAAACTCCTTGATCAGGGGATCGATCTGTTCCGGGTTATCCAGACGCATATCCATGAGCCGGGTCATGGCAAGCACCCGCCCGAGACGGACCAGAGCCTTGCGGGTCTTTTCCGGAGAAAACCGATTCATGTGCGCGTCCAGCCGGTCTCCCTTGATGCTCACCTGAAACCCGGTTTCCCCAAGGACACGGGCGATGAACTCAAGACGCAAAAGCCGTCCCTCCCTGTCTGCTCCGCCACCCTTGAACCGGAAATTCACATAGGTGTTTTTGGAGTTTTCAGCGAGCAGGCTGTCCACAACCGAAAAATGATATCCGAAACGCAAAAGAACATGGGTGTAGCGATGGGAAACAACAGCATAACTGGCCAAAAGCGCGCTTTTGGCACCAAAGATCCCGGCACTGATCCGGTCGAATTCCTCCCAGTCCATGTGCGGCATGCGGCTGTCCCAGAAAATGTCCGGGCTGGCAAGCCCCTTCCAGAGCTTCCTCATGGGAAGACATCGGATATCAGAAGGCGTGACGGTTCGCCGCCGATGATTGCGGATCAGGCCTCCTCCAAGATCAACAATACGCATGGACAGGGGCAGATTCGACTCCAGATTCTTGGCCCGGCCCATCCCCCTTCCGGTCCTGTCCACCAGGGCAAACATGGTACGAACCGCTTTTTCATGCACCAGGCGGACAACATCGTGCAGGGAACGACAATGGTCCAGATCAAAATCCCGAGACGAGGCGTCTGTCAGATGCAGGGTCCCGATGGTATCCATGACCTGCGCAAGTCTCTGGGCCACCGAGGAAGCTTCCGGGTCAAACCGCTTGGTGGAGGCAGCCACCAACGCATCCACCCGTCCAGGGTAGATTCTGGCCGCATGGCCGTCCATGGTAATATGGTCCTGGTCCGCAAGACAGGTAACAACGTCCTGTCCCACCAGCACGGGAATGCCGAACTCCCGGGCAATGGCTGCAAAATGACAGGCCCTGCTTCCCGACATGGCCACAACACCACGAACGCGATCCATGACCGCAACCAGTTCGGGCCGCAACGAGGCAACCACCAGGATGCACCCGTGGGGCACTCCGCTCAAATCATGGCAATCCGTCAGAATATGCACCGGGCCATGGGCTGTGCCGGCGGCTGCCCGGCACAAATCAAGGGGAAAGGGGGCAACATCAATGGAAGGGGCTGACGGCTGGCAGACAGGCTTGACCGGCCCGGTCAAGGGGCGTGTCTGGAGGATGAATAAACGACCCTGATCATCAAAAGCCCACTCCAGATCCTGGGGTTCACCCTGGATCTCTTCGATCCGCATGGCCGTCTCAATGAGCTGGGCATACGCCTCTGGTTCCAGGCGTCCTGCCGGCTTGGCCATGACCTCACGGGTATCCCGGGCCACCAGACAGGTTTGGGGAACCTGCTCGCCATCCATAAGGTGTTCACCTCTTCCGGCAACCTCATAGATTCCCAGGTCATTGTCTGATCCCGAAGGATCACGGGTATAGACCACCCCGCTGGCTAGAGGATCGATCATGGGCTGGATCAGCACGGCCATGGGCGTTTCCGTATCGGTGAAACCGTGGTGTATCCTGTAGAACAGGGCGTTGGGACTGTACTTGCCGGCCAGCACCCGCTTGTAGGCATGAAGAAGGTTTTCCGGCTCCACATCCAGCACGCTTTCATACTGCCCGGCAAAGGAAAACGAACCGTCTTCGGCCACGGCGCTGCTGCGCACGATGAGCCTGGAACCGCCGCCGGCACCAAGACATGATTCAATCCCGGCGTTCAGGGCCTCGACCACGGGTTGGGGCACGTCTCCGGCCAGAATCAGATCCTGCATGTACCGGGCAAGCTTGGCCATCCGGACCTGATCATGGGGACGGATACTCTGCAGGGCCCGGTCAAGGCGAAAACGCAGATCATTGTGTTCCACAAAAAGCTGCCACGCCCTGGAAGTGACCACGCAACCGGGCAGAATCCGGATGTCCTCATGGGGCATAACCCGGGCCAGGGCAGCCGCCTTGCCCCCCACAAGCTGTTCATCCAGCAGATGGCCATCAAGAAACAGCACATACGGCGGATCTGAAGGAGGGGAAGGCTCTGAACAGGCCGCAAGAAGATCCTCGGCCAACTGATGATGCCATTGAAGAATGGCTCGCGCCGAGCCCGGCGACATGATTTCAAAGGCCTGGATCATCTTCCGGGTTGCCTTGATGGCCCGGCGTATCAGCCAGACAATCCTGGCCCAATCGGCACATTCGTGACCCTGACGGATTTCCTGGAGATCGGCGATGATTTCCAGGCCCATGTTGTCATAATGGAGCAGGTCCATGAAGGCATTGTACCGCTCACGCATGAGGGTACCCGGCATGAAAACCTTGCGGGCCAGATGGGAAAGGGAAGGATGGTTCATGGAAGCAAAACGGGTCACCCCAGCATCTCGGCCACCTTGGTTTCGAGTTCATCCTTGTCAATGGGCTTGACGCAGTATTCCACGGCTCCCAGGCTGAGGGACTCCCGAGCCGTTTCCAGGGTGGGATAGCCGGTCAGCATCATCACCTTGATGTCCGAAGAAATACGCATCAATTCCTCAAGGACTTCCATCCCGCTCATCTTTTTCAGTTTCATGTCCAAGATGGCCAGATCAACAGGATTCTTGCGGGCAAAATCAATGCACTCCTCTTCTTCGGTAAAGGAGTGGACCGTGTGCCCCTTGCGGGAAAGAATCCTCTTGATGAGGGTACCTGCATCCTGAACATCGTCGAGTACAAGTATGTTTGCCATGACAGCTCCCGGGTCATGATGTAAAGTAGCTGTGCTACCCTATTCCACCCCCTTGCAAAGGTCAAAATCAACGTGCATGTTCAGGGAGACGCCCGCCCAACCGGAGTGGACAGACGAGTCAAAATTTCTTGTTTTCGAATAAAATCGAATGGTTATAAAAAGTTAAACACATAATCAGGCCAATAAACCAGCGTATGGCGTGACTCTGCGCCCCCTTTCCTTGCCTGGACAGAGAGACGGATGGCACAAAAAAAAGACTCAAAATCGAACCATAAAATTGAGATCAATTTTCAGCAATCTCGTAATTATTTAAAATAAAAGATGTTAATATTTGTTTGTGATTTAAGTCACAATATTTTATTGTTTTTACCACAAATCACAAAAAATCATGTTCAAAAAAATTCTTTTTTTCCCATTTTTGCTTTTGCACCCGCCCGAACCTAAGGACACACGTGCATGTGCAAAATATCACGAAAGCGCACCCGAGGCCCCATTTCCTTGCAGGTCCGCTGCAAGGCCTCTGGTATAACCCTTCAACCTTATGTCCCGACGAGGTGATCATGACGTACAAGGAAATGCAGGAAATGCTGATGAAGGAATTGCGGCTGTACCATTATCCCATAGCCGTCAAATTTTTCTTTGACCAGGAAGCAGTGGACGCGTTCAAGAGCAAGGCGGACTACGTAACTCCGGTCAAGCCCACCACCTTCTGCCAGTGGGAAATCGCTGCCCGAATGAAGGGACAGATCGTTTTCGGAACTATGGACAATCAGGGATGTTCCAATGCCCGGTACAACTTTGGCTGGAAAGAATTCGACGATGCCGAAATCAAAAGTCACGCCAAATACACCAAAGACCTGGATCAGGCTGCCCGGTTTGTCCAGTCCAAGACGTGCCTTCCCAAGGGATTGCTGGGGATCGTTGTAGCACCCCTCGGATCCATCGACGGATTGTTCGATCCCGATACCGTCCATTTCTACTGCGACAACATGCAGGCCTACCATCTTGCCGTGGACTACATGGCCGCCACAGACACCCACCCCCTGCGGCCGACCATCACCATGAACTCCTCGGCCTGCGGCGGCAACGTGACCAGCTACATCCACAAGGAATTCAACATGCTCCCTGCCTGTTCGGGCAGTTACAACGCAGGCAAGACCGAACGCGGCGAAATCAACGTGATCATTCCCGGCGAACAGTTTCCCGCCGTCATGGACCGGTTGAAGGAGCGCATTGAAAAGACCAGCGCCTCCATCACCAAACCGGGTGATGGCTTCCCCGGACAGGACATCTGCAAGAATTGTCCGCTCATCGTCTTCAAAAAAGCGTAAACAAAGTTCTGTTTCATGACAAGAACCCAGAAACCATGAACAAAATATTGCGAGGAGAAATCATGCCAACCATCAGAAAACACTGCATCATTCTCGGACTGGCCCTTGTGGCCGTTGCCATCTGGCTTGATCCGGTCTGGGCCGACCGTCTGCAGGAGGCCATCAATGCCACACCCAAGGGAACGGGTGCCGGTCAGATCAATCCAGCTGCTCCGGCCGGATTCCTGGGCATCCCCGGAGCTCCGGACATCAACCTCATCGTGGCCTTTTTCTGGGCCATTTGGGTGGGTTGGATCTTTTCCACCGTGGGCGCCTTTGGTGGCATCATGGCAGGTGTTGGTCACATCACCATCTTTGGCCTGAGCAATTTTGCCTCCGGGTTCAAGAAAACCTCCCCGGTTCTGAACAAGCTGGTCACCGACTCCATCCGGGTGTCCAACCAGTGGCTTGTGGGCACCTCCGCAGCTTCTTCCTCTTTCAACTATTATAAAATGGGCAGGCTGGTTCTTCCCCTGGCCCTGTGTCTGGCTGCCGGTTCCATTGCCGGTTCCTATCTGGTGCCCTGGCTGACAGCCGGCAAGATCTCTCTCAAGTCGTACATCGGCTATTTCGGCCTGTTCGTCCTTTTCCTGGGCTGCTACCTGTTCTATGAAACCACACCCAAGGGTCAGGCCGGCAAGAAAAAGGCCCGTGCCGCTGCCAAGGCCTTTGAAGAGGCCAACATGGGCAAAAACCGCGGCCAGGCATCCACTCAGGATCAGGGCGTCAAGGTGCTCAACTTTGCCCTGACCAAATGTTCCTTCACCTTCTACGGGGTGGAATTCTCCTTCAACCCCCTGGTTCCCGTATGCGGTGGCTTTGTCATCGCGGCTCTGGCCTCCTTCCTCGGTGTTGGTGGCGGCTTTCTCCTGGTGCCCTTCCTGACCAGCGTGGCCGGCCTGCCCATGTACCTGGTTGCCGGAACCTCGGCCTTTGCCGTGCTCGTGGGCATGACCACCTCCATCTTCACCTACATGGTGGTCAAGGACACCCCGGTTTTCTGGCCCCTCATCGGTATCGAGCTCCTCGGCGTTCTGGTGGGTTCCTTCATTGGCCCCCGGACCTCCAAGTACATCCCTGATGTCTGGCTGAAGCGGCTCTTTGTTGTCCTGGCCCTGTACGTGGGTATCAGATACACGTCCAAGGGATTCCTGGGATTCAGCCTGCTGCCTCCGTTCTAACTCTGGGACGGTTTGACCACCTGATGCATACGGCCCGGTTCACCGCCACGGAGATCCGGGCCGTTTTGTTTTGACCTGAGGCGCAGGAAGATTTACATACCACTAAAAACACCCTTATCCCGGATTTGTATACACCACCATGACCTGGACTCTCATTCTTTCCTTTCTTGATCCCGTGCTCATCGCACCCTACCGGCTCCTTTCCCCCTACCCGGATCTGGCCTTCTGGTTCGGCACCCTGGTTTTGGCCCTGGTCTGCATTGTCCTTGGCGAGGCAAGCATGGCCCTGGTCTATCTGGTCAACAGAGGGTATTACGCACGGCTGAACAGGGAAATGATCCGGATGCACAACATCTCGGTGGACGCCATCAGGCAAAAAAACAAATCCGTCTACAAATCTGCCAATTCCTGGGCCAACGAATATTTCGGCAAGGTCTTTTTTGCCCAGGCAGCCCTGTTTGCCGTATCCCTGTGGCCCCTGCCCTTTGCTCTGGGCTGGATGCAGCAGCGCTTTGCAGGCATTGCCATTGCCACGGTTCCGGGCATCGACTGGGAGCTGGAATACCCCTTTGCCCTTATCGGAGGCTACATAGTGCTGCGGTTTTTGTTTTCGCGCATCAAACACAGGCTGCCCCTTTTTGACCGCATAGAGGCCATGCACAAGGAGGATGCCCAGCTCTCCGGCGAACTGGCCTCGTGGAATGAGTAGAACTGTTTGCAGATTCTGTGTCAGCTTGCACGTTGTGCACGGATCATTGCAACGTTCACGCACGGAGGAACACCCGTCGGCCTGAGTGCCACCAGCTGAGACGTCAGGCCCCAAACCGGATCATACAATGCCCATGACCCCTTTCCGATGCCGAACATGTCTGCGCCTTCTCCTGGTGGCCCTGTTGTCCATCCTGCCCTGGATGAACGGGTGCGACCGGGGAGAAGAAGTCGTTTCCGTGGATATGGGCAAGCGGGAGACCATCCACCAGCCCGGCCAGGATCAGGCCCTGACCTATGCCTACCTGCCCCAGTACTCCCACACGGTCTCCTATAAACGCCACAATCCCCTTGTCCGCTATCTGGCCCAAAAAACCGGCCTGGCCATACGCCAGGTTTTTCCCAACACCTTTGACGAACATCTGGACATGGTTCGGCAAGGCAAGATCGACATTTCCTTTTCCAATCCCATGGTCTACGTGCACCTAGCCGAGGCCGGAGCCAGGGCCTTTGCCCGGATCATCGAACCCTCTTCGGGCAAACCCGTGTTTCGGGGGCAGATCATTGCCCGGGCCGACAACCCCTTTGTCACCCGGTTGTCCGATTGCGCGGGCAAGCGGTGGATCGCCGTGGACCCCCTGTCCACCGGCGGCTACCTCCTGGCCCTGGGCTATTTCAAGGATCACGGCATTTCCAGGGACAGTTTCGCGTGCATTGATTTTGCGCCGGGCCCGGCTGGCAAACAGGAAAAGGCCATTTTGGCGGTTTATGCTGGCAAATACGATATCGCCTCCATCCGGGAAGGCGCCCTCTCGGTTGTCAGCCGGAAAATCGAGCCCGACTCCATCCGGATCATCGCCACCACACCGCCCTATCCAAGCTGGGTCTATTCGGCCCGCAAGGGACTTGATCAGAACATTGTGGACCGGATCGCCCGGGCCATGTTCACCCTGTCCCTGAACAATCCCCAACAGGCCGAGATCCTGCGCACGGCCGGCATGGACGGGATCATTCCAACGGTGGACAGGGACTACGATCCCATCCGTCGTCTTGCCCGGCGACTGATCCATGACATGCCTCCTGCCTCGACCCCTTCCTGCAACCAGGCCGGCCAACGGGAAGGTGACTCATGAAAACCTTTTCCCGCATGCGCGTGCGGACCAAGGTCAACATCGGCATTGCCCTGATTGTGCTCTTTTCCTCCCTAGTGGTGACCCTGTTCGTCACCCCCATCACTTCCAGGGCCCTGATCGATGAATTCCTCAAACAGGGCAGGGTCATGGCCGGCAATCTTGCCCTGCGGGCCACCGATCCCCTGCTGGCCACGGACATGCTCGCCCTCAAGGGCATGGTGGATGAACTCATGCGGGTGGACGACGATGTGGCCTACGCCTTTATCCAGGATGACCAGGGGCGGGTGCTGGTCCACACCTTTGAGCACGGCTTTCCCTCGGATCTCAGAAATGCCAACCAGGGACAAGATCTCACAACAACCGGCATCAAAACCATCGATACCGGCAAGGCAAAAATCTATGATTTTGCAACACCCGTGACCATTGACGGCAAGCACCTGGGCACGGCCAGGGTCGGTCTCTCCCAGCACAAAATCCAGCAGGTCATCCAGGGCCTCATCATGACCATCATCATGATCGCCGGCCTGACCCTGTGCGCAGCGTTCATTCTTTCGGCCCTGTTTTCGCGGCGCATCACCTTCCGGCTGGGACTTCTCCAGCGTCATGCCGAGGCCATTGTCAAAGGCAACATGGAGCAGCCCACCTATCCCGGTCCGGTGACCAAGTGCTGGGAGATCAGGAATTGCCAGCGCACATCCTGCGTGGCCTGGGGCAATACACGCTACAGATGCTGGTGCCTGGGCAACACCCAGTGTCCGGAATGCTCCAACCTGCCCTTTCCGGAAAAGCTTGCCGTATGCCGAAAATGTTCGGTGTTCAGAAACCGCAGCGGTGACGAGATTCAGGAGCTCATGGAGACCTTTGACATCATGGCCCTGACCATGCGCTCGCACATTGATGATCTCAAGCAGGCCGAACAGAACATGGCCCGGCAGCAGAAATTCCTGCGCACCATCCTGGACGTGTCTCCTGACCTTATCGGCCTGACCGGGCCCGACCACAAGTACATTGCCGCCAACACCGCCTTTGCCCGATACGTGGGCAAGACCGTGGACTCGGTCATCGGATGCACGGACAAGGACCTGTTCCCCCGGGAGATTGCCGAAGCACGCATGGCCCAGGCCCAGGATATTCTGGTTACCGGAACGGTCACCAGCGAAGAGCAGCTTCTGCCTGGACATGCCGATGCATCAGGCCGCTGGTTTCATGTCATACGACTTGCCATGCGCGATCAAAATCGGCAAATTACCGGCGTTCTGACCACGGCCAGGGACATCAGCGTTCTCAAGAGCTATCAAGACCAGCTCATCCAGTCCCAGAAACTGCAATCCCTTGGCAAACTGGCCGGAGGCGTGGCTCACGAGATCAACACCCCCCTGGGTATCATCCTCGGCTACGCCCAGCTGCTGCAGGAAGACGTGGACAAGAACGGTCCCATTTACAATGATCTGGAAATCATCATCCGGCAGACGCATTTCTGCAAGAAAATCGTGGCGGACATGCTCGGGTTCTCCCGCCAGAGCCAGAGCCAGAAGGTCATCATGTGCTTCAACAATTCCATCATGGAGATCATTCATCTTGTCCGTCACAGTTTCCAGCTCGAGCATGTGACCATTGTCACCGAACTTGACGATCGCTTCCCCATCATCCAGGGCGATCCGGAAAAGCTCAAACAGGTCTGGATGAATCTCTTGTCCAATGCCCTGGACGCCCTGGAAGGGGGAGGGTGCATCCTGGTGAGAACCCGCCTTGACGTAGCCAACATGACCATTACCGCCTGGATTGCGGATTCAGGATGCGGGATTCCTCCCAACAAGATCAATTCCATTTTTGATCCTTTTTTCAGCACCAAACCCACGGGCAAGGGAACCGGACTGGGCTTGTCCGTGTCCTTTGGCATTATCAAGGACCACCACGGAACCATTGAGGCCACCAGCCCGCTGCCGCCGGAATTCAAAACCAAGGATATGCCCGCAGACAGCGGACCCGGAACCGTATTCAAGGTCTCCCTCCCGCTGGAGCCGTTGCAGGAATCCGGCCCGGGCTATTGCGTGATTCCGCGATCCGAGAAAATGAGCAAGCCATGACCCTGCGACACATCTTTGCCCACTGGACCTACGAAACCTTTCCTCCCGGAGCCATTATCCGCTCCAAGTACAACGCCTTTGCCCGCATCATGCGCGAGGACGAAACCTGTCTGGGCATCATTGCCGAAATCGAAGACATCCATGCCCGGCACCCCATGGCAGACTGGTCCAAGATCCTGCATCTCACCTTCCGGCTCGACCTGCACGTGCGCAAGATGCTCGATCACCTGCAGCGGATCAATCCCCTCCAGTTCATGGACATCATGGATTATGCGTCCAAGACCAGCTTTTACATGCGCATGGCCGTGAGCGTGGCCGACCCGGAAATAAGCCCCCCGTTTGTCTTTCCCCTGGCCGAGGCCTTCAAGCGGAAAAAACACGCCAACTACGCCTCCACCGCCCTGTCCCGCATCATGGCTGCCAGCTCCTCCCCGCTGCCCATTCCCAGGGGATTTGTCATTTCTTCCAGCGCCTATCATTATTTCATCGAGGCCAACGACCTGAGGCCCAAAATCGACAAGATGCTCAGGGAGATCAATCTGCACCATCCCGAGGGCATCACCCACATTTCCAGGGCCATCCAGGAGATCATCATGGAAGCCCCCATTCCCGACAGCGTGGCCGATGCCCTGGAAATTGCCACCCTGGATCTTGTGGGCGGTTCCGGTACCGTGGACATGGATGCGGACCCCCGATGCACCCCGGCCACCCTGGGGCTTGCAGCGCACCATGTCAGACTTTCGGGCATCACTCTTTCCGGAATACTCCAGGCCTGGAAGGAATGTCTTCTGGTCAAATACCGTCCCCAATGCATCAGCGAGCGTATTGAACAGGGGCTGGCCGACAGCGAGGCCCCCATGGTGGTCATGGTCCAGGCCATGACAGCCCATGTGGAATCAGGATGGTTTCGGCCCGAACCCACCCGGGCGGCCCTTGATCTGCCCGAACGGACCCGACAACGGGACATGGTCTCCATCATCAGCAACGTTTCTTCCTCCCGGGAAGAAACGGCCACCATGCTCCTGGCCAGGGACGAGGGGCACCGGGTACTCCTCCATCCTGAACCGGCCTTCATGAGTCCGCACAATGCCAAACAGCTGACCATGCAGGGACTGGCCATCCAGGATCTGCTCCCCGCGCCCCATGCCATTGGCTGGCTTCTGGATACACGGCATCGTCTCTGGATAACCTCTGCACTCCCCCTGGAAACCAGAACGTCCAACCGGATCCGGTTCGACAAGACACTGGAACTGGTGAGCCGCCTGACCCTGACGCCCATTGATCCGACCCGGAAGGTCACGGCAAAGCACATCAGGTCCATGTACGACATCATCTCCTTTGCCCGGGAAAAGGGTATCAAGGAGATGTTCGGTCTGGTCAACCGTTCGGGCCTGGGCCTTGAAGGGGCCAAGCTTTTGGATCGTCCCCCTGTCAGGATCTGGATTCTCAACCTGGCGGGCGGATTCTTTCCCACGGCAGCAGGCAAGAGCCATGTGGGTCCCAACGAATTCAAATCCATTCCCATGTGGGCCTTGTGGTTTGGCATGGAGTCGAGCCTGGAAGGACAGAGTCCTGCCAGCGAAACAGCACAACGCGAATACCGGCCCCTTTTATACGGCCATGCCATCCTCTCGCGCACCTATTTGCACGTGAGCCTTCACGCCAACCGGGATTTTGCTGAAATCGACACGGTATGCGGCCAGGATGCGTCCCGCAACCATATCGGTTTCCGTTACAAATCAACGGTTTTTTCACCGCCCAGCGCCTGCATCCTCCAAATGGAAACCATGCTCCAGGACCATGGTTTCACCACCAACCGGCAGGGCAACATGATAGAAGCCCGCTGTGAGAACCTGGAGGAAACCCAGATCCAGAAACGGCTGGCTGTCCTGGGAAGACTCATTGCCAAACAGGGACCTGACGCCGCCATGCACCAGCAGGGAGGATGAGAAACCAGGACAGGCATTCCGGCCGACCCTTGGCCCACACCAGCACGAACCTGCTGCAGCGTTTTTCACTCTACAGACCTGACATCCAGAGGGTGCCTCCCATGCGATTCTCCCGACCCATTTCCCCGGACGAACTCTTTTCCGCCAAAATCGGTATTGCCCTTGGCAGCGGCGCTGCCCGGGGCATCAGCCATATCGGTGTGCTCCAGGCCCTGAACCAGCTGGGTATCACCCCCTTTTGCATTGCCGGAACCAGCGCCGGGGCCATCATGGGCTCCATGTATGTTGCAGGCAGATTTGAGGCCTATGCCGACCGGCTCGAACGGTGGACCCGCAAGGACACCCTGAACATCCTGGACCCTGTTCTTCCCAGATCAGGGCTCATCGAAGGGAACAAATTCATCGAATTCCACCGCCAGTATTTGAACATGTTCCGCTTCGAGGAGTGCGACATTCCCATGGCCATGATCATGACCGATGCCCGCACCGGCCAAGAGGTGGTGGCGCGCACGGGGTCCATCTGCAAGGCCCTTCGGGGAACCATCTCGGTTCCGGGCTTCATCACCCCGGCCCAGTACAACGGGCGGATCTTCCTGGACGGGGCCCTGGTCAACCCCCTGCCCGTTGATGTCTGCAGAAACATGGGCGCGGATCTGGTCATTGGCGTGGATGCCAATTCCAGATTCATCAAGTCCAAGATGCAGGGCAAAAACAAAACCAGACCCCAGGCGTCGTTTCTGAGCCAGCAAAATTTCATTGCCTCCTGGGCCGCCCGGCTGGAGGGACACGACCTCTTTCCGGCCCCGTTCTTCCGCAAGCTCGTCCAGCGCAGGAACACCAATGGCTCCCCGGACATGTCCCTGTTTGAAATCGTTTCCAACACCATTGACATCATGGAGAACGCCCTCAAGGAAACCCGGCTGGCCAAGGACCCGCCGGAGATTCTCCTGCGCCCGGATACCCGGCAGATCAGCTTCCTGGACATCCACCTGGCCCGGGAAGCCATCAAGGCCGGCAAGACCAGTGTGCAGGAGATGATGGAGCACCTGGAAAAGCACCCCCCAACACCATCTCCCGCCAGGAAGTAACCCACCTTGCAGCCGGTCCGGAAACGCACAATGCCCACCGGGTTTTCCCGATGGGCATTGATAGTGATACCGACAATAAACAAGCAGGCCGGGGTGTTCAGGGAATGAGATCCCTGCGCATGGTCTGAATGACCTTGCCCCCGGGTTCGTTCAGGATGCACACCAGATCACCCTCGTCGGAAAACTCGATTTCACGGTTCTTGCGGGTCCACAGGCTGAACCAGGCCACGCCCCATTGTCCCAGAGGATAGGGAAGATCACTCATGCAAAAAAGCTTGTCCCAGGTCCACCCTCGCTTGAGCAGTTCGTCCCAGCGGGGTCTGATCCAGGTGAGGGCGGCTTCGAGATTGCGCTTGAGCTCGTCAGTGACGTATTTGTTCTCCTGCATCAACGCTTCGGGAACCTCGGGCCTGTCCTTGGCAAATCCGTTCATACCTCTTTGCTCCTGTCCAGCCACTCCTGCACAGCCCTGATCTGCGCGGCAACGGATCGGGGACCGGTGCCGCCGGGCACTTCACGCCTTTTGACCGCTGCATCATAGGCCAGCACCTCAAAGACGTCCTGATCCACCAGCGGACTGAAGGTCTGCAATTCCTCCAGGGAACAATCTTCCAGACATTTGTTGTTCTTCTCGGCATAGGCCACGGCATTGCCTGTTATGTGGTGAGCCTGCCTGAAGGGAATCCCCTTGCCCACCAGGTAGTCGGCCAGTTCCGTGGCATTGAGAAACCCCTTGCGCAATGCCGCGTGCATGGCCTCGGGGTTGAACATCAGGGCCTCGACCATCTGCCCCATGATGGTCACGGACATGGTCACGGTGGTATCCGTGTCAAAAAAGGGTTCCTTGTCCTCCTGCATGTCCCGGTTGTAGGCCAGAGGCAACCCCTTCATGGTGGTGAGCATGCCCATGAGATTGCCATAGACCCGGCCGGTCTTGCCGCGCATGAGCTCGGCCACATCAGGGTTCTTTTTCTGGGGCATGATGGACGAACCCGTGGCAAAGGCGTCGGGAAGCCTGATGAACCCGAAGCCCGGGTTGGACCAGATGATGATCTCCTCGCACAGCCGGCTCAAATGGGCCATGATCTGGGAACCCACAAACAGGGATTCCAGCACGAAATCCCGATCGGAAACCGCATCCATGCTGTTGGCAAAAACCCCTTGCAATCCCAGCTCTTGAGCTACGGAATCAGGATCCAGGGGATAGGTGGTCCCGGCCAGGGCGGCCGCCCCCAGGGGAGAGACCGAGGCCCGTCGGGCACAATCCTGAACCCGCTGCACATCACGACAGAACATCTGGCAGTAGGCGAGGAGATGGTGGGCCAGGGAAACGGGCTGGGCCGGCTGCATGTGGGTATATCCCGGAAGCAGGGTTTCCTGATGATTCCTGGCCTGCTCCAGCAGAGACTCCACAAGGCCCTTGAGGGCTCTCTCCCAGGTCTGCAGGCTCTCAACCACGCACAACCTGAAATCCAGGGCCACCTGATCGTTGCGGCTGCGGCCCGTGTGCAGCTTCTGGCCCACCGACCCCACAATCTCGGTGAGACGGTTTTCAATGTTCATGTGCACGTCTTCAAGATCAGCGCGCCAGACAAAGGTGCCTTCCTGGATCTCCCTGGCCACCTGATCAAGACCGTCCACAAGGATCTGGGCCTCGTCCCTGGTGAGCACGCCCTGCCTGGCAAGCATCCGGGCATGGGCCTTGGAACCGGCAATGTCCTGGGCATACAGCCGCCGGTCATAGGTTTCCGAAACCGTGTACTCCTCCACCAGGGGGGCGGTGGACTGTTTGAACCGCCCGCCCCACAACTTTTCCTGCTTGTTCTTGCTTGAAGCCATGATTCGTCCTTGTTGTCCGGATTATTTGCCGTGCACCTTGTTGTAGGCCATGAGGCGAAGCCCCTGCAAACGGATGAAACCGGCCGCATCAGCCTGGTTGTAGACATCATCCTCTTCAAAGGTGGCCAGGTCCGGATTGTACAGGGAGTTGGGAGAGGTCCGGGAAAGGGGCCACACACCGCCCTTGTACAGCTTGAGGGTCACCTGGCCGGTGACGCATTCCTGGGCCTTGTCCATGAAGGCCTGCAGGGCCTCGCGTTCGGGAGAGTACCAAAAGCCATTGTAAATCATTTCCGCGTACCTGGGAATCAGGGTGTCGCGCAAATGCATGAGCTCCCGGTCCAGACAGAGTCCCTCAAGATCCTGGTGGGCCGCATGGATGATGGTGCCGCCGGGGGTCTCGTACACGCCCCTGGACTTCATGCCCACGAACCGGTTTTCCACCATATCCAGGCGGCCGATGCCGTGCTTGCCGCCCAAACGGTTCAGGTGCTTGATCAAGGAAGCCGGGCTCATGCGCTCCCCGTTCACGGCCACGGGATCACCCTGTTCAAAATCAATGGTGATGATTTCAGGCTGGTCGGGTGCTTCCTCAATGGGCACGCACAAAAGATGGCTGGCCGGGGCAGGAGCGTGGCCCGGATCTTCCAGTTCTCCGCCCTCAAAGCTCAGGTGCAGGAGGTTGCGGTCGCAGGAATAGGGTTTTTCCTTGGTCACGGGAACCGGAATGCCGTGCTCCTTGGCAAAGGCGATGAGGGCGGTTCGTGATCCCAGATCCCAATCCCTCCAGGGGGCGATGGTCACCAAGTCGGGAGCCAGGGCCATGGCCGAAAGCTCGAACCGGACCTGATCGTTTCCCTTGCCCGTTGCTCCGTGGGCAAGGGCCTGGGCCCCTTCCTTGCGGGCGATTTCAACCAGTTTCTTGGTGATGAGGGGCCGGGCAATGGAGGTGCCCAGCAGATACCGGCTTTCGTAAATGGCCCCGGACCGAAAGGCCGGAAAAATGAAATCTTTGGCAAACTCCTCCTGCAGGTCTTCGATATAGGCCTTGGAAGCGCCTGTTGCCAGGGCCTTGGCCTCCAACCCGTCAAGCTCCTCTTCCTGGCCCAGGTCTGCGGTCAGGGTAATGACCTCGCAATCATAGGTCTTCTGAATCCATTTGAGAATCACCGAGGTATCCAGACCACCGGAATAGGCAAGAACCACTTTCTTGATATCGCTCATATATGTCTCCACGTGTTTGATTGATGGACAAAAGCATGGACGGATAAAAAAAGGGCATGTTGGAGATTTCCGACATGCCGTGGGTTATCCATGTGCAATGACAAGGACGATATTGCCAAGCTCATGGCGTGTCAATGCGGACCCGTGGCTCAAACCGGAGTACCACCCGGGTGATCAGGTCAGATGAAAAAGGAGATGTACGAATATCCCGAGATCTCCATGTGTTTGACGTCGCGGGCATACTTGGAAAACAGGACCAGTCCCAGATTATCCAGTTCCTCGGGACCGGCCCGGAACAGGCTGTCGGGCATGACGAAATTGTTGATATCATCCATCTGGTGCCCACAGATGGCCTCGGTAAAAAGGCCTTCTTCGGTCTTGGTGATCCGGATGTTGAGCAGCCTGTCCCGGTTTTCTCCCTTACCGATCATGTAAAAAAACATTTCCTCGCAGCAGAGCATGAGGCGGAACTTTTTCGCATCCGCTATCCCCAGCCTGGTCTGCCCGTTGTCGATCATATCCCGCAGGGCCTGAAAGCTGTCGGCATGGGCAGCAAAGACCCCCTGAATCCGCTTCTTGGGTGCGATATAGGCCAGAGTACTCAGGATGAACGCAGTGAATCCGCCGATGGCCACGCTGTTTTCAAGCATGGGGGCAAGCTCTTCCGGAACAAGTTCCGGAAACATGGAACCGCTTTCGGCAACCAGCCCTACCGTCAGGGAGATCCCCAGGATGAGCCCGTTCTGGGCACCAAAGGAGTTCATGGTCACAAGGCCCAGACCGGCCTGAAACAGCAGAGCCGCAATAACCAGCAGAAATCCGCCGATGACCGGAGCGGGCATGTCCAGCACAAAGCCGCTCACCTTGGGCATGAAGGCCAGACACAAAAGAATCAGTGCTCCGAATCTCCCCACCCGGGCCGACGAAACCCCGGTCATCTCGATGATGGGAATGTTGTCGCAATAAATGGAAGGCACGGCCGTACCAAAAAGCGCGGCCATGATCTTGCTGAGTCCGTCACAGTACAATCCCCCCTGAATCCGGTCATAGGAAACCCGCCTGAAATCCCTGGTGGAGACCTGCTGAACAAGCATCAGGTTTCCCGTGTTTTCAATGACACTGGCCAGCATGGCCATGCAAAAGGCCAGAAACAGGGGCAGATGAGCGCTGGAAAATCCCATGTCCATACCTGGCCAGGCACATTCCGGCAGGCCGATCCACGGCGCGTGGGCAGAATGCTTGAGTTCCAGAAGCCCCACACAGGCTGCGGCCACATACCCGCTTCCCAAACCGATAAGGGGACTCCACATGCGCATGGCTCCCTTGCCAAAAAGCATGAGCACCACAAGCACGGCCACGGTCAGCCCGCCCACCATGAAGCGGGAGGAAACAACCGATCGGGCAAGACCAGCCTCCCCTGTCCAGAGATCCATGGCCAGGGGAATGAGGGAGACCGCCACCAGCAGGATGACCACCCCGCCCACGGCCGGGGTAATGATGTGGCGGAAAAACCTGATAAAATAGGTGTACAAAAAAACCACCGGAACGCTCAACAGGGACATCCAGGCCAGAAGTCCCATCCCTCCCATGTGCACGGCGTCAACGGAACAGGCAAGAAACGCGCTGTACGATCCCGTGAACAAAATGGCTCCGGCCCCGAATCCCCGCTTGTGCCATGATTGCAGATAGGTGAACAGGGCCGCAATGAGAATGATCCCGAAGGTGGCGAACCTGAGGGTTTCAGGGGGGACATTGCCCACCTTGCCCAATATGTTGGGCACAAAAATAACGGCATCAAAAATGAGCAGAACATGGGTGCCTGCCAGAACAAAAGACTGGAAAAAGGGCGGTTCTTCTTCCACGTCATAACGAAGACGGTTCTCGGCCATACCTTTTTCAACCTCGCACAATACGCTGATTCACCCTCAACAAGCCGTCATACCCGGTCCAGAAAATCCAGGTCCCTGCTCTGGGAATTCTTGGTTCCCACGCAGAGCACTTCAATACCCCCGGCCGGCTTGTGCCGGAAATAAAGGCGTCCGTTATACCCAAAGGCAACTTCCAACACCTTGGTCTTACGTCCCTTGCCGAAAACCTTCCTTTTGACGCTCACCAGCGAGGGATCCGTGTTCAGCTGGAGAATGACCTCCTCGGCCTTGAGGCGCATATCCTCGCCCAGATCGGTGATCCCCTGAATGGTTCGCTCGTGGATATCCAGATTCTTGTACAGAACCCGCATGCGCTTTTCCAGGTTGTCCGCTCCCCTGGCCTTGCGGGCCTGGCGACGGGTCGGTTTGGTGTTCAGCTCGTTGATCTGCTCCCTGAGCTTGTCGATTTCCGCACGCTGGATCTCCTGACGCAAACGGGTCTTTTCCAGCTGCGCTTCCAGGGACTCGATCTCGTCGAGCATGTCGTCTTCATTGGCCGAGGCCTGCTGCCGCTCCTGCACCAGTTCATTTCGGACCCGGTCCACCTTGGATTCGAGCTTTTCCTTGAGACCGTCGAGCTCCTCGATGCGTTCGGCAAACCGGCGCTCCTGCTCGCGAAGCTCCCTGATCCTGGAATCCTTTTCCTCTTCTTCCCGCAGGGCCCGGGCAAGGCCCCTTCGATACCCCACAAACAGGACAATGATATCCACGACCACGTACAGGCCAAGCAGGGCAAGACCGGCCGGTGAACCAGGAGACAGGGAAAGGCTGACACTCAGGCCAAGCCCCTTGTTGAGCAGCTCGTAGTTTTCCTGGGCAATAGCAAGGGTGTCATCCGGACCGATCCCGGCCTGGCTGTCAAAGGAGGCCGGATAGATGATTTCATTGTCCTTGGTGGTGACCAGTACATTGGGCTTCACACCCCAATACTGGGCGCTGCTTTTGGCAAAATAGGCGTTGATGTTCCTGTTGACCGCATCACGCAGTCGCTCCTTGCCCTGAAGCAGCTCCGTGGTATCGCCCAGATAGATATTGGACAGATCCGTGGAATACTTTTTCTCCAGCCCCGAAGACACGCCCTGCAGCGAACCGATGTACAATAACGGCGGCAGCAGGATGCACACAATGAGCAACCTGAACGGAAAATACTTCATCCATGCCTCCACACGGACAGATCCGTCCGGGTTCCCAGGGCGGCATGCCGGGCACGATCACGTTCTGAAACAGGGCATACACTAGTCATCAGACGGATCCTCCGTACGGCCGACCGCGCCATCCTCGCTGAGGCGGTTCAGAAGCTCCAGGGCATGCTCCTGCCCCTTGAAGGTGGCATTGCCTTCCAGCGCACGGGTCAAAAACCGGGCGGCCTCGTCCGCATTGCCCTGCTGCCAGTGGGCAAGGCCCAAATGGTAGAGAAAGACCGGGTTGTCCGCATCCCCTGCCGCACTGCGGGCAAGATAGGGCAGTGCCAACCGGGATTCGCCCCGCTTGAGATGGATAAGCCCCACCGTGTCCAGAACCTGGGGGTCATCAGGCATCTGCCTGAGGGCCATGGAGGCCAGCTCAAGGGCCCTGTCCAGGTCGCGGCCCTGCCTCATGAGGACATAGGCAAGGTTGTTGGCGGCCGGACCGTAGTGGCTGTTGATGCTCAATGCCTGCCGGTAATACCGGGCGGCCTCGTTGAGATCTCCCCGTCTATCGGCCAGATTGCCCAGAAGCAGGATGGCCTCCAGATTGGCCGGATCCTGTTGCAGCACAACCATGGCCTGGGCCCGGGCCCGGGAGGTTTCCCCCGCATCGTACAGGGTTCTGGCCAGGCCCACTCGTGCCGCCATAAATCGCGGCCAGACCTTGACGGCCTGTTCAAGGGTCTGGGCGGCAGGGATGTACTGCTTCAAGGCCAGCAGACTCATGCCCTTGAGATACTGGACCTTGGGAAGGTTCTTGCCCTGGTCCAGAAGCTCCTGGGCAAGGGCCAATGCGGTAGTGAAATCACCTTTTTTCAGGGCCAGTTCTGTTTGCAGAATGCGCGAGGGCAAAAACGAGGGATTGGCATCAAGGGCCATGAGCACATAGTGCTCCGCCTGGTCCAGCTTGCCGGCATGGGCATAAAAGCGGGAAACCGTATCCAGAACCTGCACATTGTCCGGGGCCATTTCCAGGGCCTGCTCATAGATCTGACAAGCCTGGTGCTCCTTGCCGGTCAGGTCATAGAATCGGGCCAGGTGCATGAGGGGGCGAACCTGACCGGGAGACAGCTTGATCGCCTCCCTGTAGGCCGACTCGGCCATGGCCATCTGCCCGATGCGAAAATAAAAGGCCCCCAAAATTTCCTGCAGCCTGGGATTGCCCGGATCGTGCTGCAGGGCATCCAAAAGCACTCCCTTGGCGTCAGCGATCTTCTTGATGCTCAGATAACGATCAACCAGGGCCAGTTTGAGATCCAGGGCGTTGGGATTGTTGCTGATGGCCGTGTGGAGAACAGGAATGATCTCGCCGGTTTCGCCCAGCAGAACCTGGGTTTTCACCAGGGCGAGGTAGGCCCGCACCTGGGAGGGATCAAGTTCGATGATTTTGCTGAAGAGCGCCTTGGCCTGGGGCAGGGCCTTTTGCTGGGCCATGAGGGATCCCTTGAGGAACAGGGCCTCGATGTTCTGGGGATCCCGGGCCAGGACCCCATCCAGGATGTTCAGGGCCTCGGGCAGGTTTCTTCCCAGCATGTGAAAGGTGGCCAGGCGAAGCTGGACATCCAGGTCAGCAGGATCAATGGCCGCGGCCCGGGTAAAGCTGTCAAAGGCCTGTTTCAGGGCGCCCCGCCGCATCTGGACAATGCCCAGCTGCACATAGGCATCCTTGTAGCGGTCATCCAGGGCAATGGCCTGCAAAAAGGCCTTTTCCGCGTCGGCAAATTCTCCATTGACCAAGAACTCGTTGCCCTGGTTGAAATAGAAGGTCTTTTCCTCTTCTTCCCGGGAGCAGGCCGTCACCAGCAGGCTGACGCCCAGCAAACAGACAGCTACCCATGTTTTTCTGGAATTCATGATTTCTCCGCAAACTTCACCAACGGTGGAGATGAACAAGACTTGCCCTATGATGAGGTGAGTACACGATGTGATTGAACAGAACCGGCATCTTCGGGGATGCAACAACCGCGCCCAACAGGTACCGGATTGCTACTGGTGGCCCAAGAGAAAGGCAATCCAGCAATCCGTTTCCATGGCCCCGAAATACTTGGAAAGATCCACCCCTTTGAGACATTGCTCCAATGCTTCCCGGGTGTAGGGAATATCCGTGAGCAGGGTTTCCAGATCCAGGATTTCGCCATGACCGAAAAAATCTCCAAAAATTTTCACACCGGTCATGACCCCTTTGGCCACCTGGATGCGCACATCAATGATGCCAATGGGAAATCGTTTTCTTCTCTTGACGTTGTATCGGGGAGATTTGCCGAAATTCCATTCCCAGCTGTCATACTTGGTCCGGGCCAGTTCATGGACCTCGGCCCACTGGTTCGCGTCCAGCTCGCGGGTCCGGATGTCGCCGTACGGGGCAAACACGGTTTCAAGGAGCCGGTTTCTGAAGGTCTCCATGTCCACGGGCCGGGGGGCGCATTCCCTGATGTTGGTCACCCGGCTGCGCACGGACTTGAGGGCCTTGGAAGTGATCTTGTCATCGCTCACATGCAGGGCCTTGACCAGGGTGGACATGTCCGAATCAAAGAGCAGGGTTCCATGGCTGAGCATGGCGGTTCGAGTGGCATACTGGGCGTTGCCGGAAATCTTCTTGCCCGCAACAACAATATCGTTGCGCCCGGTGAGCTCGGCATCCACGCCCATGCCGGCCAGCACCCGGATGACCGGTTGGGTGAATTTGCGAAAATTCAGAAGATTTTCCCGGGCATACCGGGTCATGAAGCTGAAATTGAGATTGCCGTGATCGTGGTACACGGCCCCGCCCCCGGAATTCCTGCGCACCACGTGAATGTTGTTGGCTTCCACGAACTCCGGATTGATCTCTTCCACGGTGTTCTGAAACCGCCCCACAATGATGGAAGGGTCATTCACGTAGAACAGGAGATAGTCGTGGGAGGGGTCAAAACGCTTCAGGCAATATTCTTCCAATGCCAGGTTGATGCGGGGATCGGTGATGTTGTTGTTGGGGATGAAATACATGAAGATGATCCTGAAAAATCAGTCGTCCCTGGGGGATTCCGGTTCCTGCCCGGACACCAGACGACACTGGTTGTTGATGATGCGCTTGTAATAGGCAAGGAGCATGCAGGTTACAGGCAGGGCAATGACCAGGCCGAGAAAACCGAGGAGCTTGCCCCAGATGGACAGGGAGAGCAGAATCATGGCCGGGGACAACCCCATGACCCGGCCCATGATCCTGGGAACCAGAACCATGTCCTGAAGGGCCTGGATGACCAGAAACACCAGTCCTGTCAGACCGAACACAAGCAGAAAGCTGCTTCCTGTTTCAAGGGCGTGCACACTGGCCAGAAACAGGGCCGGCAACAGCCCGATGACCTGCAGATAGGGCACCATGTTCAGCAGACCCATGAACAGACCCAGAAGGATGCCCATGGGCAGGCCGATCAGGGTGAATCCAATGGAAAAAAGAACGCCCACAATGGCGGCAACACCGGCCTGGGCCCTGAAATACCGGCTCATGCCCTGATCAAAATCCCGGAGAAACGCGGTCACGGGCTCGCGCCACGAGGCAGGCAGAAGCTCGCGTCCACTGTCCCGAAACCGCTGAAAATCCAGCAGCAGGAACACCAGGTACATGAGGATGAACACCAGCCCCACCACCCAGAGCACAAAATTGGCTGTTCCGGCGAGGATGTTCCACAAACCGGGCACCAACCGTTGCCCTAGAGAACGCAGAAGCGTCAAGACGTTATCCGTCTGAAAAAAGGAGCGCACCTCGGGCCGGGCCAATTGCTCCTTGATCCACAGCCAGATGTCCGGGGGCAGGCGCCTGGACGCCTGCTCGGCAAATCCCGAATTGTTGACCAGGTCGGAAACCAGGGACCCCATGTGGGCCATTTCACGACCGATAAGGGGGACAATCAGCCAGAGCAGGCCGATGCACACAACCGAGGAACCCAGCAGGGTCAGCCAGACCGCCAGGGCCCGGGACCTGACCCGCTGCTGCACCCAGGTGACCAGGGGATGGAGCATGTAGGCCAGAAGAACGGCCACGGCAAAGGGAAGAATCACATCGCTCAGGTACCCGAGGAGCATGACTGCGCCCCAGGCAAGGCCAACGGCCAGGGCCAGACGGACCACCCGGTCCAGGGTATAGGGACGGTCTCCAAAAAGGTTCATGAGGGTTCGATTTGGTGCAGGATGGTGAGAATGCGTGATTTGTCGTGCTTGTACATGTCCAGGCAAAAGGATTTGACAGTTTTTTTCACTCCCTGGGGCGCGGGAAGTTCGGGAAAATCCAGCAGACCGCATTGGGAAAGATCAAGGGGCTCAAAGGCCAGTTCGGCATCCAGATTGTACACCACTCCGGCGCCGGTGATCTTTTCCTTTTCCACCTCGTCCCCCCGGAACTGCTTGGCAAATTGCAGCACCTGCGAGGCCTGGTGATTGTTGTTCAGGTCCTTGATCCGCTCATTGATGCGCTCCGCCCAGGTGGTCAGGGTCGTCAAACAGATGGTTCTCTTTTTCCCGCCAGGCCGGGAAGGATCGTCATAGTGGCGGCCGTGCAGATAGGTGTCCACGGCCTGGAACAGCTCCTGATACACCTTGTACACGGTTTTCCAGTACCGTGTTCCGGCAAGCAGACCCGGACCGGGACGCATGTCCTTGTGCAGTCGGCTTCCGTTCAGAGGACTTTGCCCGGTCAGATCAACCCCGATGGCCCTATAGAACGCTTCCACCCGGTCTCCTTCCAGCAGCAGGAACCCCAGACCATGCCCCCAGGCAACAACCTCCTGGCCTATATGCTCAAGTTCCCGGCACTTTTGATGAAACACGGTGATCTCGTCTTCAAGACGCTTGCGCGCCCCGAAAAAGGTGTCAGCGGCTTCCACCAGACCTTCCTCAACCAGGGCGTCGGCATAATCCGAAAGAGTGCTCATCCTCGTCCTCCTGTGGTCCCCAGGGCACCAACGCTGGCGTGTTCCGGACTGCCTGATCCCGGGCAGTAAAGGCCCTGATGCCTTTGTGCCAGCGTCTCTGCCGGTCATTGCCCAAGCTACCAGCGATCCGTCAGATGATCAAACCCTTCCTGGGCCCTGGTCCAAGAGCCGGCAACAAGCAGGTCACCATGCCCTGACCGTCGGTTCTGCTGATCCTGGCAAATGGCCGGGCGCCCCTGTTCGAAACACCAGGCAATACCAGGCGACATGCCATGAGCTTCAGGTCCCGGTTACCACCTGCAGTCGTTTCCCAAGGCCAATGCCCCGGGGAGAAACCCGGGCCTCAAAAGGGAGCATTTCCACACCGGCCTGCACGGCAAGATAAAAAAGCCGGGCAAATTCCGGATCAATGAAATCGGCCGGACCAAAGCACTCCCCATCCGGACGCTGCACCAGATAAAAACACCCCACCCGGGCCCCCTGTCCGGCCAGGAGGATGAGTTCCTCCAGATGCTTCTGCCCCCGCAGGGTAACGGCATCGGGAAAACAGGCCACCCCATCCTCCACCAGGGTCACGTTCTTGGCTTCGATCCAGAAGGTGCCTTTTGGCCCGTCCAGCCGGGCATCCAACCGGCTGTGCCCGACCCGGGCCTCGGCCTTGTAGGTCACGTACTGGCGCAATTCGGCAATGAGTCCCTGCTCCCAGACCTTTTTGAGCAACCTGTTGGGAGTCAGGGTATTCACCCCTATCCACTCTCCCCAGGGACTGACCAGTTCCAGGGTATAGGGAAGTTTTCTGGCAGGATTGGCAGCCGGGGACAGGAGGATCTCCATGTCCGGCCGGAGCAGCCCAAGCATGGAGCCGGAGTTGTTGGTATGGGCCCAGACCTGGCGGCCATCCAGCCGGGCCTCCACGCGAAACCGTTTTTCCCTTTGCACAAACCTGGCCGTCCTGCACTGCGGGGAAAAGGGAAGAAGGATGTCATCTGTCATGGCCGCCTGCATAGCCCAAAGGTCTCCAAGAGGCCAGAGCCGGTCATGCCCCATGCCCGGGAACAGGCAATCCGTTAATGATGATGCCCCACCAGTACCCCGGAGGCAGAGACACCCCTTTCTGCTCGCGCAGAGGGAAACCCGAACAGTGTTTTAACAAAAATGGAGAAAACAACTTTTTCACCAAACGACTTGGCAAATAAAGGTTACTACCCGAATAAACATGGATTTTTTAACGCCTGGAATTTCTTTCTGTCCTACATTCAAGCATATCATCCTCTGTTCCTTGGGCCTGGAACCCAAAATCAAGGGATTTGGCCAGTATGGCTATTTTTTATTTACGATTTTGTTAAAAATAACACACAAACATCCTGGTTTTGTTCTGTTTCCATGAACTCTCTCCAATGGTCATACCAAAAAATGAAAATATTATCTTTTAAATCTGAATACTTACCAAAAAATAACAAATTTTACATATATTGGTCGCCTTTTTGCTAGGGGGTGAACCCGTTGTCAGTTGGTACCGGGATCCTGGGGATGATCCCCATTGATCTTGCCATGCACTTTTCACCCCAAGGGAGTTTTCCATGAAAAGAAGAGACTTTGTCAAACTGGCCGGCGTTGGAGCCGCAACCGCTGCCACCTCCGTAGTCAACGCACCTTTTGTGCACGCGTCCAAGAAGACCCCCATCCGCTGGCGCCTGCAGACCTATGCCGGACCCGCCCTGGCCGAACATGTCATCAAACCCCAGATCAAGGCCTTCAATAAAATCGCAGCCGGAGACATGGTCATTGAATTGTATAACGCAGACCAGCTCGTGCCCACCCCCGAACTGTTCCGCGCCATGCAGCGCGGTACCATTGATGCCGTGCAAAGTGATGACGACTCCATTGCCGCACCCGTGGATGTGGCCATTTTTGCTGCCTATTTTCCCTTTGCCACCCGGTATTCCCTGGATGTGCCCACCCTGTTCAACCACTATGGGCTCAATGAAATCTGGCAGGAAGCCTACAATGAGGTCAAAGGCGTGACCTGGCTCGGTGCCGGGGCCTGGGATCCGTGCAACTTCGCCACCAAGCAGCCCATCAGATCCCTCAAGGATCTGGAAGGCAAACGCGTTTTTACCTTTCCCACGGGCGGCAAATTTCTGCAGCGCTTCGGCGTGGTCCCGGTCACCCTGCCCTGGGAAGACGTGGAAGTGGCCCTGCAGACCGGAGAACTGGACGGTATAGCCTGGTCCGGCATCACCGAAGACTATACCGTGGGCTGGGCCAATGTGACCAAATACTACCTGACCAACAACATCAACGGGGCCTGGATCGGTTCCTATTTTGCCAATTCCGAAAAGTGGGAGCAGGTGCCCGACCACCTCAAAACCCTGTTCAAGGTCACCATGGACAGTTCCAACTACTACCGCCAGCATTGGTACTGGTGGGGCGAGGCCCATTACCGCACCACCGGAGGCAAGCTGGAACTGACCACCATTCCTGAAAACGAATGGGCCCAGGTGGAGGCCGAGGCCATGAAGTACTGGGATGAAATCGCCCAGCGCAGCCCCCGGTGTGCCAAGGTCGTGCAGATCCTCAAGAATTACACGGAAACCATGAAAAAAGCGGGCAAGCCCTACCGCTATTAATTGCTGATTGTCCTTATGCCTATCCTCTGATCCGTCCGGTTCCCGACTTTTGGGGAACCGGACATCCGTGTTCCCACCGGAATCGGGATTTTCACCGCCCCTGGGCGGGAAAGGATCTGCAAATACTGATGAGGTGTCGTGTGTTCAAAGCACTTGTTACCTTCACCCGATACGTGGACGCCATCAATCGCCTGGTGGGCAGATTTTCCATGTATCTCATGTTCGGAATGATGTTCATCCTGCTGTATGCATCGTTTTCCCGGACCGTGCTCAATTCGCCTGTGGTCTGGGCCGTGGAACTGGCTCAGTTTTTCATGGCCGCCTATTATCTGCTGGGCGGTGGCTATTCCATCATCCTCCACGGCCACGTGCGCATGGATGTACTCTATAGCAAATGGTCTCCCAAAAAACGTGCCCTGGCAGATTCACTCACAGGCGTTGTTCTGCTGTTCTATCTGGCGGTGCTCCTGTACGGCTCCGTATCCAGCACGGCCTATTCCCTGCAGTATAACCAGCACAACTATTCGGCATGGGCACCGCCTCTGGCCCCCATCAAGATCATCATGGTCATCGGCATCTTTCTCATGCTGCTGCAATGCATCTCTCGATTCATCAAAGACGTGTGCATGGCCAAGGGCCTGGATGTACGAAAAATATTTGGAGATTATCTGTCATGAGCCATGAAATGATCGCTCTTTTGATGTGTACCTCGCTGTTGGTGCTGCTCTTGACCGGTCAGCGCGTGTTCGGTGTGGTGGGATTTGTGGGCGCTGCCGCATCCCTGTTTCTGTGGGGTAACGGCGGCGCGGAAATGCCGTTCAACGCAAGCATGGTTCTCTTGAACTGGTTTCCCATGCTCACCCTGCCCCTGTTCATTTTCATGGGCTATATGTTGTCCGAATCAGGCATTGCCAATGATCTCTACAAAATGTTCCATGTGTGGATGGGATCGTTGCATGGGGGTCTGGCCATTGGCACGGTGGTGCTCATGGTGGCCATATCCGCCATGAACGGCCTGTCAGTGGCCGGCATGGCCATTGGAACCAGTATTGCCCTGCCTGAAATGCTCAAGCGCGGATACGACAAAAAAATGATCACCGGTGTCATTCAGGCAGGCAGTTCCCTGGGCATCATGGTCCCCCCGAGCATTGTCCTTGTACTCTATGGCATGATCGCCCGGCAGCCCGTGGGTCAACTCTGGCTGGCAGGCGTTTTTCCCGGCCTGCTTTTGGCCGTGCTGTTTATCGGCTATATCGTTGTTCGCTGTAAACTGAACCCGGATCTGGGACCGACCCTGTCCCTTGAAGAACGAAACAGCTATTCAACGGCGGAAAAATTCGCCCTGCTCAAGGCCGGCATCGTGCCCCTGGTCATTGTATTCACCGTCACCGGCCTGTTCATGATGGGTGTGACCAGTCTGGTGGAAAGTTCGGCCGTGGGTGCCGGTGCCGCCCTGCTGGCCGCTTTGTGGAAAAAACGGCTGACCAAAAAGGTCATGGATCTGTCTTTGCACAAGACCCTGTCCGTGAGCTGCATGTTCATGTGGATCATTCTTGCGGCCCTGTGCTACGGGGCGGTCTTTGACGGCCTGGGTGCGGTCCATGCCATTGAAACCCTGTTTCTGGACCAGTGGGGGTTGTCCCCCTGGGGAGTGCTCATCATGATGCAGGTCTCCTACATCATCATGGGTATGTTTCTGGACGACACGGCCATGCTGGTCATTGTAGCCCCCCTGTACATTCCGTTGATCATCGAGCTCGGTTTCAATCCCGTCTGGTATGGGGTGCTCTACACCGTGACCTGCCAGATCGCCTACATGACGCCGCCCTTCGGGTACAATCTGTTCCTCATGAAGGCCATGGCGCCCAAGGAGATTACCCTGGTGGACATCTACAATTCCATCATCCCCTTTGTGACCCTCATGGTCATCGGGCTGCTGCTCATCATGATCTTCCCCCAGATTGCCCTGTACCTTCCCCAGCTCTACTACGGCTCATAAAACTTTGATGCCCCCTTTGACCACGGCAGGCGTTCCTGGCACAAAAACCTCACCCCAGGAAATGCCTGCCGTGCGTCAGCCATCAAGGATGATACGTGATCCAACCGGAGAAATTGCTCCCATGCCATGGACAGAAAAGACAACCAAGCGAACCCTCAAGGAACTTTTGGCCAAGGCCTCTCCCCTGCGCTCCGGGGATGTGCTGGCCGGTGTGGCCGCAGCTTCGGAAGAGGAACGGGTGCTGGCCCAGATGGAGCTGGCAGAAGTTCCCTTGAAACGATTTCTGGACGAATGCGTTATTCCCTATGAACAGGACGAAGTGACCCGGCTGATCATGGACACCCACGACCGCCAGGCCTTTGCTCCCATCAGCAGCATGACTGTTGGCCAATTGCGCGACTGGCTGCTGTCCGATGCCGCCACTCCGGAAATGCTCCAACACATTGCCAAAGGCGTAACCCCGGAAATGGCTGCTGCCGTCTCCAAGGTCATGCGGCTCCAGGATCTTGTGCTGGTCGCCTCCAAATGCCGGGTAGTTACGGCCTTTCGCAATACCATCGGCCTGCCGGGCACCTTTTCCGTCCGCTTGCAGCCCAACCATCCCACCGATGATCTGCAGGGCATTGCCGCCTCCACCCTGGACGGTCTGTGCTACGGATGCGGGGATGCGGTCATTGGCATCAATCCGGCCACCGACAGCCTGGACAATGTCTGCCGCATTTCCGAGATGCTCGGAGAACTTATCGACCGGTATGCCATCCCCACCCAGAGCTGTGTGCTCACCCATGTGACCACAACCATGGAGGCCATTGAACGCCGGGTGCCTGTTGACCTGTGTTTCCAATCCATTGCCGGGACCGAGGACGCCAACAAGAGCTTTGGCATATCCCTCTCCCTTCTGGACGAGGCCCTTGATGCCACCCGGTCCCTGGGACGGGGAACCGTGGGGGATAATGTCATGTATTTTGAAACCGGCCAGGGCAGTGCCCTGTCGGCCGGCGCCCATCACGGGGTGGATCAGCAGACCCTTGAATGCAGGGCCTATGCCGTGGCAAGGCGGTACGACCCCCTTCTGGTGAACACGGTGGTGGGGTTCATCGGCCCGGAATATCTCCTCAATGGCAAGCAGATCATCCGTGCCGGTCTGGAGGATCATTTCTGCGGCAAGCTCATGGGCCTGCCCATGGGAGTGGATGTCTGCTACACCAACCATGCCGAAGCAGACCAGGATGATATGGACACCCTGCTCACCCTCTTGGGAACGGCCGGATGTACCTATATCATGGGTATTCCCGGAGCCGACGACATCATGCTCAACTACCAGTCCACCTCCTTTCACGATGCCGCGTACCTGCGCAAACTCCTCGGGAAACAACCCGCGCCGGAATTTGCCCGCTGGCTGGAAAACACGGGGATCATGGACGAAGGAGGCCGACTGATTCCAATAACAGGTTCCAACGTGCTCCTCCAACTGCCCCAAATGGTCGAGGAGATGCCCCATGACTGAGAACAACCAGAAAACCTGGGTGGCTGAAGACCCCTGGAAGGGACTGCGCCGCATAACCGATGCGCGCATTGCCCTGGGAAGAGCCGGGTCCAGCCTGCCTTTGGCCGCTTGGATGGCCTTCAAACTGGATCATGCCCGGGCCCGGGATGCCGTGCACTCCCCTTTTCAACAGGCCCAGCTGGCCCGGGAGCTGCAGACTGCCGGCATGGAATGTGTCCAGCTGGAATCAGAAGTTGCCCATCGCATGGAATATCTGACCCGGCCCGACAAGGGCCGCCGCCTGAGCACGGCTTCGCGTGACCAGCTGAAGAACAAGGCGTCTGGTTGCGACATCTGTCTGGTCATTGGCGATGGTCTGTCCGCCAGGGCCATCCATGAAAATGCCCGGGAATTCACCCTGCTGGCCGTGCCCCTGCTCCACCGGGCCGGATTCAGGATCAGCCCCATCTGCCTTGTGCGCAATGCCCGGGTGGCCATTGGGGATGAAATCGGCGAGATCCTGGGGGCCAGGCTCACTGTCATGCTCATTGGCGAACGCCCGGGTCTTTCTGCGCCCAATTCCATGGGCGTGTACATGACCATGCATCCACGTACCGGCACCACGGACGAACGCCGCAACTGCATCTCCAATATCCGCCAGGGCGGTCTGCCTCCCCTGGAAGGGGTGCGCAAGCTGGGCTATCTGGTGGAAGAGGCCTTCAAATTGGGCACCAGCGGTGTGGAACTCAAGGACCGCATGACAGCGGGCCACCTGCCCTTTGGCATATCCCTGGAAAGTCTCACCGGGTCCTGATGCCGCCTTGGCGATGCCTTTTCTCCTGCCCCAATGAAAACAGCCTGCACACCGGGTGTGCAGGCTGTTTTGCGTCAATATGGACGTGAGGTTGTCACATCAGGATCATTCCGCGTCGCTGGCAAGGACAAACCCCTTGGAAAAGCCGCCGGTACTGGCCGGTGTCCCGGCAATGCGAGCCAGATAGGTTGTGCCCAGCTCCTGGATGTGGTTGTCCACATTCTCAAAATAGCTCAGGTGTTCCTGCTCTTCGTCAATGATCTGCTCAAAGAGCTTGGCCGTGATGCTGTCACCATTGTCCCGGCACACCTGCAAAAACCGGTTGTAGGCATCAATGGTGTTTTCCTCCAGCCCGGAATCATGGGTGAAAATCTGATCAACCTTCTGCCCCTTGTGCACCTCCTGGGCAGAGGCGGCAACCGGTTCGCCCCCCAGTTCCTTGATGCGTTCGGCAAATTGTTCGGCATGGCGCATCTCGTCAATGGCCACCAGTTTGATGTTCTTGGCCAGTTCGCCGTAATCCATGTCATCCAGGCCGTAGTGCTGATTCATGTACTGGTAGATGGCATGAAGCTCCATTTCCCGGGCCGTGTTCAAAACCTCGATCACCTTGTCCCGTCTTTGCTCGCGTGATGCTTGTGTCATGGTTCCTCCCTGAGGCATGCTCAAGTCTGCGATGTGCATGAGCCCGTGGGCTCATGATCAAAACCATTTCCAACATTCCATGAGGATTTGCATACGCGCAAAAAGGGCCTTTTTCAACACGTCCGCCCACAATCACCTGGACATGGATCCCTTTTTTTGTGCCAGCCGGGCCTTGTGGGACAGGGCAACACCCAGACCGCCGATAAGGGTAAGGACAATGAAACACCCGTGCATGGCCCGCACAAAAAGGGGTGCAGCCTGGGCGTCCAGGGCCCCGGGACCGATGATCAGGGCAAACATCCCGCTGATGAACACCAGACCAAAGGTCATGCCCGTGGTCCGGGCACCGGCAACAACCGCAGAGGCCACGCCATACCATTCCCGCTGCACAGCCCCCATGATGACCGCGGTGTTGGCCGTGGCAAAAATGGCGTTTCCTGCCCCGCACAGGATCAGCACCGTGAGAAGATGGGGCAGCGTGGCCCCATGCCCCACAGGTATGGCCGCGGCCAGACCCAGGGTGGCGATGGTCATGCCCAGGGTGGCCACGTGATGGGCAGGCCACCGCTCGCACCAGTTGCCGGAAACCAGGGAAAAGATCACCTGCACCACAGGCTGGGCCATGAGAATGATCCCGGCCTGGCTGGCGGTCATGCCCTGGACCACCTGCAGGTACAGGGAGAGCAAAAAGGTCACCCCAAAGGTTGAGGCATAGCTCATGAACTGCACCAGACTTCCCAGGGAAAAGGACGGATTGTTGCTGAAGATGCTCATGTCCAGCAGGGGGGCCCTGGCATGGCTTTCCCAGAACACAAAGGCGACCAGGCAAAAAAGACCGCCCACCACCAGAAGGATGCCTGTTGCATCCTGCAGATGGGAACCGCCCTGGGAGATCATGATCATGCCCAGGGCGCACAACAGGGCGCCCAGCCAGTCAAAGCGCACCTTGGGTACAATGACAGGACGGACAGGCAGGGTTTTCAGGGACAGGAAAAATCCCAGCAGACAGGGAACAGCTCCGCTGTAGAAAATCCAGCGCCAGCCCAGATGGGTGACAAGGATGCCCCCCAGCCACGGTCCGGCAGAAAGTCCCAGGTAGATGCCGGCCGAGGCAATGCCCAGGGCCCGGGCCCGTCCGGCTCCGGGATACAGATCTGCCAGAATGGCCAGACCCGTGGAGATCATCATGGCCCCACCGCCTCCCTGGAACACGCGCAGAACAATGAATTGATCAATGGTCCGGGCCTGGGGAAGGATGAAACTGATCAGGGAAAAGAGCAGAATGCCCCCGGCAAAGGTTGTGCCGCGTCCGATTTTCTCGGCCAGGCGGGTCACGGGCAAAAGCAGCATGGCGGCTGCGGAAATATACCCCGACTCCACCAGCCCCAGACGGGAGGCGCTGGCCCCGAATTCACGCCCCAGGGCAGGCACGGCCACGGCCACGGCCGAAAGCATGAAAACCAGGGCGAACTGGGAAAGGGTGATGGTGTACAACCCTGCCGTGCGCTCATCCATCCGGGCCATGAATTCCTCCGTTGTGGTGTAAACCGTACTCGTATCCCGGTTTGATCTCACGGCCCAACCGGGACACGACTCGGAGCAGCAATCATGAGCGCCCATGCTTGATCGCTTCTCCGAAAAAAACGCCCGGGTATGTCCGGGAGTACTGACCTGTCAACACATCCGGCCGATTCCGAAAGATGGCGGAATCGGGATGGTGGACATTGGGTTTGAAATTGCATACCCACTGCGCCCTGCACCCCTCTTTTCGTATCCGGCACAGCACCCTTGAACAGGGACATGGGACAATGTTTGAACAGTCAGGGAGGTACCAGATGGACAGGGCGGAACAACTGATGCGACAGATTGTTGAAGAGTGTGCGGATTGCGGCTGCTGCCGCGATCTCATGGACACCAACTGCCATTTCTTTCCCCGCCTCCATGAACTCTGGGACCGGGAAGAGGACACAGGCGAAAAGATCACTCCCCAGGAGCTGCGTGCCCTGGCCCACCTGTGCCACTACTGCACTCTGTGCCCCTGCCCCCATATCCGCCAGGACATCATCACCGCCAAAACCCTGTTCATGGACCGGGACGGTCTGCCCCTTTCCATCCGTTTTCTGGAAGATGTGCAGCGGGTGGGCACCTGGTGCGGGGCCATGCCCTGGCTTTCCAACCGTCTTCTCCAGGGCCGGGTCACGGGACGACTTGTTCGCGCCTGCACAGGCATCCATCCTGACCGCCGGCTTCCTTCCATTCCCCGGGAGAATTTTACAACCTGGGCCCGGCGCAACAACCTGCACCACCCGCCTGCATCCGGTTCCAATCCCAAAGTTGCCTATTTTGCAGGCTGCACGGCCACCCATCTCTTTCCAGAAGTGGCCAGAGCAACCGTGGAGCTTCTGGAACGCAACCAGGTCACGGTAACATGTCCCCGGCTGCCCTGCTGCGGCATGCCCAGCATGGTGGAGGGGGACCGGCAAAAGACCCTTGCCTCGGCCCGGGAAACCATCCATCACCTGAGCCAACTGGTCCGGGACGGATACACCATTGTCTGCTCCTGCCCCACCTGCGGGTACATGCTCAAAAAAGTCATCCCCCAGGGGGCCTATTATTCAGAAGCGTACCAGCACCTGGTGGGCGGAACCAACAGGCAGATCAAGGTGCCGGAACACGTGTTTTCCTCCACACCGTCTCCCACACCCCTTTCTTCCCTGGCCCGCCCTGGCAAGAGCCAGGAAACCGTAACCCTGAAACATCCCGGTACGGGCCGCCACCAGGAGGTTACCCTGCGCGTCCTTGACCGATCCACCTATGGCCGGATCATGAAAGATGATGGCTACCTGGCCGACATCGACCCCTTGCAGCGCATCCATGTGGCGGAAAACTGCCAGGATCTGGGGGAATATCTCCTGGGCCTTTACCACAAGGGCGGGCTTTCCACTTCCTTTGCTCCCCTTGAAGCCAATGTGCTCTACTATCCGCCCTGCCACCAGCGGGAAATGGGCCCAGGCAATCCCTACATGGAGCTCCTTGGCCTCATGGACCTCTCCCGCCTGGGCGCCATTGAAAACAACTCCACCCTGTGCTGCGGGTGCAGCGGGATCATGGGCTTCAAGGACACCTTTCACCAGGCATCCCTGCAACTGGGCAGCAGACTCATGGAGCACATCAACGCCCTGTCACCCGACCTGCTGGTCACCGAATGTCTGAGCTGCCGCCTGCAATTTGAGCAGATGAGCAACTACCCGGTGCGCCATCCCGTGGAACTGCTGAACCGGGTTCCCGATAACCAGTGACCCCGGCGGGGCTTAAGGCGTCCTTCATATCACCGTAACAACATCTTCCAGGGGCAATCGCGCCTTGGGAAGCCCCTGGTTATAGTCCTGGCCCTCCAGATGATACCCCAGGGCCAGGGCAACCTCGCACACGTATCCCCCAAGCTCCTTGCGGAAGACCTCTCCAATGAGATCCTTGTCAACCCCCTCCATGGGCGTGGCGTCAATGCCAAGACGGGCAGCCGTGTGCAGGGCATTGCCCAGGGCAAGATAGGTTTGGGCCCTGGTCCAATGGCCATTGCACCCTGTTTCATCCATGTTCATCTGGGCAAAGAAAAACCCCTTGTCCATCATCTCGTCATACTTGTCAGCCGGCAGATGCCCCGAGGCCACTTCCACGTCCACCACCCTTTTGTAGTTCTCCCGGGTAAAACAGGGATTGTAGGCAAACAGGATGATATGGGAGGCCTCCAGGGCATGCTTCTGGTTCATCTGGAATTTGCGGGCAAAGGTGGCATGCAAGCGCTGTTTGGCTTCATCGCTTTCAATGATGATGAACTTCCACGGCTGGGAATTGACCGAAGAGGGGGTGAGACGCAGCGCCTCCTTGATCACCTCCATGTCCCGGGGGGCAATGCGCCTGGTGGCATCGTATCTTTTGGTGGCGTACCGACGGGTGAGATCCTTGATAACGGGGTGTGTCATGTATTTCTCCTTAGAAAACAATCAAATGTAAAACTGGTTATATTTCTCTCAAATAACTCATGATTTCCGATAGCCCACACTTTGGCCCAGAACAATGTGCTGATCCTTACCCAGGGACATGGCCCGGGCCAGGGCATCCCTGTCGATGCCGTCCCGAACAACAGTGCCCAAAGCGTTCAGGGCGCAAAACAGATAGACATTCTGGCTGATGCACCCGGCATTGGCGGCCGTGAGCACGGGTTTTTGCTCCGGGGAAATCCGTTTCATCCGGGCGTAATCAGCAACATACATGATATTCACCGGCGCCTTGCGCACATACCCCTGGCGACCGGCCAGCTCCCTCACATCGGCCGAGGTCACCAGGTTCAGACGGTGAGCCTGGGGTTCATACACAAACACCCCGTCCTGCATGATCACATACAGATCGATTTCCTGGCTGTTAAAAGCCGAGGGTGCCGTGCGTTTGCCTGATGCGGGCCGGTTGATGCCAAAGGCCGCCCAAAGGAGATCCGAAAGCAATTGCCGGGGGATCGGTTCGGGGGAAAAGGATCTGGTGCTTTGGCGAAGCTTAAGTGCCCTGACAAGGGATCCGGCAGCACCCGGAGCGGGTTCGGGCAAAGCACCCGGATCCTTGTCAGCAGCCAGTACATGATGTGACCCCATGACCCCGGCCACGGCTCCTGTTGCCAGCATTCCCAAAACCTTTCTTCGTGAAACCTTCATGAAACCTCCCCTGTTGTCTGAATGTTCTGTCTTCCAGCAAACCAGTCCGGGTCATGATCACCCGGCCCCTTTGAAGCTGTCCCGGGTCCCACTCCGGCATGATATTCTAGCCCATGATGTCTCCCCTTGTACAGGTTTCCCTGACACAAACAGGCCTGTCGCGCATTCCCTGCCGCAGACCACTCCCGGGAATCAGAAAAAACATCAGATGAACACCATGCATTGCCCGGGTGCCACGGGTCTGTTACCCTGGCCAAAATCCCTTGCCTTTGAAGCCCGTTCCTGAGATTTTCAACCACACCCGGACAAAAACGCCTTGGGAGCCCATCCGGAATCCCGCCATACTGCCTGAGGATTCCTGGGAAGGCGACTTTGTGATCAAATGTCCAAAAAACAGTGTGATATCGATTATGGCCTGCACGAAAAACAGATTCCAAAGGAGGACAAAAACATGGCTCAACAAACAGTCTTTGTGAACACCTTTACCAACGGCATTGTAGGACCCAGTGCCAAAATGGTGGGACCTGTTGTAGATGGGGGATTTATTGTTGCCCAGACAGCCGCAGGGTGCTGGGGACCCATGATTACCCCGGAACTTCATGGCGGCCATGAAGTCACCTCACCGGTTCTGGTGGAAAATGCCGAAATAGGTGATGCCATTGCCATCAGACTGGTATCCATTGATGTCACCTCTGAAGTCACCACATCGGGCAATGATATCATTGACCCGGAAAAATGTGTTGGCGATCCCTACGTGGCAGGCAAATGCCCCCATTGCGGAACAGTCAATCCACCTACGGAAACCATCGGCATTGGTGAAAACAGTGTTGTGTGCAAAAAATGCAAACAGCCCTGTTCACCCTTCACCTTTTCCAACGGGTACACCATAGCTTTTGACAGTTCCAAAACCATTGGCATTACCCTTGATGAAGAGGCCAGCAAGAAAACAGCCAGCAATGCCAAACACTACATGCATACCCCTGACAACTCCATTCAGAATCCGGCAGTTGTCATGCAGGCCCATGATATTCCCGGAGTGGTTGCCAGGATGCGCCCCTTTGTGGGCCAGTTGGGTACAGTGCCTGCAGTGGACAGACCCGATTCCCACAATGCCGGTGATTTTGGTGCGTTCCTGGTCAATGCACCGCACGAATTCGGCATACAGGATTATGATGATCTGCAGGTGACTGACGGACACATGGATATTGCCAGAGTCAGGCAGGGAGCAATGGTCATCGCGCCTGTTCGGGTAAAAGGCGGCGGGGTGTACGTGGGTGACATGCATGCCATGCAGGGTGATGGTGAAATTGCCGGGCACACCACGGATGTGTGCGGCATTGTGACCATGCAGGTCACTGTTCTGAAAGGCCTGAACATAGAAGGCCCCATCATCCTCCCGGTTCCCGAAGATCTCCCCTATCTGGCCAAACCCTTATCCAAAAAAGAAAAGGCCCTTGCCCAGGCCGAGTCAGCAAAATGGAACGTTCCTGTTGAAGATTCCGCCCCCCTGGCCTTTGTGGGCACAGGCAAAGACCTCAACCACGCGGTTCAGGTAGCCCTTACCAGAGCGGGCAATCTTCTGGGCATGACCGTTCCCGAAGTCATGAACAGATGCACCATCACGGGCAATATAGAAATAGGAAGAGCGCCAGGTGTTGTCACGGCAACATTCAGAGTGCCGGTGGACAAGCTGAAAGAACTGGGCTTGTATGAAATGGTTGCTGAGCAATACTTGAAATAACCTCAGGAAAAAGGCCCCCGGGAATGACTTCCCGGGGGCCTTTCTGGTTCGCGCCCCTGCGTGAGGGGCGACTTGGGGACATGCCGTTGATTTGTACCCAATCGTGTTTCAATCCACGCCCCTGCGTGAGGGGCGACATCGCAGCCATTCGCTGGTTGCGTTGTTGTGGATGTTTCAATCCACGCCCCTGCGTGAGGGGCGACACCAGTTGCCATGCCGAGACGACGGATGATGGAGTCGTTTCAATCCACGCCCCTGCGTGAGGGGCGACTTGATGCCGCAATTGATGGAGGACGTACATGCTAGTTTCAATCCACGCCCCTGCGTGAGGGGCGACGCCGGACAAAGGCTTTGAGACAAATTGCGGGAAAGTTTCAATCCACGCCCCTGCGTGAGGGGCGACTTTAGTGATTGTTGCCGGTCCTGGTCGTGAAAAAGTTTCAATCCACGCCCCTGCGTGAGGGGCGACGGGCAAAATTGGTTTCAGCGACTAAAGATGGTGTTGTTTCAATCCACGCCCCTGCGTGAGGGGCGACAATGGGCGCTCTTCGGTTCAGGCTCTGCAGGTTGGTTTCAATCCACGCCCCTGCGTGAGGGGCGACACGAACTTGCGGCAACACGGATGAGCGAGATAGGGTTTCAATCCACGCCCCTGCGTGAGGGGCGACTTATGTCACTTCCAGTTGTCTTCCATGTGCCATTGTTTCAATCCACGCCCCTGCGTGAGGGGCGACTCGCATCATCAAGCGTGCCTAATCGTTTTTGCAAGTTTCAATCCACGCCCCTGCGTGAGGGGCGACAAGGCGGTCCGTTTGATCGCCATAAAAAGATGGCGTTTCAATCCACGCCCCTGCGTGAGGGGCGACTTGGTTAGACATTCCTCAACTTCACACATTATTTGTTTCAATCCACGCCCCTGCGTGAGGGGCGACCACTGTACAAATAACTTATCAAAATAAGGCAGGGCGTTTCAATCCACGCCCCTGCGTGAGGGGCGACTGCTCATCTGAGAAGCCTTATGGGTCATACCTTGAGCGGCATGATCCCGCGAACAAGCAACCAGTAAGCTCAAAGGAACAAACATTGTTGATATTTCATTTTAACATACTGTAAAACAACAACAAAATATATTGCGAACCTCCCTAATAAAACATGTCAGCTCGGGGTTCGCGGGTCACAAAACCAAGGGACCTTCCTGGTCAATTCCGGCTTTAGCACCGATATGTTCAACGCGACGTCTCCAGTTGGCTCCAAGAAAATAAAAACGAAGACTGTCCTGGGTTTCATCCATCTCCTGAATAAGTTGAGCCCGTAAACAGGCCCATTGAGCAGGGTCAACAATACATTCAAAAACCGAGAATTGTACTCTCTGTCCATAATTGGTGCAGACCTTGGCAATGCGTCGCAACCGGCGCGGCCCGTCTGCATCCTTCAGGGAAACATCATAACTTACCAAGACCATCATACACTTCGCCTCCTATTTCCAGACAAAAGGCGGATAAGCATCCAGGTCGCCTCTTAGATGACGGGCCAGCAGACGGGCCTGAATATGCCAGAGCATGCCTATGGTCATCTTTTCTCTGAGAAAGGGGTGCATCACCTCCTCTTGCTTTCTGTTCTGATAGGCTACCAAGAGAGTCTTGCGGGCATCCTCACTCATGTGAACCGCCCCGCTGTCCGTCACCTGGAACCCCTTGGAAGTAATCTGCCCACGATTAATGAGGGTCAGGGCCAGACGATCTGCAAAAAAAGGCCTGAATTCTTCCATAAGATCAAGAGCGAGGCTGGGTCTGCCGGGGCGATCCTTGTGGAGATATCCCACTGCCGGATCAAGACCGACACATTCCAGGGCACTTCTCACATCATGGACAAGTAATGTATATATGAACGATAACAAACAATTGGGAGCATCTAAAGGGGGACGACGATTACGACCGGAAAAACAAAAACAGGGATCTTTACTTGTGATCAGATGGTTGAACACTCCAAAATAGGTATTGGCTGCATCGCCCTCAATTCCACGCAATGAATCCACGGAATTCACACTTTTCAAGCGTTGCATTCCCAGAGTGAGTTGATCGGCAGCTCGACGCAGATAATCCTTGTTCCCCTTGTCTCCATGATCACGAGCTCCCCGCTGCAACACCGTCCGGCAATTGGCAATTTTCCCTGCAAGAAGCCCCTTGGTGATCTTTCCACAGGCGTCAGGGTCATCTGCCTTCCGGTATTGTTCCCTGCGTAGAAGTACATTCCCGGAAACAGGCCCCTGCATGTTGGCCAGAAACTTTCCGTACTCCGTTAAATGGGAGAGAGAAACATTGTTTTCGGCACAATGTCCCAGAAGATACGGACTGTATGATACCTGTCCAAAACACACGATGCTGTTCAAAGTATGAATGGGGATTCTGGCCCGGGCCTTTTTCTCAACCAGAACGACAACACATTCGCCTTCCTTGGCAAGATATGTCCCCTGCGTTGTAATAAACAACGTGTTCAGATGTTTTTTCATGTCGATAAAATCGAAGCTAGATATCGGGAAGCTGAACATCTGCTCCCGGTTTTCTCCGGCATACAGACCTCCAACAATGAACAACGCTCACATTTTTTTGTCCATTTGACTGCAGGGGTCACACCTTGTGCGAGCATTTCGTGAATGGCACGTGCGGTATTTTCGGTCTTTGCGCGTAACATTTCATCGAACTCGACGGGCAGTCGCCGTTTTTGTTTTCCATAAAAAAGTGCGCCACAAGGAACCTCTGTTCCCAGCATTTCCTCCAGACACACGGCTTGGGCGCACAACTGCACACGATCAGAATCATTTTCCTTGGGCCGTCCCCGCTTGTACTCCACGGGGAATGGAACCCATTTCCCATCTTCCTTGAAGAACTCTACCACATCCGCCTTGCCAGAAACACCAAGCCGCAAGGAACGAATCATGAGACTGCAGACAATCTTACGATTGCCACGCTTTTCAACACGCTCACTGTCGGCCCGCCCATGCATCAGCTGCCCTTCGACAGTATACCTGTTCTCCTTCCAGATTTGTTCCAGATGGATAAGAGCACATTGCCGGGGACAAAAGAGATAATGCTGCAATGCAGAAAGTTGGAAGAGCTCGGATTCCTGATACATAGATATCTCATGTCAATTTCAGAAAACAAGACTGGTTGCAGTGTCGAAGCCACTGCAACCAGTAAGAACATCAACTACAATTTTTCGATAATTTCCACGCCGGAAGGAGCCTGCCCAACCGTAACGGTATAGTCGGCAAATGATCTGGCTGGACCGGTAGACCCATCTGCCCGACTGACCTGCACCAAATCGAAAAGATTGTGCGCTGGAGCACTTCCGAATTTATTCTCATGTTTAAAAACAAAGAGCTTTCTGCTGCTCATGAGTCCACGGGCCGCAGAACGATCATGCTCGAACATGTTGATAAGGGCATCCCAAAGAAGATTTAAATCATCATCGGAAAACCCTGTTTTCTCGGCCAATGGTGCCGAAACAAAACCTCGTGCCACATACAAACCATAAGGCACGATATGCTTGCGGCCCATGGTTCGGTTATCTCCCTGCTGTTTTTCAGCTTCAGCTTTTGTTGTTACGGCCATGCGGGTAATGCTCACTTCCTGCGGAACAATGGGGTCAACACTTTTGGCAAAAGCCAGCTGCACAGGACCGCGCACCTGACCACAATTGATCTCGGTAGTCATGACAGCCCCAAAAGTGCGGATATCGTAAAAATTTGAGCACATCCAGCTTGTTACCCTTTGAGCATCTTCGATTTTTTTGGGTAATTTCTTGGATACAGGCTTCAAATCAAGCGCCTTGTACGCACATTCATTGGTATCGTTCAGTACAGCTTTTTCCTGAATGTAAATTTTAAACCCCTCTGCCCCCTCTTTCGTGAGAGCAACATGGTTGCGAATCTTGCGCTTCAGGCACACGTCCGTGACCAAACCATGCCCTGTTTCCGGATCAATACGTGGCATGTTGCCTGCGTCGGGATCACCATTGGGATTACCGTTTTCAACGTCAAAAAGCAGCACGAATTCATAACGATTGGCTATGGCGGTCATGATTAGTTCTCCTTGTTCTTTTTGGTAAAAAAGTCTTTACGCTGATGGTAATAGCCGATCATGAAAAGCCCCTGTTCCTCAGAGGACATGGTTGTCGGGAAATCGCTGAAGGCATCCATTATGTCCTGGATTATTTTGTCATAGTGGAACGCCAGCTTTTTTTTCTCCGGATCCTTGCGCAATTTGGCCGTATGATTGGCCGCATTCTTGAGCAACATGTGAAAGACCTGCCCCGGAGTAGCCGATGCAGAGCTGAGATAACGATCCTTGATGGTCGCGTTGGCCCCGGGCACAGCTTCTTCCTGGGCCTTTTCCAGGACAGCGAAAAGCCTGCCGAGTAAATAAGGACGGTCTGTCCTTGCTGGATCAAGTGACACGGGAACCTCCATTTGTTTATTTCGTATAAGGAATGCCTTGATGAGCGCTGCACGAAAATACGTTACAGCGTGCTCGGATCGTATGCGACCCAGCACAGCTACAAGCAAACTTTGGGGATATCTTACCCCGGAAAGCATGGCCCTTGCCATACCTCCTGCAAGAACAGGAGAAATATTTTCACTTTTGCCCAAAGCTGCTGTCTGACACAGTAAACGCCAGAGGGGTGGAAATTCCGGCTCGTCTTCATATTGACGGACGATTTCGAGATCCCGAAAATGCTTACCGACTTTTTTCAACAGACCACCCACGGTATCGACTTCCCAAAAGCGGATGGACAAGCGGGCTGCATTGGGAGCCAAAGCCAGCAGATAAAAATGCACTGACTCATCAAGATCCGGCATGATATCCACGGCCCGTCTGCCGGAACGTATGGCCATGAGCAGGCCGTAAATTTTGGTTGTGGTTTGACGGTCTACAGAGGTAGCGGGTTGAACCACCTCGGATGGCGGATCAAAGAAATCGGCAAGAAAATCCTCGGCCGGACTCATACGCTCGGCCCAGAAAACAATGGTGGCATCACCAAGGATAATTCTTTGACGATTGATTCCACTCAAAAGGAAATTCAGTGCCGAAACGTAGCTAAAAGCTGCATATTGACTGACAGGCGCGTTATAAGAACGTTCTTTGCCGTATGATTTAACAGAGGCAAGCTCAAAGGCAACAATGGACGCTCCTGACGGCTGGGCACCGCGCACTCCTTTGATTGATGGATGAAGCCGGGCAATAGGCACGGATGTCTCTCCCGTCACCAGACATTGACCAAGAACGCCCTGTTCTCGCTGGCGCAAACATGATGCCCAGGCCTTGCGGGCGGCCGGACGGTCGTGCACAAAGCCCCGTTCTCCTTCCAATCGAAAAACAACATTGGTTCCGATGACTTCCTCGGCATTGGGAAAGTCGGAGATATCTTTATCCTTGCCAGAGAGGAATTTGAGCACAGCCGCAAGTCCGGGATCGGACTCATCACAATACGTCTTCATGTTTTCAACAAAAGAATCGTGACATTTGGCTGTTCGTTCCTGATTTTTACGCTTCTTTTCCTCATTATCCTTGTCATTTTCCTTGTCCTTACCCAGCACATATTTTGTCGTATCCCACAAAAAATTGGGTTTGATACCATTGGCTTTTTTTTCTGCCAGGGGCACAGCCATTTTGCGAGGACGGAGCTTTTTTCCGTACTGTTCCCGCAAGTCCTCGATACCTCGCAAATTGCCGTTAGCATCAAGCACCAAGGCAAAAGAGATATTTTCCATGCTTGTGCCATAAGGCGGCATGCCCGAATCCGAATCTGAGCGCATGCGTTCGTAATAGTTATGCAGTGCCTGGAGAATCATGCCCGTACCTCCGACGAAAAACGCGAAGGGGGTTCAATCACACCGTCTTTCATGACAGCCCTGAAGAAAAGCGGAGTCATGTCGTGCTCGAAGTCGATGTCCAGAAGCATATAGCCCAATTCACGATCCTCACCCATATAGCAGGAGACGGGAATATCCTCATCTTCCAATAGCTCAAAAAACGCCGGAAACTCTCTGCATCCCAGGCAGGGCTGATGAAAAAACTGGCCCGATCTGGCCCGACGGTTGAATATATCCAAATGCTTGCCAACATTGTCTCCTGGTCCGGCCTTGCCGGTCAGGTCGAAATGGGCCTCAATGACATATTCGACGTTGCGCAGCAGGGTCGAAGCCCGCTGCTGCCTGTTTCCACCGTCATCAACCAGAAAATAAAGCGGTTTCTTCTTTTTTGTAGCCGTGACAGGATTTGGTTTTGCAATCTTGGAGCTGACTTCATTGCGCCGTACATTGTCAAAAACAATGGGTTTGAGCACATGAATCCTGTCCACCACCCAACGAATGGCCGGTTTCCAATGTATGGCCTCCAGGATGCCCCGGGCGGCAGACGGAGTCATGACGTCATAAGAGACTCGCTCCACCTTCATTTCCGGCCTGGTAAAGCAGGCATACTTTCCCCAGACACGCAGTTTAATGCCAAATGCCATAAGCTCCTCCTTTTCAGAGAATTAATTCATCAACGTGCCATACATCACCGCCATCCACACACAGTCCAACATGTTCACTGTAGGCGGCCATATTGCGCAACACAGGATAGGTACCCCGAATCATTTCAACTGCCCCATCCGAATAAAGCTTGGCCAATTCCCTGGACCTGACCGTGACCACATATTGTTGCAACCTGCGCAAAACGGAACGCGGATTATCCATAAACTGCAACTGCTGGAGCAGGGATTCTGTTTCGGGTTCTCCTGGAATGATCACTGCGGTTCCTTCATCTTCAATGAAGCGAAAATCTTGGGCGATTTCCTTGAAAGGAAAATTTAAATCTTTGTTTACCGGCGTGTCTAACCGTTTGACGATCTGTTTTTTGTCCAGGTCCTGCACATCGTAAAGCAATTCAAAATAACGACGCATGGCTACAAGTCCCAGGGGATCTTCCGCTGGCAGGGTACGCAGCGTTTCGCCAGCACGACTGGCGCAACGTTGCAGCCAAGGCATTCGAGGTGGCTTTTCCGGCTCGAAAACAACAACCCGCCCAAGACCATTCATTCTGCCTTCTCGATTGCAACGTCCTGCAGCCTGGGCAATGGAATCAAGCCCGGCCATGGCCCTGTAAACCACGGGAAAATCCACATCCACTCCGGCTTCAATAAGTGACGTAGAAATTACCCTGCAAGGCAAGCCTTTTTCGAGCCGATGGCCGATGGTATCCAGCACACGTCGCCGATGCACAGGATACATGTTGGTGGACAGATGAAACGTGCCCTCTTGTTCTGGCAATAATTCAAACACATTTCTGGCTTGCGCCTTGGTGCTGACAATACACAATACCTGCTTTAATCTGGCAATACGTTTGGACAATTGATCATCTGTCAATGCGCCCTCAAATTTGACCTCAGTACGCTTAAGTTCCGCGTAAAGTTTTTTTGAATCAAAAACAATTTCACGAACATGTTGCAAACGACTGCAAAGACTTTCATCGTCTAACGCCGGCTGGGTGGCCGTGCACAACACCACGGAACAACCATAATGATCAACCAGCTCACGCAGGGCGCAAAGGCATGATTCCAGATACTCTGTAGGGATGGCCTGGGCCTCGTCGAGCACGATGACACTCCGTGCAATATTGTGCAGTTTGCGACATCGAGAAGGCTTGTTGCTGAACAGGGATTCAAAGAATTGTACATTGGTAGTGACAACCACTGGTGCGTCCCAGTTTTCAACGGCCAAGCCGCGCCACCGGTCATATTGTTGTTTCTCGGGAGTATCTTTGTCCTTGTAATTGCTGTGATGCTCCAACACGTTTTCCCTGCCGAACACGGAACAAAAGACCTGGGCATTCTGCTCGATGATGGAGGTAAAGGGAATGGCGTAGATGACACGGCGCAATCCATGTGTCACAGCATGATCCAGGGCAAAGGCCATGGAGGAGAGCGTTTTTCCTCCCCCAGTCGGTACTGACAACGAAAAAAATCCAGGTTTTTTTTCGGCTGCAATACGACAATCATGCAAGACAGAACGACGGAGCATGTTGACCTTGGACTGGACAGCCTGTTTTTCCAACATGCGGAGTCGTTCGTTCAATGCTTTTTGCAGTGAACCAAGGTCACTTTGGGGAATGATGGTACGTGTACGTGCCGCATTTCTATCTGGATCACAAAAGGCTTCAGTATCGAGAAAATCCGCATCTGTAAGGCAGGAAAAAATCATGCGGACAAAAAAGAAAAGACTCAAACCGGGACGTTCAGGACGTCGGGTAAACGGCAGTCTCAAATCAACCGGACATTCCATGGCCGACAAAACTTTTGTAACATCCGGGATACGTTCATGTTTGAGACGGTAGTGGAGTTGCCCCTCCTGAATACCGCCATCAGGAAGGCCGCCATGATGTCCGGCAATGATATATGACATGAGAAGCCCCAGTTTACCACACAGCTCCTGACTGAGTCGTGCACCAAAAATGGAATGATTGACGCGAATAGGCTGACCTTCAAGACGTCGCTGGAACGCATGGGTGGCTTTGCCCGCATCGTGCAGCAACCCCGCCGTTCTCCCCCACTCTCCAGCACCAAACACCTCTGCAAAGGATGCAGCCAGAGCAGCCACATTTTGAAGGTGCTCTTCAAGCCTCTGCCAGTCAGATTTATCCGGGTTGTCCGATGAATGCGCATAATATTTCATGACAATCGTACGCCCCTTTTTGAGATATTCACATCATCCCCATGCCTTTCGTACATTCGTTTGCCCGCTTCCCTGATACAGAGAGGATCTAGATTACCTGGAAGTATGTCAGAACTCCTCACGGTTTAGAGGGCTCCGAGAGAAGAAACAACAAGGAATACGAAATTTTCGATTAAAGGTTCCATCATGTTAGCAGGTTAAAAAGAGGATTCAAGATATTTTTTTGTAATACATTTTGAGGATCGCTGGGAATCAGCGCTCCGTCAGGCTGTTCCGGCCGTCTCTCACAACGTTGACCATGTGAAGGATGCAACAAGGGGAACAAAACAGAGGCAAACAGGGGTATCCGAATCTTTCCAACCTCTGTTATTGACAGGGTCAATCTTGGTGGATAAGACTTTGTGAAATTTTTCTAAAGGAGGTTATCGCATTGAATATCTTGATTTTCGGACCCAACGGCAGCGGCAAGGGGACCCAGGGTTCCCTAGTAAAAAAGAAATACGATCTGGCTCATATTGAATCCGGAGCCATTTTTCGTCAGCACATTGGTCAGGGCACTGACCTGGGTAAAAAGGCCAAGGCATATATCGACAAGGGCGAACTTGTTCCCGACGAGATCACCATCCCCATGGTTCTGGAAACCCTGCAGGAAAAAGGCGCCAACGGCTGGCTCCTGGACGGTTTTCCCCGCAACAAGGTCCAGGCTGAAAAGCTTTGGGACGCCCTGCAGGAAGCCGGTGCCAAGCTGGACTATGTCATTGAGATCCTCCTTCCCCGCGAAGTGGCCAAGAACCGCATCATGGGCCGTCGTCTCTGCGTGAACGACAACAACCATCCCAACAATATCTACATTGACGCCATCAAGCCCGATGGAGACAAATGTCGTGTCTGCGGCGGCGACCTCAAGAGCCGTGCCGACGACCAGGACGAAGATGCCATCAACAAGCGTCATGACATCTACTACAACACCGAAGACGGAACCCTGGCTGCCGCCTATTTTTACAAGGATCTGGCTCCCAAGGCCGGTTTCAAGTACATTGAGCTGGACGGCGAAGGCACCATCGACGCCATCAAGGAAACCCTCATTTCCCAGCTGGACTAGTTGGTTTGCACCCGGATTGATCTACGGTTTACAAATGAAAAAGGGCGGAGTATCCGCCCTTTTTCATTTGCTCTCTTTTGGCAACCCGCCCAGACTTTTCACCCGGATGACCATGCCTACCCTTAACATCGGAAAAATCGATTATCTCAATGTCTGGCCCATGTTCCAGCTCCTTGAACACCCGGAGGACGGACATTTTGATCATACCCTGGTGCCGGGGCATCCCTCGTTTCTCAACGAGCTTCTGGCCCGGGGCGAGATTGACGTATCCCCGTCATCGGCTTTCGAATACCTGCTCCATGCCGAACAGTACCAGATCCTGCCGGGACTGAGCATCAGCTCCGATGGCCCTGTGCAGAGCGTGCTTCTGGTCAGCCCGGTGCCCCGGGAAGATCTCCCTTCATTCCTGGCCCACCACCACAACCGGGTGAATGTAACCGGTGCCTCGGCAACATCCGTGGCCCTCCTCAAGGTACTCTGGTCCCTGGCCTGGGGGTTTGACCAACCCCAATGGCAGGTCGTGGAACCCGGAGAAGGCCTCGGCCTGGGACTGCCCTTTCTGGAAATCGGCGACCGGGCCCTGCGCATCCATGCCGACCGACCCAGGGGATGGCATATCACGGATCTGGGCGAGGCCTGGAAACAATGGACCGGACTCCCCTTTGTCTTTGCCCTGTGGATCGTGCGCAAGAACCTGTTCCCTGAACGGCAGGCCATGCTCACCACCCTGGCCGCGCGCCTTCTCGACATCAAAAAGCAGGTGCCAGACCACCTGGAACACCTTTTGGATCAAGCCCGCAATAAGGGATTTTCCCGCGAGGTGCTGCGCCGATACTGGCAGATCATGAGCTATGAACTGGGAGAACAGGAACAGGCAAGCCTGGCCCTGTATGCCCACTTGTGCACACGCCTGGGCCTTTTGCCCGGTTGTCCGGCATTAAATAAGTGCACTTGAGTGCACTTAAGTACTCAGTACACAGTACACAGTGCACTTTAGTGCACAGTGCGCAGAACGCAGTGCGCAGTTTTTATTTTCGGTAAGGGGAGAATATCTGCCGCATTGCGTTCATCATTTCCGACCACGCCAACGTGAAATTTCAAATCCTTCCTGATGATTCCGTTATCCGGAACAGATAGTCCCGGAGCGCAGGCACCGAATGGACTCTCTACTGAACTCCTCTGTGTACTGCGTTCTGCGCACTGTGCACTTATGTTTTCTGTGCCCTGCGCACTGTGTACTGCGCACTTTCTTTTTTTTACGCCTCCGCCTTGGCAATATCCTCGTCCTTGCCAAGAACCACCAGCAGCTCCCCCTTGTTAAGGGGTCGTCGGGCATCCGGGATGAAATCCGGTTCCCGCTTTCCCACCCGCTTCACGGCAACCACCTGAATCTTGAGGGTGTTGGTCAGGTTCAGCTCAATGAGATTCTTGCCGGCCCACTTGTCCACCTCAAGTTCCCGCAAAACCACATCCTTGCCCAGTGACAGGGAATCCAGAAATCCCGGGTCAACCAGCTTGCGGGCCAGTTCCTCGGCAGCCACGCGCTCGGGAAAGATGACATGCTTGATGCCGATGCGCTTGAGGATCTTTTCATGATCCTCGCTCACCGCCTTGACCCAGACATCCTTGGCCCCCAGTTCCTTGAGATGCAGGGCAATGAGAATGCTCGCCTCCATGGACTGGCCAACGCTCACCACCACCTGGGCCAGATCTGCAATGCCCAGCTGCTCCAGGGCGATGCTGTCGGAGGCATTGGCCGTGTACACCTGGGTCAGGGTTTCCTGGGCCGCCTGCACCTTGGCCGGATCCGAGTCAACGCCAATGACCCGGTGGCCCATGTCCACCAGGGACGACCCCAAAAAAAAGCCGAACTTGCCCAAGCCGATAATGCCTATTTCCATGACGATCACCTGCACCAGTACGATCAGTAAAGAATCAGAAAAGCCCCTTTGTCCCGGGGATACCAACCATGTGCCCCCCCTTTTACCCGATGAGCATGTCCCGTTCGGGCCAGGCAAACCGTTCCCTGGTCTGCCATCCCTGCAAAAAGGCCAGAAAGGCAATGGGGCCGAGCCGGCCCACGAACATGAGCACAATGATCACGCCCTTGCCTATGGGGGTGAGATGTGGGGTGAGTCCGGTACTCAGCCCCACCGTGCCAAAAGCGGACACCACTTCAAAAAGAATTTCCACGATCTGCCCGCGAACCCGCAGGTGTGCCAGTTCCCTGCCTTCGCTCACCGACAGGATCACCGTGGCCGTGAGCACCGTGACAACAGCCAGGATGATGAGAACAAGGGCCTTGTTCACGGATTTTTCTTCCAGGGCATACCCGTTGATGACCACCTGTCTGCGTCCGAGAAGCTGGGCCCAGGCAAAGGCAATGGTTGTCCTGAAGGTGGTGGTCTTGATGCCTCCGGCGCAGGATCCTGGCGACCCGCCAATGAGCATGAGGGGAAGCATGATCACCAGGGCGATATTGGTCATGCCCGCGATGTTGACCGTGTTGAACCCGGCTGTGCGCGCGGTCACCGACTGGAACAGGGCGGACAGCACCTGGGTTCCCAGGTGGTCCGTACTGCCGAATCCCCCATGCCATTCGGCCAGGAAGATGACCACCCAGCCGGCCAGGATGAGGAACAGGGAGGTCTTGATCACAATGCCCGTCTGCCAGGCAAGACGCTTGCGGGACCGGCTGCCGGAAACCAGGCGGGATCGCATGGTGCGCAGCATGTCGATGAGCACGGAAAACCCGAGCCCCCCGAGGATGATCAATCCCATGATCACCCCGTTGACCCCCACATGGGACCGCCAGGGCATGAGGCTGGCATCAAACAGGGAAAACCCGGCATTGCAAAAGGCGGACACCGCGTGAAACAGGGCTGAAAACGGGGCAAACCCCCGGGGATCACAGGCAAAGAGCAGGATGGCGCCAGCGGCCTCGATACTGAAGCAGAGGACAACGATCTGCACCAGAAAACGGCCGAGATTGAAGGAGGGATCGTGGAGCAGGGACTGACCCACGGCCAGGCGATCCGTGATGCTCACCCGCTTGCGCCAGAGGTAGAAAACCAGGCTGGTATAGGTCATGATGCCCAGTCCGCCCAGCTGGATGAGACAGAGGATCACGGTCTGGCCCAGGGCGGAAAACCCGTTTGTGGGAACAACCGCCAATCCGGTCACGCAGGTGGCTGATGTGGCCGTGAACAAGGCGCTCAGCCACGAGATGGAACCCGGTTGGGCCCAGCTGGCTTCCAGATGCAACAGCACCGTTCCCACGAGAATCGTCACCGCAAAAACATAGATGGGAAGGCCAAAGGGGGTTATCAGGCGTTGTTTCATAGTCAAAGAGCCTGTGCAAAAGATCAGGAAAACCCTTCACGGAACCGTTGGTCAAGGCCTGTGGCCATCAGCACCCACCGCTTCGGAAGAAGTCATGAACATGTCGTGATGCCGCATGGTTGCACCACATTGAACCTTTCATGTCTAGTCAATGGAATGTAAAAAGGCAATAAAAAAGCCCGGCACCATGGTGCCGGGCTTTTTTATGGAACAGATCTGATACCGGGAGCAATTAGCCGAGAGCGCTGACAGCCTTGCTCAACCGGGAAATCTTGCGGGCGGCCGTACGCCAGTGAACAACATTCTTGGACGCAGCCCTGTCCAGTACGGACGTGGCCTGCTGCAAGGCCTGCTGGGCCTTGTCCTTGTCGTTATTCTCAATGGCCAGACGAACAGCCTTGACGCTGTGCTTGATCCTGGTCTTGGTCATTCTGTTACGATTGCGGGCCTTGATGCTCTGACGATGCCTCTTGAGTGCGGACTTGTGGTTAGCCAACAGTAAATCCTCCTAACTATATTGAAGTAACCGGGTTGACCCGGTCCCGGAATGTACACCACCTGCTTGGAAAAAGGAGTATCTAGGCAAGAGGCCGGTTCCTTGTCAAGCAGATTTTTGCCAAGGAAGAGGAAACAAGCCTGGAACCAGAAGACAATACGCCGGGTTGTTCTGCCCTGCCCGCGTTTTCCGGCCCCTGTTCCTCTCCCACACTATCCTGCGCTTTGAGCCCTACACCTGCAAGGCGGAAAAGTCAGCCAGACGGCTGAGGCGGCGAACCAGTTCATGGAGCATGTTCAGCCGGTTGGATCGCAGGTCAACGTCATCGCACATGACCATGACGGTATCGAAAAACCCGTCCACAACCGGCCGCAGGGTCCACAGCTCGTTGAGCAGACCGGCAAAGTCGTCCCTGCTCCACAACTCGTCCCATGTCTGGCGGGTTGCTTCCAGATGGGCATGAAGCTGTTTTTCCGCATCCTCCACCAGCAGATCGGGATCAACCCGGCCGGTAAAGGTCACCCCGGATTCCTCACCCTGTTTGCGGATGATGTTGTCGGCCCGCTTGAAGGTCAGGACAGCCTGATCAAAATCCTTTTCTCGGGCAAAGGCGGCCAGGGCCTTGATGCGTTTTTCCAGGGCCACCAGATCGTTGATGCCGGCATGGATGGCCGCATCCACCACGCGGGTGGGATATCCCTGGCCTCCCCAGAAATTGCGCAGCCGCTGGGCAAAAAAATCCATGAGCAGATCCAGGGTTTGGGCAGGAGGTGTTTTCCAGTCCACCCCTTCATACCCTTCCAGGGCCTGCTGCAGGAGCCTGGCAATATCCGTTCTCAGGCCGTGTTCCAGAATGATGCGGCAGACACCCAGGGTGCACCGGCGCAGGGCAAAAGGGTCGGCAGCCCCGGTGGGAATCTTGCCGATACCAAAACATCCGGCAAGGGTATCCAGCTTGTCGGCCAGGGCCAGGATGGCCCCGCCAAGGGTTTCAGGACACGGGCTGTCCTGGCCGCTGGGAAGGTACTGCTCGGCCAGGGCCTCGGCAACCACCGGGGTTTCTCCCTTTTTGGCGGCATAAATGCCGCCCATGATGCCCTGAAGGTCGTCAAACTCGTAGACCATTTCCGAAACAAGGTCTGCCTTGGCCAGCCTGCCGGCCCGCTGCAGATCCTGGACATGTTCGGGCGCGAAATCCGCGGCCATGATCCCGGCCAGCCGGGCCAGTCTGCGGGACTTGTCCCCCATGGAGCCAAGGGGTCCCAGAAAGGTGACCTGTTCCAGCTTGTCCAGCCAGGTGTCAAACGGCGTGTCCGCATCGGCCTTCCAGAAAAACATGGCGTCTTCGAGCCGGGCCTTGAGCACACGCTCCCACCCTTTTCTGACCACGTCCACGGAATTGGGCTCCAGGTTGATCACGGTGAGAAAACGGGGAAGCAGACGTCCGTCGGACCCATGAACCCCGAAACTTTTCTGATGCACTTCCATGCTTGTCAGCAGAACCTCGGCGGGCAGCTCCAGATAGGTCTCGTCAAAATGACCGAGCACGGGCACGGGGTATTCCACCAGATTGGCCACATGGTGGATGAGCCCCTTGTTCCAGGCAATGCTCCCCCCTATTTCCCGGGCCAGCTCATCACCCCGGGCAACAATCATGTTCACGCGGTCTTCATGGGCAAGAACCACCCTGCCCTGGTCGTGAATCACCTGTTCATAGGCCTGGGCATCCTCGACCACAAAAGGGCCGGGTCCCAAAACGCGGTGACCGTGGGTGGTGTTGCCGGACGTAAGACCGGCCAGGGAAAAGGGCACGATCTCCCTGTCCAGCAGGGCCAGCAGCCAGCGCAGGGGACGACCGAACCCGAACCTGGACCCTTCCCAGTGCATCTTCTTGGGAAAGGGAAGATGGGCGATCAGGTCCTGACAGATTTCCCCGAGTATGCGCGCGGCAGGTTCGCCGCCCACCACCTTGTTGACGGCCAGGTATTCGCCCTTGCCCGTATCCGTGACAAACACGTCCTTCAAGTCCACCTTCTGGGACCGGGCAAACCCCAGGCCGGCCTTGGTGGGCTGGCCCTGATCATCAAAGGCGATGCGGGCCGGGGGACCCGTGACCACGATCTCTTCCTTCTCCTGCACCTCGGCCATGTCCGTACACGTGAGCACCAGCCTGCGGGGCGTGGAAAGGGTGGTGATGGAACCATGGGCCAGTTTGGCCTCGGTCAGGCGCTCGGCAAATCCCTCGTGCAGGGCCTTGTCCAAAAGGGGCAGGAACCTGGCCGGCATTTCTTCCGTGCCGATTTCCAAAACAAAATGGGCCATATCTCGTAAACCTCGTTCGTTCAAAAATTATGCGTAATGCCTGAGCAGGGGGTGCCCCATGTCCTCACGGGTCCGGGTATAGACCCGGGCAATGGCAGCGGCCAGTTTTCTGACCCGGGCGATGTAGTTGGCACGCTCGGTAATGGATATGGCCCCCCTGGCATCCAGAAGATTGAAGACGTGGGAACACTTGAGGCAATGATCATAGGCAGGCAGGGCCAGACCGAGTTCGCAGACCCGGCGACTTTCCTTTTCGCTGGCCTCGAACAGGGCAAAGAGCATATCCTGATCACTCTCGTCAAAATTGTACCGGGACTGTTCCACCTCGTTCTGGTGGTACACATCCCCGTAGGTCACGGTGTCGTTCCACATGATATCGTACACGGATTCCTTTTCCTGCAGGTACATGCACAACCGTTCCATGCCATAGGTCAGTTCCACGGTGATGGGTTCCAGCTCCAGACCGCCCACCTGCTGGAAATAGGTGAACTGGCTGATTTCCATGCCGTTGAGCCAGACCTCCCAGCCCAGGCCCCAGGCCCCAAGGGTGGGGGATTCCCAGTCGTCTTCCACAAACCGGATATCGTGCTTGTGGGCATCAATACCCAGCACGCCAAGGCTCTGAAGGTAGAGATCCTGCACATTGGCCGGGGCAGGCTTCAGCACCACCTGAAACTGGTAGAAATGCTGCATCCGGTTGGGATTCTCGCCGTAACGTCCGTCAGTGGGACGTCTGGAAGGCTCCACATAGGCGGCTTTCCACGGTTCCGGGCCCAGCACCCGGAAAAAGGTGGCCGGATTGAAGGTTCCGGCACCGGTCTCAATATCATAGGGCTGCTGGATCACGCACCCGTAATCAGCCCAGAATGTTTGCAAATTGAAAATGACATCCTGAAAATTCATCCTGTTCTCCATTGAACATCCAACGTTTGAAACAACAATCCGGACAAGGACAACCATCCTGGTGCCGTCAGACCTGCCCGGGACGCATCTTCCACCTCACCTAGCACCTCACGACCCGGTTTTCCTCGTCGGCAACCCCCAGATGATAGCGGATATACCGATCCGCAAAGGTATACAACGAGCGCTGCAGGGACGTGCCAGGCACCCAGTCGACCCATTTGCCGATCTCGGTTGTCCGAAGATGGTGCAACACGGCCAATGCCTGCCAGGAAAGCCGGATGTAGCCAGCCTTTCCCGTGCATGACGGACACAGGAAAACCCCCTCTTCAATGGCGCACCCTGCCCAGGCATGTTCCTGTAAAACAGCCTTGCAGGACGCACAATGCACAACATCAAGATCGTATCCCTGCCCAAAGGCCAGGGCAATGCGGAAGATGATCGGGAAAAAGGGGGAAGGCGGTCCGGCAAGACCATCAAACCCGCCAAGCATGGACAAGACCAGATCGCAGGCTTCGGCAGAACCGGCCTCTCCCGTGTGCACGGCCTCCAGAAACCGCAGGCAGTTTCCCACCATGCCCACCTTGAGCGGGTCTTTTTTCAAACCTGCAAAGCCTTGAAGAAGGGTTCCCTCTTCAAGGCTCAAATACTGATTGCGCTTGCCCGAACTGACCCGGAAGAGCACCTGGTTGAGGTGGTCCAGGCAGCCGCAGAACCGCCGCTTGCTCTTGCGACCGCCAAAGGCGAATCCGGTGACAATGCCTCGGGACGGGGACAGGAACCGGACCCAGCAATCATTCTCCCGAAAGGTTCCAACCCGAAATATGACAACCTTTTCCGTGAACTCCATGAAATCACCGGCAGGCAAGGGGGTGGTGAAACCTCCCGGCCCGGCATGAGGCCTAGTTGGCAGGAGCCGTGATCTCCAGGGTTTTCACGCCACCAAGAACAGCCTCAAACGCATAGGGTGTATCATCCACGAACAAACGGACCCCGCCGGCATTGCCCAGGCGCAGGTCCACGTTCTGATCAAAGGATACATACACCACCTGCCCTGGTTTGAGTAGACGCACGGTCTTATTGGGAGCCGTATCAGCATCGGCAACCACCCGTATCCAGCAGTCGTGGGTCGCCTCGATGCGCAACATGTGCTCCCTAGGCGCATTCGGGGCAACGTCTGAAGCCTTGGTGTCAGCTGCAGAACCGGATTCAAGATCGGCAATAATCGGGGAAGTGTTTGTGGTCGCCTGCGCACCAGTCTGGTCGACAGCGTCCTTGTTCAGGCCTTCAGATGTCGTCTCATCGGTCCGGGAGGCATCCGGGACCCCGGCTGGCTGCTCTTCCGGCTCCCGGGAATCATCCTGCCCGGAAACCAGGGTCCCCTGGGGAGCTTCTGCTGCAGCACCTGTTGCGGCAAGGGCCTGTTCAGACGAGGATGTTTCCTGTTCCGTGGTTTCCCCGATGGGCAAACCGTCATCCTGGGTATCGACTTCTGGGTCGACCGATGCCGTATTGTTGTCTTCCATGACCACCGGGGAAACAGGTTCTATCTCGCGGGAGACATAGGAAACAACCATCCATGCCGCTGCGGCCAGCACGGCCATGGCCAGAATAAACAGCCACACGTTGCCGCCCTTGCCACCACGACGCCTGCGCACATTGAGTTCGGGGTGTCCGGTTTCGATTTCAAGGTCATCCAGGGGGCCCACAGCTGCCAAGTATTCCTGGACCACCATGTCCGTGTCCAGCCCGAGCAGCTTGGCATAACTGCGAATAAATCCCTTGGTATATACGGGATGGGGCAACCTAGCGCCTTCACCTCGTTCCAGAGACTCCAGGACATACAAACTGATTTTGGTCTTTTCATTGACCTGGTCCAGACTCAGCCCTGCATTCTCCCGGGCGGACCGGAACATTTCGCCCAATTCCTGCATTGTCATGCTACTGCCCCCCAGCCTCTACTTAATAGTTGCGATTATGCCTGTTGCGCCCTGCTCCATGCTTCGACTGCAAACGCCCCCTGATCGCCGGAACATCAAACATCATGGGATTCCATGGTTTTATTAAGAACCCAACAGTCTGAAACCTTAAACTTCAAACTGAACATATACACCGTGCAAGGCCGGTCTCACATGCGGATATCCACAACCGCCTTGCTTCTGAGATTTTCCATGTATTCCCTGTACCGTTTTTCAATGCGCGGGCGGTACAGGGTTTCCCTGATCTTGGCCTTGACGTTCTCAAAAGGCTCCACTTCACCGGGAACCAGATCCACAATGTGCAGCAGGGCCTGATTGCCGTTCAGGTCGAAAGGCTTTGAGGTATCCCCTTTGCCCAGCCCCTGCAAGACCTCTTTCCAGGACTCGCGCACATCGGCCCAGCGCACCACACCGATTTCACCGCCCTGTTTGGCTCCGGGACCAATGGAATAGCGTTCCGCCGCCTGGGCAAAGGATATCTCCCCGTTGATCAAACGCTGGCGCAAATCCTGGATGTCAAAGCCCGGATCCACAATGATCAGGGAAAGCTCCACCTTCTTGTCCCGGGAAAAGTCACGCTTGTGCTCTTCATAATAGGCGCGCATCTCGTCCTCGGTGACCACGACCTTGCGGCGAACCATGGCCCCGATGAGACGTTGACGCATGATATCCTTTTTGACCGTGTTCTCATAATCCTTGCGGGTCATCCCCTGCAGCTTGAGCTGGTTGAGAAAGACCTCTTCGTTCATACCATGCTGCCGCTTGAAGGCTTCCACCTGATTCTTGATCTCCACATCCGAAACCGTCATCTGCAACCGCTCGGCCTCAGCCTCCAAAAGCAGATCATTAACCATCTGGTTGAGAACCTTCTTGCGCAACACGTCCAGGGCCTTTTTTTCCTCCCCGGTCATGGTTCTTCCCTCAAACTGTCTGAGATACCCCTGAATCTGCTGATTGACCTCAAAGAGAGTGATGATCTCCCCGTTGACAACCGCCACAATGCGATCAACCAGTTCGTCGGCATGGGCCGCAGAGCTCCAAACCACTAGGCAGAGCACAAGCCCCACACAACACTGACATACCCCTTGCAAATATTGCTGAAAACGACTTCTCATACCAAAGTATCCTTGCGTCATGATTATGGGTGACCCTGTCATCCGGTCCAAAACCCGTTTGGTAATGCACCAGGGCCGGGATCTATTCTTCTTCGGAGTCTTCCGACTCCAAAGGGGTTCCCGAGGCGTTTGCACGCAACAGCCCGGTGATCTCTATGTTGGCCGTGGCAAGAACATTCTGCATCCACCTGGCAAAAGCGTCCTGCAGACCCTGCGCCACCAATTGCTGCTCCACCAGAGGATAGGCTGCCGAAGGCGAAAGAAACGACCGGGGTACCCGGCGGTGCAACAACAGCATGGTCACCACGTTCTGACTCACAATGGGCCTGCCAACCTCACCCGGTGCGAGTTGCGAAAGACTGTCATACCAGGATTTTGCCAGGGCCTGCTCAAAGGCATCCATTTCATGGATACTCACCCCTTGGGGAGGATTGTTCCTGGTTCCATTGCTGTCCTTGCGGTATGAAGTCACGGCATGGCGCACGACATCGCGATCCGTGCCTTTGAAAACCGTGAACACAAAACGTTCCGGAGTCACGAATTCCGCGCCATGGTCCTTATAATAAGCAAGAGCGTCTTCGTAGGTTACCGTTACCCTTGGGCGCAGGAACCTGCTGACAAAGGTCTGCATGTTCAGACGAGAACGCAGCCGATCCCGCCATTGGTCCTGATCAATGTACTCTTCGATCAGGGTCTGTTCGAATGCGGCATCATCCGGATAATCGCCTCGAATTCGGGCTTCCTCTCGGGCCACATCCTCATCGCTCACGGCCAGATGCTCGGCCTTGAGAGTCTGGGCGATCAACCGCTGCAAAATGAGATCGGCCAGAACCGTCCCGTATTCGTGTTGCAGGGAACGGACATCGAATTCATTGTTCGAGGACCATGTCATATAGTGGAGATCGTGGGCGGCCCGAACCTGGGAAAAGAAAATGGGCTCACCATTCACCCTGGCCACAATGCCGGTGGGCGCGGGCTCCGAAGAACACCCGGCAAGCACCACAACCGACAGGGCAAGCAGGACCCCGGTCACCAGGGAACTGCCGGGAAAAGACAGGACGCGCGAACGAGGGATCATGAAGAAGCCTCCTCGTCCGTCATGACAAGTGACGTATGCACTTCTTCCAAACGTTGCTTTAATTGACGCATGGAAAGGGCAATAGATGGATTGTCCTCACAGCGCAACTCCAATTTTCCCGGAGGGATCAGGCGGGCCAGCTCCTTGTTGGCGCTCACCCAGCCCACCAGTTTGAGGGGATCGATGCGGGGATCATTCGCGTCCCAGCTGATAACGATCTTGTTGGCATAAATATCGGCCTGTACGGCCCCCAGCTCCCTGATGGTGAACTTGAGCTTCAGGATTTCCGCAAAGGTTTCCAGGGCAGGAGGTATGGGGCCGAAACGGTCCCTGATTTCCTGTATGATGTCATCGATTTCATGGGTGCGCACGCACATGGAGAGCACCCGGTAATAGTGCAGCCGTTCCGAGGCATCGACAATGAACCCCTCGGGAATGTGCGCGGGCACGCCCATGTGCAGTTCGGGCTCCCTGACCTCGGCCACGGGCTCGCCCTTGAGGCGCTGGACCTCCTCTTCCAGGATGTCCAGAAACATGTCCAGACCGACCTTGCCGATGGTTCCCGACTGGACCTCGCCCAAAATGTTCCCGGCTCCCCGCAGGCGGAGATCCTCCATGGCCACCTGGAATCCGGCCCCGAGATAGTCCATGTCCAGAATGACCTTGAGCCGCTTGCGGGCCTGTTCCTGCAGATCCTCCAGGGAGGGAATGACAAAATAGGCATAGGCCTGTTCCCGGGAACGCCCCACCCGACCACGCAGCTGATAAAGCTGCCCAAGTCCGAACAGCTGGGCCTGGTCCACGATCAGGGTATTGGCCTTGGGGAAATCCAGACCGGATTCAATGATGGAGGTGCACACCAGTACATCAAGCTCCCTGTGCCAGAACCTGTGCATGGTCTCTTCCAACTCGCTGGCCGGCATCTGGCCATGGGCCGTGGCCACCCGTGCCTCGGGCACCAACGACTGGACATAGTCACGCACCCGTTCGAGCCCCTGAACCCGGTTGTAGACCCAGAAAACCTGGCCCATCCGGCCTAGCTCACGCTCGAGAATGGCCCGCAGTTCCGGGGTTTCCCGTTCCATGAGTGCCGTCTTGACCGGCTTGCGTTCCAGGGGCGGGGTCTCGATGACGCTCAACCCGCGTATTCCGGACAGAGAGAGCTGCAGGGTTCTGGGGATGGGCGTTGCCGTGAGGGTCAAGACGTCGATATTCTGTTTCAGGCTCTTGAGGCGTTCCTTGTGCTTGACTCCGAACCGCTGCTCTTCATCAAGAATGAGCAGGGACAGGTGGGGCAGGGAAATGTCCTTGGACAGCAACCGGTGCGTGCCAATGAGGATGTCCACTTCACCGCGGGCCGCTGCCTGGACAACAAGTTTCTGGGTCTGTTTGGGAACAAACCGTGAAAGCATGGCCACGCGCACGGAAAAATCCTCCATACGCTGGCGAAAATTCTGATAGTGCTGTTCGGCCAGCACGGTTGTGGGACAGAGCAGGGCCACCTGCTTGCCGTCAACCACGGCCCTGAAGGCGGCGCGCAGGGCCACCTCGGTCTTGCCGAAACCCACATCCCCGCAGACAAGCCGGTCCATGGGTTTGGAACTCTCCATGTCCCTGATGACGTCCCGAATGGCCTGTTCCTGGTCCCTGGTTTCCTCGAACCCGAAACTGGCCTCGAACTCCCAGTAGATTTCCGGCCGGGGACCATAGGAATACCCCTTGGTCACCGTACGCAGGGCATACATCTCCACCAGATCCCGGGCGATCTTTTCAATGGCCTTGCGAACCCGGGCCTTGCTCTTTTTCCATCCTGTCCCGCCAAGGCGATCCAGGGCCACGGAACGGCCTTCAGGCCCCTTGTACTTCTGGACCATGCCCATGCGGTCAACAGGAAGATAGAGCTTGTCGTCATTGGCATAGAGCAGAACCAGATAGTCATTGGCCACGGCACCGGCCTGCATGTGTACCAGTCCGCCGAACCGGGCCAGCCCGTAATCCCTGTGCACCAGAAAATCCTCGGGCGAAATCTCGTCAAAACTGGTCAGCCCCTTGAAATCCTTGCCCTTGCCCGGGGTAATCCGTTTGGTTTCCCTGGGCTGGAGCACGTCTTCGGCCAGCACAAGGATATCGCACCAGACAAGCTTCATCCCCCTGGTCAGGGGAGCAACCAAGGCAAAAAGCCCCTTTTCGCCGGGGTCATAGTCCAGATGAAAAGCAAGACCTTCCTGGTGGGCAAAGGACAGAAACCGCTTGCGGGAATGCGCGGAATGAAAGCACACCAGCACCTGCCGATACGTCCGTTTCCACTGGCCAAGGCCCTCAACCAGGCTTTTCAGGGGACGCTTGCGCTTTTCAGGCTCCCAGAAGATTTCATCAAAGGAGTGAATGGGCTCCTCAAGCAGTTCAAGCCCCTTTTCCCGTTTGCCCATGACCAGGGATTCAAACAGAACATGGTGGTGTTCGAGCCAGGTCTGCCTGGCCTGACCCATGGTCTGGAGGATGGAAGGCAGGGGCCAGGCATGGCCGGACTGTTCCAGATAATCCTTCCAGGCCCAGGCGTGCTCTTCCAGACGGGACCGGGCATCCGTGGCCCCGGTGACAAGAAACACGGTGTCCTGGCCCAGCCAATGGCCGATGCCCACGGGATTCTTGTAGTACAGTCCCGGCGGGATGTGGAGGTCATTGGTCTCCAGGGAAGCCACCAGTTCATTGAATGCCTGGGCGGGCAGTTCACCGGAATTCTTGAGATCCTCCCACTTTTCCAGGGTATCCTGACGATAGGCAAAATCCTGTACCGCCGGGGTGCAGGGGAGAAGCACTACCTGCTCCAGCTCCCTTTGGGACCGCTGGGAAAGGGGTTCGAACAGACGCAGGCTTTCCAGGGTGTCGCCAAAAAATTCCATGCGCACGGGAAAGTCGTATCCCGGACAGGCAATGTCGAGGATATCGCCTCGCAGGGCCATCTCGCCAACCTTGGAAACCATGGACACGCGCGTGTATCCCCGTTCCACAAGCTTTTCCAGCAAGGGCTCGGGCGCATGATCCTCGCCAGGTACAAGATGGAGGTACTGCTCCTCGACCACACGTGGTGCCGGCCACTTGGGCAGAAGATTTTCCAGGGGCAAGAGAATCCCCCGGCCACGCCCCCCCTGGGTCAGGGAAAAGAGCCCGGACCACCGTTCGCCCCACAATCGGCGCTGCTCCTTGCCGGGCGTTATCGGCGGAAAGGTGATCCACTGCCGCTCCCAAAAGGCATCCTGGTCCTCAGAAGGCGCAAACAGACGGATAAGGGCCTTGTACAAAGGCATTTCCGCTGCCGAGGCCAACAGGATGACCACGGTCTTTCCACGGGCGATCAGTTCCTGGGCCATGAAGACCTGGCTGGCCGGTCCGCTCTTGTAGACCCGGTGGATGCCCGAAGGGTCGAGAATCTCGTTGAGTATGGATAGTATGGACACGATGGAATACAAAAAGGTTGGAAAAGCAAACAAACAGACATGGGCCGCCATGAATTATTGCACGACGGCCTTCAGATGCAAAGCAATGGGCAGGAAAAACTCAAAAAGATGCGCGGTTCCCTGTTTCGGGATCCTTGGCTACGCATCATCCAAAATGGCATTCACCAGGGCATGATCCGGACCCGGACGCCAGGGAACCATCCCGTGCCGTCCAAGGCCCATGGAAGTGTTCTGGCAAACCAGCGACTCACAACGCCTGCAACCGCCAGGACAGCAGGGGAAACATGGATTCACCAGTCAGCAAAGACCGGGAGCAAATCAATGCCCCCTGCCCTCCTTGCGGTTGTACCGGTCAGACATCGCCAAGAGCGGATTTCTCTTCCCTGGAAAGCAGACGGTTGAGGTCAAGCATGATCAGCAATCGGTCATCAAGTTTGCCCACGCCACTTATGTATTCGGAATCAAGGCCGGAAATCACGGGCGGCGGCGGCTCAATGGTGCTGGCCGGGATTCTGAGGACTTCGGAAACGGAATCAACCACAAAGCCCACGATCATCTGATTGATCTCAATGACAATGATCCGGGTTTTCTTGTCGTGTCCCTTGGTCTGCAGTCCGAAACGAAGCCTCAGGTCAATGACCGGAATGACCTTGCCTCGCAGATTGATGACCCCTTCCACAAAATCAGGCGCCTTGGGAACCCGGGTGATTTCAAGCATCCTGATGATTTCCTGGACCTTGAGAATCTCGACCCCGAATTCCTCCTCCCCGATGCTGAAAGTGACCAGTTGAAGGAGTTCCTCGTCCTTTCGCACGTCTTCTGCCATGGAGTTTACCTCCTGTTTAAGCTCATTACTTACGGCAATCCGTCTGCCTATAGAAGTAAAACAGGTTTTAAGCAACACGCAATAAAGCGGTCCAAACCGAATGAACCGTTTGTTCCCGGGGAAAATCTATTGCCAAAGGAGCCCTCTTGGGTCATACTTTTGAACACATCATGACATTTATTTTGCGGAGGCATCCTGATTTATGGCACAATCCCTTCCTTTTAACCCGGAACCCGATTTCCGGGACGAAGTAAAAACCCTGGGCAACGACGAACTTCTCGATTGCTGGGAGCAAACCCAATTCGTGGACACCTTCATGGAAGGCGAACCCATGGATCAGGTCCGCACCACTGTATACGAGCAGGTCATCCTCCAGGAACTCCAGCTTCGCCGATACCGGCAGCCCAGAAAGGCCCTTTGAGCCCTTTTACGTGAACGTTACGACATAAAAAAATCCCGGATATTCCGGGATTTTTTTATGCCTATGCAACTGAGGATTCCAACGGCCTAGTCGGGATCAGGCCGCCCAATGCAAAAATAGGCAAACCCCAGACCGGCCATGAGGGACGGCGAGTACAAATTTCTGCCGTCAAAGATGAGCGGCGCGGCCAGGGATCTCTTGATGCGATCAAAATCCGGATTGCGGAACTGGTTCCACTCGGTGACCACGGCCAGGGCATCGGCACCCTTTACGGCCTCGTACTCGTCAGCAACAATGGCAACAAGCGGGTTGTCCCCGAGCTCGGCCGCAGCTCTGGTACCCGCCACCGGATCAAAGGCCCTGATGCGCATGCCCTGGGCCGTCAATTCCCGGATCATCTCCAGGGACGAGGCCTCTCTCACATCGTCGGTATTGGCCTTGAACGCCAGTCCCCACAGGGCCAGGGTCTTGCCCTGCACCCCGCCCTGGTTGGCAAAATAGTTGCGGATCTTCTTGGCCAGCACGGTTTTCTGCCGATTGTTGACATCATCCACGGCCTTGAGCAGCTGGGGTTCGTAATCATATTCACCGGCCGTGCCCACCAGGGCCTTGACGTCCTTGGGAAAACAGGATCCGCCATATCCCACACCGGGATAGATGAACTGATACCCGATACGGTGATCCGATCCAATGCCCCTGCGTACGTCGCGCACATCAGCCCCTACCCGTTCACAGATATTGGCCACTTCGTTGATGAACGAAATCTTGGTGGCCAGCATGCAGTTGGCCGCATACTTGGTCATTTCCGCACTGCGCACGCCCATGACAATGAGCTTGTCCCGGCTGCGGGCAAAGGGTCCGTACAGGGTCTTGAGCAGCTCGGCCGTCCTGACGTTGTCCGTGCCCACAATGACCCGGTCGGGCTTCATGAAATCATTGATGGCATCCCCTTCCTTGAGAAATTCGGGATTGGAGACCACATCGAACTCAAAGGATGCGCCGCGCTTGTGCAATTCCTCGGAGATGATCTCCCTGACCTTGTCGGCCGTGCCCACAGGAACCGTGGATTTGTCCACCACGATTTTGTAGCCCTTCATCTTCTGCCCCACGGTAGCGGCCACCTGAAAGACATAGGACAAATCGGCCGAGCCATCCTCACGGGGAGGCGTGCCCACACAGATGAACACGAACAGGGCATCTTCCAGCCCTTCTTCCAGTTCCGTGGTGAACTGCAGCCGGCCTTCGGCATAATTGCGGGTCACCAGCTCCTCCAGTCCCGGTTCAAAAATATGCACCTCCCCGGAACGGAGTTTTTCAACAACCCTGGGGTTGACATCCACGCAACAGACATTGTTTCCCATTTCCGCAAAACATGCGGCAGATACGAGACCAACATATCCCGTACCCACAATACAGATATTCATGGTATGATTCACTCCTCGATCAAGATGTGGCCCGGATGACGTCATGGTTTTCAGCACCGGCAGCTCTCCTTGTTGTCATGGTACGCCGGGCTGTTCTGCAACTTTTGATCCGCAGGGGCTATCAGACAAGCCACGCCCCTTGCAAGTCTTTGCAGGGATTTCTGCAAAACCATCCCCCACGACCTGCAGAAGATTTATAATGCCCATGAAACAGGGGGCTTGGCCCTTGCCCGGACCGAAAACACAAGGCCTCATCCCTGTTGATCCAACCTGCCCGGCAGGGGATTGCTCCTGGCAGGTCCACTGCCTGTTTGGCCATATCCTGTTTATTTTCCCTTTACTTTAGGGAAAACTTTCGAGTATTCATGCCATGAAAACCAGAAAATGTAGACAGGGATCAAGGAGACAACCATGGAACGACACCTCTTGCTCACGGTCAACGCCTATCACACACACCAGCACGCCTCCCGTTTCGTGAACTATTTTCTCAAAGGGGACACCAACACCCGGCTGACCCTTTTTTATGTTGCTCCCAATCCCCACATGAACGTTGATCTCACCCGGGACGCCTTGAGCAACATCAACGAGGCCGACACCCTGGCGGCAACCTACAAGCGCAAGGGCAATCAGGCCCTGGCCGTGGCCAAAAAACTGCTCATTGACAACGGGTTTCCCCCCGACAAGATCGAGACCAAATTGCAGCTCAAGCATTACGGCACGGCCATGGACATCATCCAGGAAGCGGAAAAAGGGTACTATGATGCCGTGCTTTTGGGACGCCGTGGGTTGTCCATGTTTGAGGAGCTGGTGGATGACAGCATCAGCAAGCACATCCTGCGTGAAGAGATCGATTTTCCCCTGTGGATCTGCAAGGAGCCCGAAGCAGGACGCAAAAACGTGCTCCTGTGCGCCGATGGGTCCGAAGAGAGTCTGCGCGTGGCCGACCATGTGGGATTCATGCTTGCCGAATCGGACCGCCACGAGGTGACCCTGTTCCATGTGTGCGACAAGGATCAGCAAAAAATCGATGTTTCGTTTGATGCGGCCCGAACCGCCCTCATTGCCGCGGGGTTCCCCCCGGAAAAAATCCACGAAAAGGTGGACCGCTGCGGCAATGTTCCCCAGGCCATTTTGAACCACGCCCTGGCCAACAACTACGCGGCCATTGCCATGGGCACCACCGGAGCCGGCCAGAAATATCTGAAAAGCATTTTCATGGGCTCCGTGTGCATGGCCATTTTCAAGTCCCTTCGGAAAGTGACATTGATTGTCAGTAGATAAAAAAGTACACAGTACGCAGTACTCAGTGCGCAGAAAAAGACCAATATCATACATCATATATAGTCACATATATGGCAGTAACATTACGTAAAATTGGCAATAAAAACAATTAATGATGCATTATAAACTGAGCACTGCGCACTGCGTTCTGTGTACTCAAACTCTGCGCACTGCGTACTGTGTACTGCGTACTTATTTACCATGTCTGAAGAAACCATTGGCACTGTCATCTCCATCAGGGGAAGCATTGTGGACCTCATGTTTCCCGACCTCCTTCCGCCCCTGTGGTCCATTGCCACCACCAGGGGGAAACCGGAAGTGATTCTCGAGGTGAGCACCCACGTGAACGAACGCGTGGCCAGAACCATCTCCCTGACACCGACTCAGGGACTGGCCATTGGCCAGCAGGTGGTAACCACGGGCGAACCATTGCGTGTGCCCGTGGGCAGGGAAACACGCTCGAGGATGCTCAATGTCTTTGGCCGGTGCATTGACGGGCTGCCCGAGATATCAGGCAGCAAAATGGCCAGCATCCACAACAAACCCATTGCCCTGGCGCAACGCACAACAGGCAACCAGATCTTTGAGACGGGCATCAAGGGGATCGATGTCCTGGTTCCCCTGGAACGGGGTGGCAAGGCCGGGCTGTTTGGTGGCGCCGGTGTGGGCAAGACCGTGGTCATCACCGAACTGATCCACAACATGGTGGGCCGGCACGAAGGGGTCAGCATTTTCTGCGGTATTGGCGAGCGGTGCCGGGAAGGCGAGGAATTGTACAGGGAAATGAAGGACGCCGGGGTTCTGGACAACACGGTCATGGTTTTCGGCCAGATGAACGAGCCGCCCGGCGCCAGGTTCAGGGTGGGACACACGGCCATGACCATGGCCGAACACTTCCGGGACACGGAAAAACAGGACGTGCTCCTGCTCATGGACAACATCTTCCGCTTCATCCAGGCCGGTTCGGAAATATCCGGACTCATGGGGCAGATCCCTTCACGCCTGGGCTACCAGCCCACCATGGGAACGGAACTGGCAGGCCTTGAAGAACGCATCAGCAGCACCAGGGATGCGGCCATCACCTCCATCCAGGCGGTGTACGTGCCGGCTGACGATTTTACCGATCCCTCGGCCGTGCACATCTTTGGTCACCTTTCCGCTTCCATTGTCCTGTCCCGCAAGCGGGCCAGTCAGGGACTCTTTCCGGCCATTGACCCCCTGCAATCCAATTCCAAGATGCTCACTCCGGGCATTGTGGGCCAGCGGCACTACGACATTGCCCAGGCCATCCGAAAGACCCTGGCCACATACGAGGAGCTCAAGGACATTATCGCCATGCTCGGCCTTGAAGAGCTTTCCAAGCAGGATCAGGCCACCGTGTTTCAGGCAAGACGGCTGGAACGGTTCCTGACCCAGCCCTTTTTCACCACAGAGCATTTTACCGGGCGCGCCGGCAAACAGGTGAGCATTGAGGAAGCCCTTGAAGGGTGTGAACGCATTTTAAACGGCGACTTCTCCGACCGTCCGGAAAAGGATTTGTACATGATCGGCACCATAGATGAGGCGTAGGAACAGGGAGCGTCTCCGGCTGTTCCCGGCGTTCCGGGCCGGACCCCGGCAGGATGTCCTCAATCCGGTCCTGTACCCGTGCACCCATGGAGCCCCAAACACTGCAAACCAGGAATCAGCCTGCCATGCATCTGAGAATCTTTCTGCCCACAGAGATCTTTTTCGACCGCCAGGTGATCAAGATCACGGCCGAGGGGGACAACGGCTGCTTCTGCATCCTTCCCCGGCATCAGGATTTTGTGACCTCTCTGGTCCCGGGCATTGTCTCTGTCACGGACACCACAGGCACGGCCATCCACATGGGCGTGGACCATGGGGTGCTGGTCAAATGCATGGACAAGGTGAACATGGCTGTTGGCAACGCGGTTATCGGCCCGAGCCTGGGCGTTCTGGAGCGGACCGTTGACGAAGAATTCAGCGTGCTCGACGACAAGGAACGCACGGCCCGTTCTGCCGTGGCCCGACTTGAGGCCGGCTTTATTCGCCAGTTTCTGAACATGGAACAATGAGGCACACCCAACCCGTGCAGGATATGCGCACCAGACAATGCAGCAGGGACGAAAACAGACGTTCCCTGGGCCTTGCAGGGACAAGACCATGAACATCCACTCCCCGTTTCGCAAGGAAATCGCCCGCAAGGAGCAAAAGCGGCTCGCCTCCCTCAAGCATCCCGATCCCCCGGTATGGTTCGGACTGGGAACCTTTGGCATTGTGGGGTGGAGCGTGGTCATCCCCACGGTGGCAGGCATCGCCCTGGGCATATGGATCGACAAGACCTTCCCCAGCCGGTATTCATGGACCCTCATCCTCCTGACCCTGGGGATCATGGCCGGTTGCGGCAATGCCTGGGTCTGGATTTCCAGGCAGCAGCGGGAAATCCAGCAGCACAATCAGGCACGATCCCAAACCAAGGACGACCAGAAATGAACCCGTGGCCAGACATCACCCGGGCCCTGCTCGCCGGGCTTGCAACCGGACTGTTCTTTTTCGGGGGGCTGTTGTGGACGGTCAGGCGGATTCCCGGTTGTGCCCGTCCCAAGATCCTGGTCTGGACAAGCTTTGTTGTGCGCCAGACCATCACGGTTGCCACCATGGTTTTCGTATGCCGTGACCAGTGGGAACGCTGGGCAGCAGCCATGATCGGTTTTCTGGTCATCCGCACCCTGCTGATCACCAGACAGCAGGCAGGCATGAAAAGGAAGAGAACATGAACATCACCCCGGATCTGACCATCTTCTGGCAATACGGGTTCATCAAGGTCAACGAGACCATGGTGGGCACATGGATCGTCATGGCCCTTCTGGGGGTGCTTGCCGGGTGGACGGGCCAACGCATTGCCCGGGGCAAACCCGCTTCCTTCTGGCGCAGCGGCCTGGAAGTCATTGTTGTTTTCGTGCGCGAGATCATTGAAGACACCACCCACCACAAGGTGGATGCCATTCTGGTTTTCGCCGGTTCCATTTTTCTGTTCGTGGCCACGGCCAACATCCTCTCGGTCATTCCGGGATACACCGCGCCCACAGGGTCGCTGTCCACCACGGCGGCCCTGGCCCTGTGCGTGTTCGTGGCCGTGCCGTGGTTCGGAATCTCCCAGGTGGGCATTGGCAACTACCTGTCCAACTATCTCCATCCCACCTGGGTCATGCTCCCCTTCAACATCATCGGCGAGCTTTCCCGGACCCTGGCCCTGGCGGTCCGTCTTTTTGGCAACATGATGAGCGGCACCATGATCGGGGCGATTCTACTTCTGGTCATCCCGCTGGTCTTTCCGGTCCTCATGCAGCTTCTGGGGCTGCTCACCGGGGTGATCCAGGCCTATATCTTTGCTGTCCTGGCCATTGTGTACATTGCCTCGGGCATGGAAACCCAGCAATCCACGTCCAACCCGCAACCTCAAACAACCCCAAACACACAAACTGACAACCAGGAACTGAAACACCACCTGTAACCATCTTTTTCGGAGTCCCCATGAGTGATCTTGCACTGATAGGCATGGCCTCGGCCCTGGCATCGGGCCTGTGTATCGCCATCGGTTCCATCGGCTCAGCCATTGGCGAAGGCCGGGCACTGGCCCAGGCCCTGGCTTCCCTGGCCCAGCAACCCGACGAAGGCAACACCATCACCCGCATCCTGTTCGTGGGCATGGCCATGGTGGAATCCACGGCCATCTATTGCTTTGTGGTCTCCATGATTCTGCTTTTTGCCAACCCCTTCTGGAATTACCTGCTTTCCCAGGTGAAGTAGGGGCCGGGCAGCGCACGCAGCCAGGTGAGCGCCATCACGCCCGGTTGTTTCCGGCCATGATCAGGCCCGGAGGCGTGCAGGATTTTCCCTTCCCCAAACACGAACGCCCCTGCAGCAGGGTCTCACCAAACCTGCCTGCCATTCCATGCCAGGCAGGACATGAACCCCGGGGCCCAAGCAGCTTTGTGCATCGCAACCAAGGATGAACCGTGCTCATTGATCCCTTTACCGTTTTCGTCCAGGTGCTCAATTTCCTGATCCTGGTCCTGATCCTGAAACGCTTTTTGTTTCGTCCCATCACCCGGGCCATGGCCCAACGGGAGGAACGCCTGGCCAGGGAACTGGACGAAGCCCAAAAGGCCAAGGAAAAAGCCGAACAGCATCTTGCGGACATCAAGGCCCGCAACGCCCGACTCAAGGACGAGGAAGCCCGGATGCTCCAGGAGATCAAAACCCGGGCAGCAACCCTGGAAAAAGAGCTCACCGCCTCGGTCAAGGCCGCGGTCAGGGCCAGGGAGCACGCCTTTATCCAATCCTTTGAACGGGAAAAACGCCGCCGGATCGAAACGCTGCAACAGGAAATGGCCACCCAGCTTTTCACTGTGGCCAACACGGCCCTGCACGATCTGGCGGGCATCTCCCTGCACGCATCCATGGTTGCCCATTTTCTGGACATGCTCGAACAGGATCCCGGAGCCCACAAGGACCGCTTCCCCAACCTCTTTACCGGCCAGGACACCCTGACCGTGAGCACGCCCTTTGAGCTGACAGGGGAAACCACCAACCGGCTGCGCGCCATCCTGGACAGGGACTTCGGGTTCAGCGGCAGGATCGTGTCTCACCTTGATCCCGGACTTCTGGCCGGGGTTTCCCTGAGCGGCAACGGCCACCGTTTGGACTGGACCATCCACCGCTATCTCGAGGATCTGAAAACCGGTCTTCTGGAGCAGGAATCGTGACACCAGACAACTATGACACCCATTTTCAGACGAGCATCCAGACAACGCGCGACAGCGTGAACAAGGCCCTTGAGGCGGCCCGGCCCACCCTTGATCCCAGGGAGGTGGGCCGCGTGACCACGGTTGGCCGCGGTGTGGCCATGGTCACGGGACTGTCGGGCGTCCGTTCCGAAGAGCTGCTCGTTTTTCCCGGCGATCTCTACGGTATGGCCCTGAATGTGGACAAGGACGGTGCAGGAGTGGTTCTTCTGGGAGATTACGGCCATCTCGGAGCGGGCCAGGAAGTCAGACGCACCCGCCGGGTGGTGGATGTTCCCGTGGGCAACGAACTGCTGGGCCGGGTCATTGCCCCGACAGGATTTCCCCTGGACGACCTGGGACCGGTTGTCACCACCGACCGGCTGCCCATTGAGCGGGAAGCACCCCCCATCATGCACCGGGATCCGGTGACCACGCCCCTGGAAACCGGCATCAAGTCCGTGGACGCCCTCATCCCCATCGGCCGGGGACAGCGCGAACTCATCCTCGGCGACCGCCAGACCGGCAAAACATCCATTGCCGTGGACACCATCATCAACCAGAAGGACAAGGATGTCCTGTGCGTGTATTGCGCCATTGGCCAGCGGGCAGCAGGTACGGCCACGGTCATTCACGACCTGCGCGAACACGGAGCCATGGAGTACACCACCGTGGTGGTGGTCGACGGTGACGATCCCCCGGGGCTGCAATTCATTGCCCCGTACGCAGCCACGTCCATTGCCGAACATTTCATGGAACAGGGACATGACGTGCTCATTGTGTACGACGATCTGACCCGACACGCCCAGGCCTACCGGGAACTGTCCCTGCTTTTGGAACGCCCGCCCGGACGCGAGGCCTTTCCCGGAGACATATTCTATGTTCATTCCCGGCTTCTGGAACGTTCAACCCATCTGCGCAAGGAGTATGGAGGCGGTTCCCTGACGGGCCTGCCCATCATTGAAACCGAGGCCCAGAACATTTCCGCCTACATCCCCACCAACCTCATTTCCATTACCGACGGCCAGATCTACCTCTCGCCGGACCTGTTTCAGAAAGGGGTTCTCCCTGCCGTGGACGTGGGCAAATCCGTGTCCCGGGTCGGGGGCAAGACCCAGTATCCGGCATTTCGCTCGGTTGCCGGGCAGCTCCGGCTTTCCTACTCCCAATTCGAGGAGCTGGAGGCCTTTTCCCGATTCGGAACCAGACTGGATGACGCCACCATGGCAACCATTGAACACGGCCGCAGGGTCAGGGAAGTACTCAAGCAGAAACCGTTCTCTCCGTTGAGCAGTGCCGAACAGATAGCCGTGCTTCTGGCCGTGTCCGGCAATCTTCTCGACACCGTGCCCCTGGAAGACATCCCGGCCATGGAAACACGCATCAGGGAATTCATGCCCCAGCTTCCCGAAATCAGCGCTGCCATCCAGGACAACACCCCCCTTTCCAGCGACCAGCAGGGGACCCTGCTCGCCCGCATGGCCGAGCACCTCGGCATCCAGCCTCCGGACCTGCCAACAACATGACGGACCTGCCATGGAAGCATTGAAAAAAAAGATCCACAGCGCAGGCGAACTCTTTTCCCTGGTCAAGACCATGAAGGCCCTGGCTGCGGTGAACATGCGCCAGTACGAGACCGCACTGGCGTCCCTGCAGGAGTATTTTGCAACAGTGGAAACCGGATTGCAGGCCGTGCTTGCCCGGGTCCCCAAACGTCCGGCCGGCAGCAGGCTGCAGGGGCGGGATACCCGCGGCTATATTCTGTTCGGATCCGACCAGGGCATGTGCGGATCGTTCAATGAACAGGTGACCGAGGCCACGCGCACCCACTGGGAACACGCCAGGCAGCAGGAACAGAACATGAGCGTGCTCACCGTGGGAGAACGGTTGGTTCACGACCTTGCCGGCAGGGTGTATCACGCGTTTTCCCTGCCGACCCAGATACGGGGCATCACCACAAGGGCCCAGGAAATCCTGGCCGTCATGGATCGCTGGCAGCAGGAACAGGGCATCCGCACCATTGTCATCGTGCATAACAAGCCTGTCCATCCCACGGGATTCAAGACCACCACAACCCGACTGCTGCCCATGGACCAGACCTGGTACGAGCAGCTGGCCCACAGAAAATGGCCTTCCAGACAGATCCCCCTGACTACCGTGGAACTGGACGTGCTCCTTTCCCGGTTCAGCAGCCAGTACCTGTTTGCTTCCCTCCACCGGATCATGGCCGAATCCATGGTGGCGGAAAACAGCGCCCGTTTGGCCGCCATGCAGGCGGCCGAAAGAAACATTGAGGAACTTCTGGGCGAACTGACCAGCCACTATCACAGGGAACGCCAGAACCGGATCACCGAAGAGCTCCTGGACATCATCGTGGGCTTTGCAACCATCCGCAAACAGCACCATCCCCGGGAAGAGATGCCCAAAACGTCCCGCCAGTAACACGCGTACAGACAGCATCCGGTCATGAACCCCGCGTCCATGGACCCATCAATCAATGCAGGGGCCGGATGTTGCTGCTGGATCCGAAAAGGATCATTTCCACCCAATCAAATCCAAACGCCAGGGTTTGTTCTTCTTCGTGCAAAATGGCCTGCTTGCGTGCAGAGGTCATGTCCAGACGATCCAGCAGGGACATGCGGGAGATGAAATCCTGGAATCCGTCCACATTGTACAGGGCCATGAGGACCATGCCCAGCTTTTGGGGAGTGATCCTGACTGCGGCGTTTTGCTGCCTGGTCATGAGACTCATGTACCTGTCATTACTGGCGTTGTATGGGATGAGTCCCTGATTGGCCATCCATGTGGTCGGGGTCCAAGTCTGGTGTTCCCCAAATCCCTTGCAATGGTTTTCCCGGATAAAGAAAAACCGTTCCTCCTTGTGCCCGTCAGTATCAATCCGGGCCGCCCGGCCCAGGGGATAGGCCCGGCAGGCCCCGGGGCGGTTGGTGTAGACCGAACACCCCTTTTCCCCAAGAAAGGGACACGATCCCTTTTCGTCTTCAAGCATCCGGAGATGAAAACAGGGCAGGCCCGTGTCCGGGGCAATGTGCAAATCCGCATACTCGTGCAGAACCTGGTCGGAAGGAAGGTGCAGGGAGCAATGCAGTCTGTAGACATCATAAGGGGTCAGAATGAGACGCAGTCTGCTGCAGCAGGCATTGAAACAGCACACCCCGGGGTGACAACTGAAGGTAAAGGGATCAAGGGGTTGCAGCTGCGAGTGTTGGTCCAGAAAGGCATCCGTACGATCATTGGTAGACATGGTATGTATCCTTGAGGCGGCTTGTTGCCGTCCGCAAAGGTTTCAGATCAGCTCTTCCGCAGGGAACCTGTCCTGCCAATCCACACCAACGTGGAAAAGGGGGCAAGCCGTGAACAGAGCACAAACGGATAAGATCTACGTGGATTCCCGACCGCATACAAGAAATATCCCCCAAAAAAAATTCGACATACCCCGCGTCTGCCTTGAAAAGGCCCGGCAGCAGGGCACCTGTTGCATGATGCCCCCCGTGTCCGGGGCTTGCCTTTTGAACGGTTTTCCCGGATGGGTGCCCCATGGACTTCGCGCATTTGTTTCAAAACGCCCTGCTCGACTGGTTTGCCACCCACCGCCGGGACCTTCCCTGGCGGAGGGACTACGCCCCGTACAAGGTCTGGATCTCCGAAATCATGCTCCAGCAGACCCAGATGGAAAGGGGCGTGGAATACTTCAACCGGTGGATGGCACGCTTCCCGGACATCCGCAGCGTGGCCTTGGCCCACGAGGATGAAATCCTGCGTGCATGGGAAGGTCTCGGGTATTACAGAAGAGCCAGAAACCTGCACAAGACGGCCAGGATCATTGTTGCCGACCACAACGGCGTCTTTCCCCGACAGCCCGACGAACTGGCCGCCCTGCCCGGCATTGGTCCCTACACGGCTGCCGCCATTGCCAGCATTGCCTTTGAAAAACCCGTCCCTGTTGTTGACGCCAATGTATCCCGGGTTCTGGCACGGATCTTTGATGTCGATACCCTGATCACCGCCAGGGAGACCCGCTCGTTCATCACTGCCCAGGCGGCCCGTCTTCTGCCTGCCTCACGGGCCAGGGATTTCAACCAGGCCATCATGGAACTTGGCGCTCTGGTCTGCAAAAAATCTCCTGTATGCATACAATGCCCCCTGCAATCCCTGTGCGCGTCCCTGGAAAAGGGGAACATGCTTGAACGTCCGGTCACGCCAAAGCCCCCCACAACCATTCCCCTGACCATGGTTGCCGGGGTGCTTGTCCACCAGGGTCAGGTCTTTATCCAGAAACGACCTGACAATGCCGTGTGGGCCAACCTGTGGGAGTTTCCCGGTGGAAAGGTTATTCCGGGGGAACCCCTTGAAACAGCGGTTGCCAGGGAATTTTTCCGGCAAACCCGGTTGTCGGTCATACCCGGCCGCAAGGTGGCCGAGATCAAACACAGCTACACCCGATACAGGATCACCCTGCACGCCTTTTGCTGCTCCACCAATCCCCCCGTCCATCCGGTTCTGCACACGGCTCTGGAGTACAGGTGGGTCCGTCCGGACACGCTGAACCAGCTGGCCTTTCCCACCAGTCACAGAAAGCTGATCCGCCTGCTTTTTGGCAGCAGCCAGCACGGTCTGCACCCCGGAAGCGGATCCGTTCCCATACCCGAACAGGGGCCGGACATCGCCCCATAACGCCCTTGCCATGGAACATTGGAGAAATGGCAGGTCCCGACAGGCACGCCATATGGACAATTTCATGGACCTTTGCCACAATTCACGCTACCTTTCAGGCACGGACAACCACACGGGGTGTGCTCCTGCAGACCCTGCCGGTTGTTTCTTCCACTGACCATCCTGCACAGAGCATCCACAGGGGATTGACACATGTCCATACAGATCAACACATCCATTGATGTTCTCGGGACCCCCAAAATCAAGAGCACCCTTCCCTTTGGCCCGTTTGTGGCTCCCGAAGAAAAAGTCGTCATTCATGTGGGACCCGATGTCATTGACGAAGCGGGCAACGAACAATTGCTCCTTCCCTTTGAAGAGGCCGGGCCCAGGGAAACCATCTATTTTGATCCGCCCAAGACCAAATGCGCTCTGGTAACCTGCGGCGGTCTCTGCCCCGGGCTCAATGATGTCATCAGGTCCATTGTCATGGAAGCCCATCATCATTACCATGTTGCCGCAACCATAGGCATTCGCTATGGTTTGCAAGGGTTCATTCCGGACTATTGTCACGACATCATGGAATTGACCCCGGAAAACGTGACCGCCATCCACGAATTCGGGGGAACCATTCTGGCCTCGTCCAGGGGCCCCCAGCCTCCCGAAGAAATTGTCGATGCACTGGAACGGATGAACATCAACATCCTGTTCATGATCGGCGGGGACGGCACCATGCGGGCGGCCAAAGCCATCAATCAGAAGATCAGGAACCGAAACCTGAAGATCGCTGTCATCGGCATCCCCAAAACCATCGACAACGACATTCATTTCGTGCCCAAGTCCTTTGGATTCGATTCAGCCGTGGCCAAGGCGACCGAGGCCATCAGGTGCGCCCATGTGGAGGCCCAGGGCGCTCCCTACGGCATTGGCATTGTCAAGCTCATGGGCCGGGAATCGGGGTTTATTGCTGCCGAGGCCACGTTGGCCCTCAAGGATGTCAATTTTGTGCTCATCCCCGAACAATCCTTTGAACTCAAGGGAGAAAACGGCTTTTTACAGGCTTTGGAAAACAGATTGATCAGTCGCAAGCACGCCGTTATCGTGGTGGCCGAAGGGGCTGGCCAGCATCTGTGCAACGTGAGCAGAAAAAAAGATGCCTCGGGCAATCCGGTTCTCGGGGATATCTGTGACGTGCTCCGCACGGAAATCAAAAAACACTTCAAAAAAAAGGGGTTGCCCATCACCCTGAAATACATTGATCCAAGCTACATCATCCGATCCATTCCGGCCAATGCCCATGATCGCGTATATTGCGGATTTCTGGGCCAGCACGCCGTGCATGCCGGCATGGCCGGCAAAACCAACATGGTGGTGACCCGACTGCAGGACCGCTATGTCTACCTGCCCTTGAACCTGGTCACCCAGAAACGACGAAAACTGAACATCCAATCCATGTACTGGCGTTCCGTGCTTGAATCCACGGGGCAACCCCAATTTCTCAAGCAATGACATGACCCGGCAGAACAAGCCTGTCGAGCCTGTATCCACGCACATTCCACAGGGCAGACATGAAAAAACTGATTTTGATCATCAGCCTCACCTTGGTCACGGGAATGCTTGTTGCTGCAGGGATCTTCTTCCTGCACAAGGCAACCAGCAACGCGCCCTCGCCCCAGCCCAGGCCAGCCGCATCCAACGGGACCCGCGGGGCCATGACTGATCCCCAACGGTGGCAGATCACCCTTCAAAACCCGGTAAACAATGCTACCACCGATGGCACACAGATAACGCCCACCCTGTCCCGGGAAGCATCAAACACCACCAGTCCTGCTCCCACCGAGGACAGCCGTGTCACCCTGGATTTCATCGACGATCTGGTGGATCTGGCTCTTGAGCACTACCATCCGGCACACTCCCTGACCAATCCCGGTCCCAAGGGACGCCTGGACCTGACCAGCACAATGCTGAACATGCGTTACGGGCTTTCCCTGCAGGGCCTGGATCAGGACGGAGAGGACATGGGTGCGGTGCGCAAGGCCATTTTGGCCCACGTGCTCTCTCCCCGCACCCTGGATCTTTTGTTTCAGCTGTACGGCCAGGAATGTATCCTGAGAGCCGACGAAAAACTGGGCCGTGTGCGCAAACCCTTTCCCGGCACATCCGGCACCCCGGTTGAAAAGCCCCTGACAACAAAACAGAAACAGGAGTTCTTTCATTTGTACGGGCAAAAACTCCGTGACATGGGCAACATCTTCCAGGCCATTGGCACGATGGACCATTTTGCCGACACCATGACCAACCATCTGCGCCTGCGCACGGAGCTCAACACGGCCTATTATACCTTCTGGCAGCTCAACGAAAGCAATGCATCAGAGGCGCGCATTGATGAGGCCGCCACGGACATCAAAAACGCGATCCTTGCCTTTGACCGGAACAAACGGGCCCTGGTGGCCAGCATCACCACCAAGGCCCATCCCCTGATGACCCGGGAAGGGGATATCCTGTACATGGCCCAATGGGCATTTCGGCGAATCAGCACGCAATCCGTACCCATGGACATCATTGAGGCCCTGGGCAAGAACCTGACAACCCTGGGGGATGATTTTGCACGCCACGGCGATCAACTGGAGTAAGACATGATACACTATACGGGCATCAACCACCTGGCCATGGCCACCAAAGACATGGACACCACGATCCGATTCTGGAGGGATCTTCTGGAGATGCCCCTGGTCGCCGGGCTTGGCCATGAGGGCTACCGGCAATATTTTTTCTCCATCTCGGACCATGACATGATCGCCTTTTTTGAGTGGCCCCAGGTGGAAAACCTTCCCGAAAAGGACCACGGCGTTCCGGTCAAGGGACCCTTTGCCTTTGATCACATCGCCCTGGAGGTGGATGCACAAGAGGATCTGTGGCTGCTCAAGGACCGGCTGGAGGCCAACGACATCTGGGTTTCCGAGGTTGTTGACCACGGATTCATCCTGTCCATCTACACCTTTGACCCCAACAACATCCCCATTGAATTCAGCACCCCGGTGAGGGAAGTGGATCTTCGCGCCCAACCCCAGATGCATGACAAAACGCCCACACCACGGGGCAGGGAGGGCTCCCTCCCCCGGCCCGACATGTGGAAGCAGCCAGACAGGCCCACTCCTCTCAAAGACCGCATGATCTATCCCGGTGAAGGGATGGTCTTCAGAAAACCCATTGGCAAGTAGACTCTCCCCCTCATGGGCCCGGCAGGGTTTCCTTCCCCCTTTCCACGGCATCCACCAGGGCCGAGACCATGTCCGTTGCTGTTCCCTGCAGAAACACATCCGTGATATCCTTGGTATAGGCGGATGGTTCCGTATTGATCTCCACCATGAAACACCCATTGTCTTTGGCCAGTGGGGGAAGCAGACTGGCGGGCATAACCTCGCCGGTAGTGCCGATGATGAGCATGCAATCGGCCCTGCCCGCCTCTTCCCTGGAGAACTGGGCCGCCTGCTCGGGGATGGGTTCACCAAAAAACACGAAATCAGGCTTCATGACCCCGCCGCAATCCGCGCATCCAGGAGGCAGGGTTGTCAGGTCGGCCTTGATCGCTTCAATGGTTCTTCCGCACCCGGTGCAACTGAGCGTTCTGGTGGTTCCGTGATACTCGCAGACCACCCGGCTGCCGGCCTGCTGATGCAGGTTGTCAATGTTCTGGGTGATCACCGATTTGACAATGTCCATCTGTTCCAGCCGGGCAATTCCCTGGTGGGCCCTGTTGGGTTCGGCCCTGCCCATGAAATCGTAGAAGATTTCCCGGATCGCCTTCCAGGCATCGCGCGGATGATTGTGAAAAAAGGAGATGTCCAGGCAGGCGGGATCATATCGCGACCACAGCCCGTCTGCCCCCCGAAACGGGGGAATACCGCTTTCCACGGAAATGCCCGCTCCGGTAAAAACCACACAATGTGCCGATCTGCTCATGCGTTCGGCAACCCGTTCGATCTGATGAGTGTTCATAACGCCCTCCCTGGCAGCAGCAATCTGCGGTACAAGCTCAAGTCATTCCGTCATCCCGGATACGCCACGGATGCATACCCTGTTTTCATGAAAATCAAAACAGCATGTCCAGCAGAACCTTTGCCCCGGCTCTGTTCTGGTCTGCCGGACAGAGTCGCCCTGTGTGCCCTCGCCCGATCCGCCATCCAGCGCACCATTCACAGGCTGGAAGGCCTGGAGTAACAGACAGGTTCCGGCCGGGCATTGTCTTTTGAGGCCGCCCACATATGAATGACCCAAGTTGCAATCACCTCTTGACCATCGTTCATTGATCCTCTATACATAGCATTACATCGTTGCTCATCAGAAAACCTGCCGCTCCTCGTCCACACGGGACGAGGAGCGGTTCTCTATTTTCGTACATTCAGGAACGTTCAGAAAAATCGAGGTAGAAACCATGGATAGCATCCCCATTTCCGTTCAAGGATTGGAAAAAGTGCACAAGGAACTTGAGGAGCTCAAAAAGGAGCGCCCTCTCGTTGTTCAGGCCATCAAGGAAGCCCGAGAAGAAGGCGACCTGCGGGAAAACGCCGGTTATGACGCAGCCAAGGAACGTCAAGGACTGCTGGAGGCCAAGATCAACTATCTTGAATCGCGGATTCCGCGTTTCAATGTCATTGATCTGGATACATTGGATGGCGATGTGGTTACCTTTGGGGCAACGGTCAAACTCGAAGATCTGGATACCGGCGAGGAAAAGACCTACACCCTGCTTGGTCCGGACGAATCCGATGTTGACCGGGGTATCATTTCTGTTCTCTCGCCCGTTGGCCAGGCCCTTTTGGGCAAGGAAGAAGGCGACGAGGTCATTGTGGACGCTCCCCGGGGCAAAATCGAATACGAAATCATATCCGTGACCTTCAAGGGATCGGGCACCAAATAGCTGCTGTACAGACACCAGTGACTCAAGCCGGGTTTCCTGCACAGGGGAAACCCGGCTTTTCGTGATCTGGCGAATGCCGTACTTCGGTGAAGCAGAAGGGATATCCCGGAATGGATGGCACAGGCCAAAAGGACCGTAATGTTACGAGCACTGTTCCTGCCCAAAACCCTTTGACAACCTGTTCCCGACAGGGGCAATCTCAATTGTTAGCGGTTCGGTTTTCCGATAGATACCAGCCTCAAACCTCAATCCGCCTGCACCATGCAGGCATATCCGGGAGCGGCAACCATGCCCCATGTTCTGTGGACCGGGCAACAACTCTGTTACGATGCCTCGGGCAGACCCATTGATTGCCAGGGATCGGGACAGGACGCGGCAACAAGGGGAAGCCACACGTTCTCAAACCGTTTCATGCCTGAAGGAAACGGGCTTGTACGTGATCAGGCAACCGGGCTCATATGGACGCAAACAGCCAATTTCGGCCAGTTCCCCATGACCTGGCAGGATGCGCTGAACCTGGTCCGAACCATGAACAGGGACGGGTACGCCCATCACCGGGACTGGCGACTTCCCAACCGCAGGGAATTGCGCAGCCTCATCAGCTACGGGAACAAAAACCCTGCCCTGCCCGCATCCCATCCCTTTGAAGAAGTCTTTTTGGGGTGGTACTGGTCCTCGACCACAGCAGCCATTGCCCCGGACCATGCCTGGTATGTCCATCTTGAAGGGGGGCGCATGTTCTACGGCAAAAAGGACCAGTTCGCCCTCACATGGCCTGTTTGCGGACAATCCATCAACCTGCCAAAAACCGGACAAACCCTGTGTCATGACAGCGCCGGTCGGAACATCCCCTGTACTGATTCGGGTCAGGATGGCGCGCTCCGGCAGGGATTGCCCTGGCCACATCCCCGTTTCACGCTCCAGGGGGACGTTGTTCACGACAACCTGACCGGGCTGGTCTGGCTTCGGAATGCCCGGGCGTTCCCGAAAACCATGACCTGGGAACAGGCCCTTGCAAGCGTGGCAGGCCTCACCACGGCGGGTCGATCCTGGCGGTTGCCAACCATCAACGAGCTGGAATCCCTGGTGGATGCCTCCACCTTCAGCCCGGCTTTGCCGGCCCATCATCCCTTCCTGTCGGTGCAGCAGGCCTACTGGTCGTCAACATCCAGCTTTTTTGAACCCGACTGGGCCCATGTCCTGTATCTGCACAAGGGTGCCGTGGGCGTGGGCTGGAAACCCAAACCCGAATTTCACGTCTGGCCCGTGAGCTGCTGAATAACAGGGTCAATGTGCCGGATTCCCGCGTCTGCACGCCCCAGCACCATGCTGACAAACGGACAGAATCCGTTGGAGGCAACATCGTCTCTGTCCTTGACAGGGAGGAACGGATCACCTAGACATTGATCCTACACATTTGAACATCGTTTTCACAGGATACTGTTATCATGATCGCGCAAGTTTTCCAGACTACCCATTGTACAGCTTCCAACCTCTGGTGGTGGCACGGTTTGTCATATGGAATCCTGCGCATGCAGCGATAGTGTTCGCTGTGGATCTCAATCAGACGCCACGCATACCAAGGGGCCGCAGGAGATAATCCTGCGGCCCCTTTTTTTATAACCTCAACCCCTTGCCAACCATGACCTTCTCCCCCTTTGCCACAACCATGTGCTCCACCCAACACACGCTCTCTTCCTGCGGACGGGAACAGGCAGATGTTGTCCTGACTGCATGGCTGTGGTGGTGGCTTTTTTCCCGTGTCAGGGGAGATCCTGCTGCATGGTGACGCATCTTGCACACCACCATCATGTAAGCCGCCGGATTTTCCCCGTGAAAATCCGGCGGCTTTTTTTGCAAACCAGTCAAACCCCGACAAAATCAACTCACACTGTTCAACGCCTTTAACGGCAAACCAATTGGAATCTTACGGAGAAACAATGATCAATCTGGAACAACACGGTCAATGGATGCAGGCGGATACCCAGACTCCGGTTTCCCTGTATCTCAGTCTGGTGGGGACCAAACCGGGTATTCTTCTGGAAAGTACCGAGGTGGACGGCCGCCTGGGGCGGTACAGTCTCATGGGTTGGGACTTTCAGCTCCTGCTTGAATGCTTCAACGGCAACCTGAAGGTGACGGTCCTGGACGACCGGCTCGCTCCCCTGCAAACATTTCACGACACCCCGTTTCTCAAGGGTATCAAAGAGCTGACACGGGAACTGAACATCATTCCTCCTGCGGAACTGAGTGAACTTCCCCCCATGACCAGATCCATCTGCGGCTATTTTGGCTACACCATGGGCGGCATCTTTGAACCGGCCCTGGCCGACCGGCTTCCACCCGAGCAGGGAGAGGCGTATTACGCCCTGCCCGGCAAGATTCTCCTCTTTGATCATCTCCATTCCAGATGCTGCTATCTGAGCATTACCAACGATCCGAATCCCGGACCTCTCTCTGCCGCGCCGGTTGAAGAAGAACCTTTGTGCGGCAGGATCACAGCCACCCCGGACAGATCAACCTTCATGGATGCCGTGACCAGGGCCAAGAAACTAATTACCCATGGCGAGGCCATTCAGATCGTGCTCTCGTCCAAACGACAATGTTCTTTTACCGGATCATCCTTTACCCTGTATCGCCGACTCCGACAGATCAACCCCTCGCCCTACACCTTTTACATCCATTTCCCTGAAATCACCCTCATTGGATCGTCTCCCGAACTGCTGGTCAAAAGCACGGACAACCACCTGCTGCTCCGCCCCATTGCCGGCACCCGTCCCAGGGGAGCTAGCGATGAAGAGGACAAGCAACTGGCCGCAGAGATGATCGAAGACCCCAAAGAGCGGGCCGAACACGTCATGCTCGTGGATCTGGGCCGCAACGATCTGGGCCGCATGGCCACCACCGGCAGCGTCAAGGTGACCCGGTTCATGGATGTGGAACGGTTTTCCCACGTCATGCACCTCACCTCCACCATCACCGCCGACCTCTTGCCGGGCCGGGACGCATTGGACGTCCTGACAGCCACCTTTCCGGCAGGAACCGTGAGCGGAGCCCCCAAGATCCGGGCCATGCAGATCATCGCAGACATGGAACTCCTGGAACGGGGACCCTATGCCGGGTCCATCGGCTGGATCGGGGTGGGTCAGGGACCGGTCAACCTGGACATGGGGCTGACCATCAGAACCATGTGGATCAGGGACGGGGTCCTCACCTGGCAGACCGGAGCGGGCATTGTGTTTGATTCCGAACCGGTCAGGGAATGGGAAGAATGTCAAAACAAAGCAGGGGCCCTGTTTGCGGCCATACAAACCAGTGGAGGCGGTGATGATTTTACTCGTGGACAACTTTGATTCCTTTACCTTCAATCTGGTGCAGACCTTCCAGACCCAGGGATGCAATCCCCTGGTGCACAGGAACAACGAACCCGAAATCCTGGATCTGGCCACAAGCCCGGATCTGCAAGGGGTCGTCCTGTCACCCGGTCCCAGCCATCCAGTCAATGCCGGACTGTGCCTGGAGCTGCTTACCAGGCTGCCCCGTCACATCCCCGTACTTGGCGTATGCCTGGGTCACCAGATCCTGGGATATTTTGCCGGAGCCCACGTGTCCAGGGCCAACCGCATCATGCACGGCAAGACATCCACCATTGAACATACCAATACAGGCCTCTTTGCCGGCCTGCCCCAACCCATGGTCATTGGCCGCTATCATTCACTGATCGTCTTCCCGGGCACCACCAGGCTGTCCTTCACGGTCACGGCCGCTACCCAGGACGGCTCCATCATGGGCCTTGCCTATACGAACAGACCATGGATGGGCGTTCAGTTTCATCCCGAATCCGTGCTTACCCCTGACGGCCCCCGGCTGCTGAACAATTTCATCAGGATCTGCCAGGATCAGGCAGACGGTACAAAAAATGTGGCCTGAAAAAAAGGGATACAGGAAACCGAACCCGTAGGGGCACGGCGCGCCGTGTCCGCAGATCCACAGAACCACTTCATATCATACCATACTTTCACAGACAGGAGACCACAATGGCTACCACCATACATACCATTCTTGACCATCTGAAAAACGGCAACGATCTCACGCCCCAAATGGGCAGACAGGCCTTTGGCGCCCTGCTCAGGGGAGAATTGGAACCGGCCCAGGCAGGCGCCCTGCTCCTTGGCCTGAGCATGAAGGGGGAAACCGCCGAAGAACTGGGCGAGGCCGTGAATATGGCTCTTGAGCAAGCCAGAATCATTCCGGATCTCACGGAAAAACGCATCGACACCTGCGGCACGGGCGGGGACGGCAAGAACAGTTTCAACTGCTCCACCGCAGTATCCCTGTTCCTGGCCGACATGGGCTACAAGGTGGTCAAACACGGCAACAAGGGTGTTTCCAGCAAATGCGGAAGTGCGGATATCGTCAAGGCCCTGGGCTTTCCTTTTGTGAGTTCTCCGGAAGAGGCACATGCGGAACTGGCCAAACGCAATTTCGTATTCCTGTTCGCTCCCCAGTTCCACCCGGCTTTCAGGTACGTGGCTCCCATCCGTCAGGCATTGGGCATACGCACCCTGTTCAATCTGGTGGGCCCCCTCATCAATCCGGCCCTGCCCACCCACCAGCTCATGGGAGTTCCCTCGCCGGATTTTGCCCCCCTCATGGCCACGGTCCTGGCCAAGCGGGGCATCAAAGCGGCTGTTGTCCACGGTGCCGGGGGATTCGATGAGCTCACTCCCTGCGGGATCTGCCAGGTGATCATGGTTGCCAACGGCAAGACAACCACCTCTTCATTCGACCCCATGCCCCTGGGCTTTGAACGGTGCGCACCCGAAGATCTGCAGTGCAGCGGACCGGAGGACGCCCTGGAAAAGCAGAAACTCATTCTGGCGGGAACCGGGCCCAAAGCCATGCAGGACATGGTTGCCCTGAATCTGGGTATGGCCATCCACATTCTGGAAGAAGGCGTATCCATGGCCGAGGCCATGCATCAGGCCCGGACCAAGGTGCATGAAGGAGTCACGGAGGTGCTTTCCCATGCCTCTTAGCCGTTTTGTCAAGGCCAAGGAAGAGGAACTGACAAGGCTTCGGAGCCTGAAACAATTGCCCGCTCCCTACCGGGGAAAACGTCCCGGGTTTGCCGAGGCCATCCGGGGACAGATGCCGGGAGCCATCATTGCCGAGTACAAGAGGGCTTCCCCTTCCAAAGGAGACATCAACCTGACCATGTCTCCGGAGGAGGTGGGATCCATGTATGCCCGGGCAGGAGCATCGGCCATTTCCGTGCTCACGGAAGAAACCTACTTCAAGGGCGACCTCTCCTATCTGCACATCATGGCAAAGACCGGCCTGCCCCTGCTGCGCAAGGATTTCATCACCCATCCCCTGCAGGTGGCCATGACCGCTTCCACCCCGGCATCGGCCATTCTGGTCATTGTCCGGCTCTTTGAAACCGACGCGGAACTGAACGCAGTCCTGCGGGAATGCCAGACTTTCGGCCTGGAACCCGTGGTGGAGGCATTTGACGCCCACGATCTTCAAAGGGCTCAGTCTCTTGGCGCCAGGATCATCCAGATCAACAACCGGGATCTGGCCACCCTGGGTATCGATCTGAACCGATCCTACGAACTCGTTACAAGAAAACAAAAACACGAGACCTGGATCAGCGCCAGTGGCATCACCACCCCGCAAGCCGGACAAAAAATGTTCGAGGCGGGATTCGACGCGTTACTCATGGGCACGGCCCTGATGGCGTCGGATCATCCCGGCAGGATGGTCGAGAGATTCACTCGAAATGGATCATAGGATCATTTTCCCCGGAGCCAAGGGCCTGCATATGGAAACAAGACGTCATCCCGGAGGTGATCCGGGAACGCAACAGGCTCGGTCCGAGCCTGCGGTTTCCTGCATGATCCCGGTGTTCAAGGTCCCGACCTGCGCCGGGATGACGGTAATCGGCGGAAATTCGTCAGATCTGATTGCAACCAGATACCAGCCATGAAGATATCCGAACACAACACATCACCCCTGTTTTCCCGCAAACCCGTGGTCAAGGTCTGCGGCATGACCAGAAGCCAGGACATCCGGACCTGTATCAACCTGGGCGTGAACCTTTTGGGATTCATCTTCCACCCCAAAAGCCCGCGAAATACCAACCCCCAGGACGTGCCCGACCTTTCCGGATCACCGGTGCGCAAGGTGGGCGTGTTCGTGAACCAGGGAGCAGAGGAGATCGCCCGGATCATGGACACGGCAAAGCTTGATCTGGCCCAGCTCCATGGGGATCATACTGTCGAGGCCTGCCGGACATTGGGTGCATCGCGGGTCATCAAGGTCTTCTGGCCCATGCGCTATGAACAGATGGACGATCTGTGCCGGGATATGGACCGATTCGCCCCGGTATGCACGGCCTTTCTCCTGGATGCGGGCATACAATCCGGAGGTCACGGGACCAGTCTGGATTTCACGACTCTCCAGGGCATGGCTCCCCCCCGGCCCTGGATCCTGGCAGGGGGCCTTGGCCCGGCCAACATCACCCATGCCCTGCAATGTGAACCCGATGGCGTGGACCTGAACTCCGGAGTGGAATCCGCCCCCGGCATCAAGGATGCAGAGGCAATAAAACAGGTCATGCGCATCATCCGACCCGACGCCAACCCGTAGGGGCACGGTGCGCCGTGCCCTTTTTCCGCTCATCAAAACCAAGAGGACATGCCGCAAAAAGGGCGAGCACAGGAACCCGCCCTTACAAACGATCATATTTTCAGAGATCCCGGATCACGCCCGGATGACGCTTTTTCCGGTCTCCGGTTTCCTTTTATCCCATATCTTGAATCAAGGATTTCCCATGACTACCAAAGCCATTGAACAACGCTTCGGCCCCTACGGCGGCCGGTATGTGCCCGAAATGCTCATCCCGGCCCTGGATGAACTCACCGAAGCCTATGCAGGACTTCGGAATGACCCCGGATTCCAGCAGGAACTCTCGGACCTGTTCACCACCTATTCGGGACGCCCCACCCCGCTCACCTATGCGGCCAACCTGACCAGACGTCTGGGCGGCTGCAAGATCTATCTGAAAATGGAGGGGCTCAACCACACCGGGGCCCACAAGATCACCAACGCCCTGGGCCAGGGACTGGTGGCCCGGAAAATGGGCAAAACCCGACTCATTGCCGAGACCGGTGCGGGCCAGCACGGGGTTGCCACGGCCACGGTGGCCGCCAAACTGGGCATGGCGTGTACCGTGTTCATGGGCCAAGTGGACATCCAGCGTCAGTACCCCAATGTCTATGCCATGCGCCTTCTGGGAGCCGAGGTGGTTCCCGTGACCTTTGGCACCAGAACCCTCAAGGACGCGGTCAACGCGGCCCTGAAACACTGGATCGAACACCTGGATGACACCCATTATCTCATCGGCTCGGCCCTGGGACCGGCACCCTATCCGGCCATGGTCCGGGATTTCCAGTCGGTTATCGGCCGCGAGGTGAAAACCCAGATCATGGAGGCCGAAGGCCGACTGCCCGATTCCCTGGTGGCCTGCGTGGGCGGAGGCTCCAATTCCATCGGTCTGTTTGCCCCGTTTGTTGACGAACCTTCGGTCCGATGCTTTGGCACCGAGGCAGGCGGCACCGGGCCAAAGCCCGGAGAAAACGCGGCTCGGTTCGGCGAAAATCCTCAAATAGGCATTGTCCAGGGCTACAAGAGTTACTTCCTGCAGAATGACGACGGCCAGGTTCAGGAGACCCATTCCATCAGCGCGGGTCTTGATTACGCAGGCATAGGCCCGGAACTGGCCCAACTGCACGATGAAGGACGCATTCATTTTTCCAGTGTTCTGGACTCGGAGGTGCTTGAGGCCTTCAAAATCCTGTGCAGGGAGGAAGGAATCATCCCGGCCCTGGAATCAGCCCATGCCGTTGCCCGGGCCATGCAGCTTGCTCCCGGACTACCCAAGGATCACATCATGGTCATCAATATCTCGGGCCGGGGCGACAAGGACATCTTTATCACGGCCAAGCATCTGGATGAAACCCGATGGGTCGAATTTCTCAAATCGGAGGTACAGGACATTGAAAACCATTGATCAGGTCTTTGCGACCAACAAAAAAATCGGGCTCATGACCCATGTGGTGGCCGGGTACCCCGATCTTGCGGCAACAGCCGACCTCATCCGGCTCATGGCGGACTCGGGCGTGGACCTGGTTGAAATCCAGATCCCCTTTTCCGATCCCCTGGCCGACGGCCCCACCATCATGCGCGCCAGCCAGCACGCCCTGGACAACGGTATCACCACCAACGACTGCTTCAGGCTGGCCGAGGACATGGCAAACAAGGTGGATATTCCCCTCTTGTTCATGACCTACGGCAACATTCCCTTTGCCATGGGCATGGAACGGTTCATGCGCCGCAGCGCCGGTGCAGGCATTCAGGGACTGATCATCCCGGATCTCCCCTTTGACGAGGAGACCGACGATCATCTGACTCTGGCCCACAAGGCAGGCCTCAAGGTCATCCAGGTGACCTCGCCGTCAACAAACAAAAAGCGTCTGGAAAAGGTATGCTCCATTGCGGAAGGGTTCATCTATTCCACCCTCAAGGTGGGCATCACCGGTGCGGGCACGGATATCGACGACCAGGGCATCGCCTTTCTGAACCGGATACGCTCCCTGACCGACCTGCCCATAGCCGCTGGATTCGGCATCAGCTCCCCGGAACACGTGGAAAAACTCATGGGCAAAACCGACATGGCCGTGATCGGCAGCCATGTGATCAATCTGTATGAAAAAAAGGGCCCACAAGGCGTGGCCCGATTTCTGGAACAATGCCGACACGTGGGAAGCTAATTTCCAGGCCACAACGTCCCCGGCCATCTGCACCACCTTTTCCCCAAAGTCCCTGTAGCCCCCTCTGCAGACAGGGGCTGAGGCAGGGGGCCATGTCGCCCCCTGCCCACACGGGTTTTCCGTAAACAATCACGCAAAAGGGCCTGTTTCTCTTCCCTTCCCTTGCAGGACAGGCCGGAGCAGGGTATCCATGGAAGACCATTGCCTTCTCCATCTTGGGGAAGCCTTGCATGAAAACCAGAAGATTCTGCGTTTCAACCCGCAGAACCCCTGTGACGCTGCCATCCCGGTGACATCCACGGCACCATCACCTGTTGTGTCTTCTCCCTGGAAACACCCACCTTTTGCCCCATGACCAACGGATACCCATGCACCTCTCCAACTCCTACGCCAGCCTTGGCGAACAATTTTACGAAACAATAAAACCCACCCCGGTGCGAGATCCCCGCCTTTTCCTGTGGAACTCCAGCCTGGCCGATCAGCTGGTGATCCCAAAGGATCTGCAAAACGACCCGGCAGCATTGGCCCGGATCTTTTCCGGCAATCGCCTCCTTCCAGGCTCGCAACCCATTGCCACGGCCTATGCCGGTCACCAGTTCGGCAATTTTGTGCCCCAATTGGGTGACGGCCGGGCCCATCTTCTGGGAGATGTTGCAGACCGCAACGGCAAACCATGGGATATCCAGCTCAAGGGGTCCGGGCCCACGTCCTTTTCCAGGGGAGGTGACGGGAGATGCGCCCTTGGACCGGCCCTGCGCGAGTACATCATGAGCGAGGCCATGCATTATCTCGGAGTACCCACCACCCGGGCCCTGTGTGTGGTGACCACGGGAGAAACCGTTTTCCGTGAACAACCCTTGCCCGGTGCTGTCATAACCCGGGTGGCTTCTGGTCATGTGCGCATCGGAACCTTTCAGTATTTTGCTGCCCGGGGGAACAAAAAGGCCCTTGAAGCGCTTTTTGATTATACCCTGAAGCGTCACTATCCCTCATTATCCACGGCCGACAATCCTTATACGGCCCTGCTCCAGCAATGCATGGACATGCAGATCCGCCTCATTGTCCACTGGATGCGGGTGGGCTTCATTCACGGTGTCATGAATACCGACAACACCTCCCTTGCCGGCGAAACCATTGACTATGGGCCCTGCGCCATGCTGGGCATTTATGATCCCGCCACGGTGTACAGTTCCATTGACGTGGCCGGCCGGTATGCCTTTGGCAATCAGCCGGCCATGGCCCAGTGGAACCTGACCCGGTTCGCCCAGTGCCTGCTTCCCCTTGTTCATGACGATCCCAAAAGGGCTGCAGACCAGATCCGCCCTGTTCTTGCGACCTTTGCCCAACGTTTTGAACAGGCCTACATGGCCATGATAGGGCACAAGCTCGGCCTGCATCTTGTCCGGCCCGAAGACCAGGACCTCATAACCTCCCTGCTCCACCTCCTTGAAGACAAAAGGCTGGATTACACCATCACCTTTCAGCTCCTGACCCGGGCGGTGACGGACCGGACCGCAGCCGCGGATCTGGAAAAGGATCTTGGTCCCTGGATGGCCCGGTGGAAAAAACGACTTGCCAGGGAATCCCCGGCACCCGAAAAAATACAGGCCTTGATGCAACGCAATAATCCCGTGGTCATTCCCAGAAACCATCACGTGGAAAAAGTCATCAAAGAGTGTACGCAACTGGGCAGAGCAGATCCGGCCCAATCATTCCTGCAGGTTCTTGCCTCTCCCTACCGGGAACAACAAGGCACATCCCGTTACCAGGATCCGCCCGCTGACAATGACAGGAACTATCATACCTTTTGCGGCACCTGAAGTGAACATACGAAGTTTCCATAATCATTGACTTGCAGGATGTGCGTACTTATTTTCATCCATCTTAGCCAATCGTGGTAAGCCTTCTCATACAGGAGAACCATCATGACAGCCATCAAAGTTGAAGGAATGAGTTGCGAACATTGCGTGCAGTCGGTAACCAAGGCCCTCGAATCCATCCCGGGCCTTGAAAACATTCATGTGGATCTGCAAAAAAAACAGGCCCAGTTCACTGCCAAAGGCCCCATTTCCATGGACCTGGTCCATCAGGCCATCCGCAAAATCGGATTTGAAAGCAGCGACATGGATTCATAACCACCCGGTTGTGGGTCACAGGGACAAAACCCTTTGCTTGGGCATTGCGCTTTGCCCTCCATGCCCTACGCCCTTCTTCAACCCATCCCTTCCCTTTCCCAGGCCGTCATCCAGGAGGATATCATGTATTGCCTGCGCGTCCTGCTCGTTCTTGTTTGTGTTCTGATCTTTCCCCTTGGCCAGGCTGCGGCGGCCCCTCTGCAGGTTACCGTGTCTGTTGTCCCCCAGGCCTATTTTGTCCGCCAGATCGCCCACGACCTGGTCCAGGTCTCGGTCATGGTTCTTCCCGGGGCAAGTCCGGCCACCTACGAACCCAAACCCAACCAGATGAAGGCCCTTTCCTCCTCGGCCGCTTATTTTGCCGTGGGAGCGCCCTTTGAAACCACCTGGCTGGACAAAATCTGTGCGGCCAACCCGAACATGCTCATTGTTCGCACCCAGGAAGGGATAACCAAGGTGCCCATGGCCCGGCATCATCACGACCTAGAAGCATCCAGGGACCACGACCAACATCACGAGTCACACGCCATTCTTGATCCCCACATCTGGCTTGCCCCGGATCTGGTGGCCATCCAGGCCAGGAACATCTGCAAGGGCCTGGTGGCTGTGGATCCGGATCACAAGGAAATCTACGAGACCAATCTGGCCGCATTTGAACAGGAACTCACCCGCCTTGATACCCGCATTCGTGCCATTCTGGGCGACACCTCCACCAACAACCGGTTTCTGATCTTTCATCCGGCATGGGGCTATTTTGCCCGGGCCTATGGCCTCAGGCAGATCCCCGTGGAAATGGAAGGCAAATCCCCCAGTCCCAAGGATCTGAGCCAACTCATCCAACTGGCCCGCTCCCATGATCTGGACACCGTATTCGTGCAGCCCCAGTTCTCCCAGAAAAGCGCAGTGGTCATTGCCGGTGCCATCAATGGCAGGGTTGTCAGGCTTGATCCGCTGGCCAAGGACTGGGCGACCAATCTCGTAAATGCGGCCACAAGCATCAAGGAGGCCCTTCGGTGACATCTCCGGATTCTCACAAATCGATCCCGGCTGTTGCCATCCGGGATCTTAATTTTTCCTATGACGGAGCGCGGCCCATCCTGAACAACATTCATCTCACCCTGGCCCAGGGATCGTTTACCGCCATTGTGGGACCCAACGGCAGCGGCAAGACCACTTTGATCAGGCTCATCCTCGGCCTGCTGACCCCGGATACGGGCATCGTGGAAGTCTTTGGTGAGCGAGCAGGCCATGGCAGCCACCCCATCGGATATGTCCCCCAATACACTGCATCACGGCCGGATTTCCCGGTCACGGTCATGGAGGTGGTGCTCATGGGGCTTCGTCCGGGACTGCACGGATTCATCTACTCCCAAAAGGAACGGGAGCTTGCCGCCGCAGCCCTGCACAAGGCCGGGATCGAGGAAAGCCTTTTTACCCGGCGCATGGACCGGTTGTCCGGAGGCCAGAGGCAGCGGGTGATCATTGCCCGGGCCCTTGTGGGCAATCCCGACCTGCTGGTGTTTGACGAACCCACCTCCAACATCGATCCTGAAGGACGGTTCTGTTTTTTCGAGCTCATGGACAGGCTCAAAAGCTCCCTGACCATCATCGTGGTCAGCCATGATCTGAGCATTGTGGCCTCACGGGTCACGGACATCGCCTGCGTGAACAAACGACTCATCCACAGTACCCAGGGGGTGTTTACCAGGGAGATGCTCTCCCTCCTGTACGGAGCCCACGAGCACACCTGTCCCATGGCCGATTACCTGCAGGATGTGTCCACGGTCCTCAACATTCCACCCCAGGACATTGCCCATGATTGAAGCCTTTTCCCTTGAATTCATGCAAAACGCCCTCATGGCCGGGATCCTGGCGTCCATTGCCTGCGGCATGATCGGCTCTCTGGTGGTGGTCAACCGCCAGGTATTTCTGGCCGGAGGCATTGCCCATTCGGCCTACGGCGGTATTGGGCTGGCCTTTTTTCTGGGCCTGCCGGTACTGCCCACCACTCTGGGATTCACCCTGGCCGCTGCTGGCATCATGGCCCTCATCACCCTGAAAAAGCCCCAGCAAAGCGACACCATCATCGGCGTTCTCTGGGCTGCGGGCATGGCCACCGGAATCATCCTCATAGACATCACCCCGGGATACAATGTGGATCTCATGAGCTATCTCTTTGGGAGCATCCTGACGGTACCCCAAAATGATCTCTGGATCATGCTGGTACTCATCGTGGTCATTTTTCTGGTCATTACCCTGCTCTACCGACAGTTTCTGCTTCTGTCCTTTGAACCGGAATTTGCCCGCACCCAAGGGGTGCCCGTGGCCCTGCTCCATTTTGTCCAGCTGGCCATGGTTGCTGTTTCCGTAGTCATGATCATTCAGGTGGTGGGGCTCATCCTGGTCATCGCCCTGTTGAGCATTCCCCCGTACCTGGCCGGACAACGGGCCCGATCCCTGTTCACCATGATGATCATGGCCTCCTTGTGGAGCATGGCCTTTTGCACCATCGGCCTGATTCTCTCCTACCAGTTCGACCTGACCACCGGGGCGACCATCATTGCCGTGGCAACGGTGACCTTTTTCATTGTCCTGTCCATCCGGGCCCTGCTGGCCAAATAGAACCACCACATGCAGGCGCATGGTGGGCGCAGCAAAAAAATGCATTCTTTCAAATAATATTCTTGACACCCCCCTTCAAACTCCCTAAAGAGACGTTCTCGCTGCCTGGGAGACCAGGCAACCCCAGCGGGGAGACCAGGCAACCCCAGCGGGGCCACTAGCTCAATTGGCAGAGCAGCTGACTCTTAATCAGGAGGTTCAAGGTTCGATTCCTTGGTGGCCCACCAAAGAAATCAAGAGGTTAGATGAAAATCTAACCTCTTTTTTTTATGTCCGGCCCCCTGTCGTGACAATGCCGGGACAACCGTCTTCCCTGACAGGGTCCATCCCCTGCCGGTCTCAATCATCACTCCAGGAACAAAGGACACCTCGTCCTTGTGCTCCCTCCAACGTGCACCTGCCCCCTTTTCACGAAGACAACCAGGTTTGGAACAGCCTGGAGGGAAATCCCTTTCTCTGCCCATCCCTAAAAAAACTACAAAATTCTCAAATTACCTGAAAATAGAACGGTAATTTTATTTTTTTAGATAGCTTGTAGTATTTTTCCATTTTATAATTAAAATTTATTCCTTTAATTTGAAATAGTTATTTCAATTTTTCAAAAAAGGAAACTCCATTGACATGAAACTGTAATAATGTTGTAATTTTACCAGAACAAAGGTTATCATGGTAAGGCAAGGTCTAACGCACCCTTGGCAGATGGAAACAAGGGGTTGCGGGCAAGAGCCAGGAAACCTGTCATCCAAGGGCTCATCTCCTCCCATGACCTGCATTGGTACAGACCGTTGAACACACGAGAAACCAGTGGATATTTTTGAAAAAATCCGTTCAGAAATGCCGACGATGAGAAAATCGGAACAAAAGATTGCCGATCTTGTTCTCACATCGCCAGACGTTGTCATGAACGGCTCCATATCCGAGGCAGCCAGTCTGGCCGGAGTCAGCGATCCCACTGTTGTCCGTTTTTGCAAGCAACTGGGTCTCAAAGGATTCATGGAGCTCAAACTGCGTCTTGCCAGTGCTCATCCCGTTGAAACCAAGGTTCTGGAAGACATCACCGAGACCGATTCGGTAGAGTCCATATTCACCCATGTCATGCGCTCAACCGTGGAGGCCGTAAGCTGCACCGAACGCGGCATGGATCGTCGCATGCTCGAACAGGCAGTGGACGCCATGGTCGCGGCCACCCGCTGGGAGTTTTACGGCATGGGCGGTTCCGGTATCATTGCCCTTGATGCCCATCACAAATTTTTTCGTCTTGGCGTACCCAGTGTCGCCTACAACGATTCCCACATGCAGGCCATGAGCGCGGCCCAGCTCGATAAACAGGCCGTTGCCGTGGTCATCTCCCACTCGGGTGCCACCAAGGATATCATCGAGTCCGCTGATATCGCCAAAAACGCAGGCGCCACCCTCATCGGTATTCTGGGCAAGAAAAACTCCGAGTTGGCCAAACACTGTGACATCCCCTTATGTGTTTTCTCACGGGAAACTGCGCTTCGACTCGCCCCCAAAACAGGCCGAATCATGCAGCTTGCCCTGCTCGACGCCCTGTTTCTCGCGGTTGCCATGCGCATCGTGCATAAGGAGGGCTTTGACCGCCTGGACAAGGTGAAGCGTGCCCTTCTCGGAAAAGTTGTTTGATCATGCCGGTCCCACGGTCTCGCATGAAAACAATAGCTATGGTTCCACCACTTACGGTTCAACCATCTAACACAGGAGAATTCCATGCGTAAAATCTGGTTGTTGGCTATCCTTTCCCTCGTCACCATCCTTGGCTTTGGATCTGTGGCTTCGGCCCAGACCGACCTGCTGGACAAGATCAAAAGCGACGGCAAGATCGTCATCGGTACCACCCTGGCTGCCCCGCCCTTTGCCTACCGCAATGACAAGGGCGAACCCGAAGGCCTTGAAATCGACCTGATGAACAAGCTCGGCGAGTACATGGGCGTTGAAGTCGAGGTCGCCGACATGGCATGGGGCGGTCTCATCCCTGCCCTGCTTTCCCAGCGCATCGACCTGATTGGTGCCCGCATGTCAGCCACCATGGAGCGCGCCACCAAAGTGGTCTTTGCCCACCCCTGGCTCATGACAGGTACCTTTGCGGTTGCCCGTGACGGCAAGGGCTTCAAAACCTGGCAGGATCTGAACAAGCCCGGCGTAAAGGTCTGTGCCATTGCAGGGGCCATTGGCGCCACCGTGGCCAAGGCCAAGATCCCCAATGCGGAACTGGTCACCTATGAGCTGGACGGCGACCAGCTCAAGGCCCTCAAGGACGGCCGGGTGGACGCAGCTCTCAATGATGAGCTCATCGTCATGGGTTTTGCCAAGAAGGTCAAAGGGCTGACCATGCTCGAGGGCAACATTCAGCCCGACGCCTACGCCTATGCGGTCCGTCCGGACTTTGAATCCTACCGCATGAAGAACTGGCTGGACCTGTTCTTTGCCACTATCATGCGTACCGGCGAGTATGGTGAAATCTACGAAAAATGGCTTGGCAAGCCCTGGCAGCCCGACTGGAACATGCACCCGTAAGCACTTGGCGCAACACGTCACCGGGGCAGAGAATTTTCTCTGCCCCGTTTTTTCACCCGTCAAAACGATCATATCATGAACTACGATTTCAACTACCAGATGATGGTCAATCATCTGCCGGCCATCCTCACAGGCCTGCAGAACACCATCCTCATCTCCCTCATCAGCATCGTGCTCGCCGTCTTGTGGGGAGTGCTGGTCGCCCTGGCCCGCCTCTCGCACAAACCATGGCTGAGGCGTTCGGCAACCGTGTACGTGGAATTCATCCGCTCAACACCCCTTCTGGTGCAGGTGTATTTCCTCTTTTTCGGTCTGCCTGAATTCGGCATCATCCTGCCCGCCTTTCTGGTGGGCGTCATTGCCCTGATGCTCAACTCGGGAGCCTATGCCGCCGAGATCATTCGGGCGGGCATCGAATCCATCCACACCACGCAATATGAAGCCGCCGACTGCTTGGCCATGTCCTATGGGCAAAAGATGCGCTACGTGATCCTGCCCCAGGCATTTCGAAACATTTTTCCCCCGCTCATCGGACAGGCATCCTATCTGGTCAAGGACTCGGCCCTGGTCTCTGTCATGGGCGTGGTCGACCTGACCAAGGCTGCCGCCGTCACCCAGGCCGTTACCTTCCGTCCGCTGGAAGCATTCCTGCCTGCCATGGCCTTTTACCTGGTCATCATCCTCACTCTCATTTACGGGACCTCGTTTCTCGAAAAACGCATGAGGAGATGGTAAGATAATGGATATTCTTTCAATGACCGGCAATCTTTTCATTCTTCTTGCAGAGCGCGGACTGCCCGTAACGGTTCTTCTGGCCGTGGCCGGGTTCGCCTTTGCCATTCTCCTGGGAACCATCACCGGTCTGGTACGATTTCTCAGGATACCGGTTCTTTCCCAGCTTCTTCGTGTCTATGTGGATTTCATGCGCGGGCTGCCCTTCCTCATGATCCTGTTCTTCCTGTTCTACGTGCTGCCGTTCTTTGGCCTCAGGCTTTCGGCCCTGACAACGGGTATCCTGGCCCTGTCGTTGCATTCGGGCGCCTATGTCTCGGAAATCATCCGCAGCGCCCTCCAGTCCATCCCCAAGGTCCAGCACGAAGCGGCCAAGGTCCTGGCCATGACCACCTATCAGCGCATGCGGTACGTCATCATTCCCCAGGCCATCAGGCTGACCCTGCCTCCCCTTTCCGGGCAGATCGTCCTGCATATCAAGGACACGTCCGTGGTTTCCGTCATCGCCCTGACGGAGTTGACCCGCGTGGCCCGGGTCCAGATGCAGTCCAACCTGGAACCGCTCATCACCTTTGCGGTCCTGTCCGTCTTCTACATTGCGCTCTGCTACCCCATTCTCCATCTTTCCGCGAATCTGGAAAAACGGCTCAAACACAAGACAACCTAGTTTCAAGGATCCTATCATGCCCATAGTATCTGTTCACGATCTGCATAAAAGCTTCGGCACCCTTGAAGTCCTTCGAGGGGTCAGCTTTGATGTCGAACCCGGAGAAACCGTCATCCTTGCCGGACCCAGCGGTTCGGGCAAATCGACCATGCTCCGCTGCCTCAACGGCCTGGAAAAGATTCAGGCTGGTGAAGTCATTGTTGACGGGACCTCGGTGCACGCCCCGGACACGGACCTCCTCGATCTGCGGCGCCGCGTCGGCATGGTCTTCCAGAGCTTCAACCTGTTCCCCCATCTGACCATCATGGAAAACATCACCATGCCCCTGACCAAGGTTCTGGGAAAGGACCTTGACGAGGCCCGGGAAATCGGTCGGTCCCTGCTGGACAAGGTGGGCATCGTGGACAAGGTAGATGTCTATCCGGACAATCTTTCCGGGGGCCAGCAGCAGCGTGCGGCCATTGCCCGGGGTCTGGCCATGAATCCCCATGTCATGCTCTTTGACGAACCCACCTCGGCCCTGGACCCGGAACTCACCGGCGGTATTCTGGATGTCATGGGCGAACTCAGCCAGTCGGGCATGACCATGCTTGTGGTCACCCATGAAATGGGATTTGCCCGCAAGGCAGCCGACAGGATGATCTTCATGGATGGTGGAGTCATTGTTGAAGAAGGCTCGCCCAGTCAGCTCATTGACAATCCCCAGAACGAACGCACACGCCAATTCATGCGCCAGATTACCCACGATTAATCCAGCCCATTCAAGGACAGACCATGCAGAACATACTCAAAGCAATCCAGACCGCCGGCATCTTCCCGGTGGTTGAAATCGAACGACTTGAAGACGCCCTTCCCGTTGCCAAGGCCCTGCGTGACGGCGGCATCGCCGCCATGGAAATCACCCTCCGCACCCCGGTGGCCTGCGAGGCCATCAAGGCCGTTCGCCAGGCCTATCCCGACATGCTCGTTGGTGCCGGAACCGTGCTGACTCCCGAACAGGTGGACCAGGTCAGGGAGGCAGGTGCCCGTTACATTGTCACTCCGGGTTTCAACCCCAGCGTTGTCAACTACTGTGTTGCCAATGATCTGCTGATCATCCCCGGCATTGACAGTCCCACAGGTATCGAACTGGCTCTGGAAGCAGGCCTCTCGGCCGTCAAATTCTTTCCCGCCGAATCCCGAGGCGGCATCAAGGGACTGGCATCCATGGCCGCTCCCTTTAAGGGACGCATCCGATTTCTTCCCCTGGGCGGCATCAATCCGGACAATCTGATCAGTTACGCCAAAAATGACTGCGTTCTGGCTGTGGGCGGCACATGGATTGCCAAACGAAACTATATTGATGCCGGCCGGTTCGACCAGATCACCCGCAACGCCCAGGAAGCCCTGGCCCGTCTGCACGGCTTTGAACTCCTTGCAGCAGAGGTGGGCACCAACAACGACCAAACCGGTCTGGCCCTGCTCCAGACCCTGGCCAAGGTTTTTGTGCCTACTCCTGTTCCGGGACTTGTGCCCCTTGCCGCTTCCAAGACAGAGGCAGGCAGCCTGTGCATTGCATGCAACAACATTCAACGGGCAGCTGTCTGGCTTGAAAGCAACGGCCAGAACGTGGGCCCCATTGACCCCACCACCCGTTCGGCCCGAATGAGTGCAACCATAGGCAATCTCTCCATTCAACTCGTTGAAAAACCATAGGAGCCAACCATGACCCGCTATGCCATGTTTGGTGAAATCATGATGCGGCTCAAGGCCCCCGGATACGAACGGCTTTTCCAGACCCCATCCCTTGAAGTGACCATGGCTGGCGCCGAAGCCAATGTGGCTGTAGGCCTGGCCCGTCTTGGCGAAGATGTCTCTTTTGTCACGGCCCTGCCAACCAACGACCTTGGCATTGCCGTGCGGGATGAACTGCGCAAACACGGGGTGGATGTCTCCAAAATCGCCTTTTGCAAAGGTCGTCTTGGTCTGTACTTTGTGGAGTCCGGTGCCAACCAGCGGCCCATCAAGGTGGTGTACGACAGGGCCGATTCCTGCATTGCCAGGGCCGAGCCCCGAGTTTTCAACTGGCGCGAGCTCCTGGCCCATCGGGACTGGTTCCACATAACAGGCATCACCCCGGCCATTTCCGAAACAGCCATGCATTGCACCCTTGAGGCCATGAAAACCGCCAGGGACATGGGACTCACTGTTTCCTGCGACCTGAACCTGCGCGCAACCCTCTGGCAGTACCAGGTCAACCATGTTGACGTGTACCGTCGCATGATGGAATACGTGGACGTGCTCATCGGCAATGAGGGGCACTTTCAATCCTGTCTGGGCCTTTCTGCCCGGGTTGACGAAGAGGATATCTACCACAACCCGACAGCATACCGCCCCATGGCCGATGAGGTTTTTGAGCATTGGCCAAATATCAAAAAGATCGCCATCACGGTCCGCCGGACCCGATCCGCAGACCATCAGTCCACTGCCGCCCTGCTGGTCACCCCGGAGGCCATGTGGACCTCATCTGTTTTTGAAATGAAAGACATTGTGGACCGTATCGGCGGAGGCGACGCCTTTACTGCCGGTTTGCTGCATGCATTGGACAAGACAGGCGACTCCCGGGAAACCATTGATTTTGCAGTGGCTGCCGGGGCCCTGAAACACTCCATTCCCGGTGATTTCCTCCGGGCAACACATGAAGAAATACAGACCCTTGCCCAAGGTGCAGCGGGTCGGGATCAAAGATAACCTCAAAGTACTCCAGGAATACCTCATGAAAACTCTTTGCGAATCTCTCAACAAGATGCCCCGTTCCGGAATCCGTGTCATCATGGATCTGGCCTCGGGCATGGACGATGTCATCCACATGGAACTGGGCGAGCCCGGCTTCCAGACCCCCGATCACATTAAAGAGGCCGCCTGCAAGGCGATTCACGACGGTTTTACCAAATATACCGCCAACAACGGTCTGCTTTCCCTGCGTGAAGCCTGTCTGGGCAAGATACAAAGGGACGGTGGCCAGGTCGGCATCCAACAGATCGGTATTGCCCCGGGTTCCGTGTTTGCCCTGGCCCAGGCCATGATGGCCGTGACCAATCCCGGCGATGAAGTCCTGCTGTCTGATCCGGGCTGGCCCAACTATTACATGCAGACCATTGCCATGGAACGCACCCCGGTTTTCTACCCCCTGCGGGAGGAAAACGGTTTTGAGCCCATGATGGAGGATCTGGAGCCTTTGATCACCCCCCGCACCAGGGTCATGATCATCAACACCCCGTCCAATCCCACCGGAGGCGTGTATTCCCAAAAAACCATCGAAAAACTGGTGGAATTCGCCAAAAAACATGACATCTACATCCTTTCCGATGAAGTGTACGACAAGATCGTTTTTGACGGAGAACACCACTCGCCCCTGAATATCGATCCCAACGGCCATGTCATTTCCATCTACGGGGTATCCAAGGCCTACGCCATGACCGGCTGGCGCGTGGGCTATTACAGCGCTCCCACCGAGGTAGCCCCCCAGATGAACAAGATTCTGGAACCCTATGTATCCTGTGCCTCGGCAGTATCCCAGAAGGCAGCCGAGGCCGCGTTAAACGGTCCCCAGGACTGCATTGGCACCATGGTGGAAGCCTACCGGGAACGCCGAGATCTGGTCATGGACAAACTGCAACAGGAAGGTTTTGAATTCTCCCGTCCCAAGGGAGCCTTCTACCTCATGGCCAATATTTCCAAGGCCGGCATGGATTCCTACACCTTTGCCAAGGAACTGCTCAAGGCAACCGGCGTTGCCACGGCCCCGGGCCTGACCTTTGGCCAGGATTCGGACAAGTTCATCCGCTTCTCCTTTTGCGCGGACACCGAACAGATCCGGGAAGGCATCAACCGATTTTGCACGTTCTACAACAGCAAGGTGTAAGACACTGGACACCGGTAATTGATGGACGTACACCCAAACGGCCCGGAAGGTTCTCCTTCCGGGCCGTTTTCCGTTCAAAACAGTTGCTCACAACGCCTGTCAGGGATGGCTATGCGCTGGGCTTCATAAACACCAGTGACCTCACCTTTACCACAAGAGAGAAAAACAATGATAAAATGCATCTTGCACATAGTATGTTTGACATGCATACTTTCAACCAATGCTTTTGCACTCAATGAACAAAGTGTCACTGTTGATGTTTTAACCAAAACAACATCAAGCTGGAACGGTGAAACCTTACCAGCCTATCCCAATGGGCAGCCAGAAGTAACAATACTCAAGATTGAAATTCCACCCAAAATGAAACTTCCGCTACATGAACACCCTGTAATTAACGCAGGTGTTTTATTGAAAGGTGAATTAACTGTTGTTACTACGGATAATAAAACCCTGCACCTCAAAGCCGGAGATCCCATTGTTGAAGTGGTTGATAGTCTTCACTACGGTATAAACGAAGGCACTGAACCAGCGGAAATAATGGTCTTTTATGCCGGAGTTAAGGACAAGCTCATAACCATAAAAAACATCAAAGACACGAATCGGAAATAAACAGCGCAGAACCGGACAACACGGATTTGATGAAATTGTCGATGAAACTCCTGGTGTTTCCAGACGGTTCTCACCCGCAACAACGACCAGCGGTCTGACCTGGCCATAACTCGGACAAATTCATCCTCTCTCCTGTTGCGCGGATACCGAGCAGATTCGGGAAGGCATCAACCGGTTTTGCAAGTTCTGCAACCTCAAGGTGTAAACACAGCCCAACCCACGCAGTTCCTACTGGAAACGGCCCGAAAGATAATCCTTTCGGGCCGTTTTGTATTAGGCGGCCACCAAAGAAGAATTTAAAACAATTCCAGAAGGATAACCTCGAACGGGGGCAACGCAACACATCAAAATGCACTTTCCAAGCTCTTGTGTCATGCAATTAGGTGATGCGATAGAAACGAATTATTACAAAATGATGCCCAACCGACGGGTGAATATAAAGACCCCCCTTTCCGGTTATCGGATTGCTATGCCAGCGTTTATGAAAACAAAAATACCCTATAAAACCTGTCAATTACGATGAACATAGGGTGATTACCCGCAATCAGATTATCAATACAAACTTTCAGATCTCTCGGCACACACGTCATGCAGATAAAGATGACAACAGCCCAAATACGACAGCAACCACCTGCAGTAAACATACAAAATTGTTTCCGTGGACAATTCATCCACTTATCTTAGCTGACTGTTAAAATAAAAGCCTAACACCGACCCATCGTGTCTATAGCATGACCACTAACAGTGACAACTACATAACCGTGCAATTAAATACAGCCAAAATGAAAAAACAACAAAAAAGACATGGCAAGCATGTTTTATCATTTCAAGAATATATTGGGATGTTACTTCCTTTTAATGTTTCTAATGACAATGTAATTATTAATCAAATTGGATGTATAACATCAGGTAATGAAGATGATTTATTTTTAGTACAAACATCTGAAAATACGTACCGCATGATGCCTGGACCAGAATTTAGTCCGCGTCTATACAGAGGGCAATCAGAATATTATCCTAACTGTAAGCCAAGCTTGTTTCGCGATCAATACACATATAAAGATCAAATATACTGGACTATTAAGCGATTAGATTTATTCAATTTAATAAAATTTCATCCTGCAGTGAACGACATTATGATGAATTGGCGTTTTGATGGCCTACAATTTGATTTTAACTTGCAGGCAATTGCTCAGCACTACCAATACCCTACCAAAATGCTAGACCTTACCAGATCAAAAAAAGTGGCCATGTTCTTTGCTACCCATGATTTCTCACAAGGTATTGACAATCCAAAAGCTGCAGTGGGTAATTTAGCAGTTCTATATACCATAGATATTGCAAAAATGATTAAAACAAGACATAAAACTACAGATATGATGCCAATTGGCCTAGATCCATTTCCTAGACCTTTTGCACAAAAGGCTTTTGGCTTGGAGCTAGGTAAAAATGAAAATCTAGAACATTTTCCTGGTGTTTATACTGAAAAATTTATTGTTACAGAAGATCTTGCACAAAAATATAGCGATGCCGTTGGTGGAGCCATTTCACTTTTTCCAAAAGACCCATTTGAAGACCTTATAGATTCCTTGAGACAAAACAAAACAGTGACATACAAATCAATTGAATTATCGATTCAAAACAATTTACTACCTAGTGAACTTTCATATGAAGATGTAAAATCAATAATTCTAAATGAAGGTTATAAAATAACAAACCAACCCATTCAATGCCCTGAAAATGATATTCTCAAGAAAACCGCAAATGAATGGCGCAGAAGGCGTGACCTTTATATAAAAAACATTAAATATCGTGGTTGTTCAGATCCTTTATAATATTGCTGTTTTTAATTCTCTTATCAGTTCACTCACTTGAATTTACTCGCCATTTCCTTCGTTAGCGGGACCACACTGAAACTATAACCCCTCAAAAATCCTTCTCCATCACCCCCCTGTATTCTCCCAATGCCATGTGATCCCCTGGTCGTCACAAAAAAATCCTTTTCCAATTTCCCCGAAATCGTGCACATAGGATCAAGTGATTTTTTTAATCAGCAAGGGGTCCGACTACGAGACCGAAAAGATACAACAGGGGGAACGACTATGCGATCATTGCGCTTCATGAACTACCTTTTTCTGTGGTTTGTCCTGCTGGCATCCGGTGCCTGTGCCGAGTCTTCCCGGACCACAATTGACGGTACTGCCGGATCAAAACTTTCTGCCCAGAGCTTTGGCACATTCAACGAACCCTGGGCCATGACCTTTCTGCCCGATGGCAACCTGCTCATAACCGAAAAACAGGGCACTCTGCTCCTTTTTCACGTGGATGACCGCTCCAAGACACCTGTCGCCAATGTTCCCCTGGTGGCCTACGGGGGTCAGGGCGGTTTGGGGGATATCATTCTCCACCCCGACTACGCCCAAAATCACTGGGTCTACCTGTCCTATGCCGAGGAGGATGCATCCGGGAAACGGGGAGCTGTTGTTGCCAGGGCCCGGCTGCGTCTCCCCTCTGCATCACCCCGACTGGAAGACCTTGAAGTCATCTGGCGGCAGCAACCCAAAGTCACGGGTAATGGGCATTACTCCCACCGCCTGGCCTTCAGCCCGGATGGGCATCTCTTCATCACCTCGGGTGAACGGCAAAAGCAAACACCTGCCCAAAGCTGGGAGCAGAATCTGGGCAAGATCATCCGGCTCAACCCTGACGGATCAGTCCCCCATGACAATCCGTTTCAGGACAAGGGCCAACTGGCCAAAACCTTCTGGACTCTGGGCCACCGCAATATGCTTGGCATTGCCTTTGACAGCCAGGGACAATTGTGGGTCCATGAAATGGGACCCCGGCATGGTGACGAATTCAACCGTATCGTGCGCGGCCACAATTACGGTTGGCCCATTGTATCCTGGGGCGACAACTACTCCGGCATTCCCATCCCGGATCATGATACCCGTCCGGAATTCCATGCCCCTACCCTCTACTGGATCCCCACTGTGGCCCCATCAGGTCTGATCATCTACTCCGGATCCATGTTCCCTCAATGGCAGGGCAATGGATTTATCGGCGGACTCCGCTCACAATGTCTGCTGCGCATCACCATGCAGGGTGAGCATGCCCACGAGGCTGAACGTTTTGCCATGGGCCAGCGCATTCGAGAGGTTGAGCAGGGCCCTCAAGGCGCCCTATGGGTGCTGGAGGATGAACAAGGCGGCCGCCTGATTCGGCTCACACCCATGTAGGAAAAGGCATATGAAGTATGCCGGGCGTTGAGTATCTTTTTTACACCATGCAGTTTTCTTGTTTTTATCACAGATCTTCACAAGTATGTACACAAAAGCGTCATCGCTCAGGATTTCACCAAGGACTTATTGACAATTTTGCCAATACGCCTCCCCACACATACCTTGGGTTTATTCCAACCCTCCCTCTCCCCTGAAATATTATATTTTTGGTACAAAGCTTGCTTAACCATCGACGCCTTTGAACCGGGCATACCCATTTGCGGTTCACCTTCAACCACATAAACGGAGAAAACTTCATGAATGGAATAGGCAAAACCCTGGCGCTCCTCTTCATCGTGGGCCTGGCCATCCTTCCAATGAGCGCCCATGCCGGAAAAATCAAGGTGGCCGGCATCTATACCCAACCCATCCAGCAGAAATGGGACGCAACCCTGCACAAAGCCCTGACCAAAAGCGCGGCGGCCGGCGAGATCGACTATGTCTGGTCCGAAAAAATTTCCAATACCGACTATATCAGGGTTCTGCGCGAGTACTGCGAAAGCGGCGCCGATCTCATCGTGGGCGAGGCCTTCGGTATCACCCGTGATGTGCGCAAGGTGGCGGCTGATTATCCCAAAGTGGCTTTTCTCATGGGCGACTCCTTCGGTCCCCACGGTAGCAATCTGTCCGTCTTCGACAACTATATCCACGAACCCTGTTATCTCATGGGCATGATTGCCGCCAAGATGAGCAAAACCGGCAAGATCGGCATGGTCGGCGGCTACCCTATCGGGGAAGTCAACCGGCTGTTCAATGCCTTCATGCTCGGGGCAAAGGCAGTCAACCCCGACGTTCAATTCAAGGTTTCCTTCATAGGCTCTTGGTATGATCCGCCGAAGGCCAAGGAATTTGCTTTTGCCCAGGTGGAAGCAGGTGTAGACGTTCTCTACGCCGAACGCGGCGGGGTGGTGGACGCAGCCCGGAAAAAAGGGATCATTGCCTTTGGCAACGTCAACGACATGAACCTGGAAGAAAACGGCAAGGACGTGGTGGTCACATCGGCTCTGTGGCACATGGACGCTGCTCTCGGACACGCCATTGAAAAGGTCAAAGCAGGCACCTTCACGGCTGAAGACTACCGTGAGTGGACCATGATGGCCAAAGGCGGCTCGTCCCTGGCCCCCTTCCACGAGTTTGAGAGCCGGATTCCGGACGAGGTCAAAAAGCTCATCGCCCAACAGGAACAGGCCATCAAATCTGGGGCACTGGTAATCCCCATCAACGATGAGGAACCCAAATCCACCTTTTAATCCCGTCTTTCCCGTGCAATGAACCCGCCGGACGCCCGTCAGGTCCGCCCGGCGGGTTATCGCTTTTTTACGGGTTCTTCCCACAAGGTTTCTCATGACCCAAAATAGCGTCCTCAGTCTCCAAAACATCACCAAGAGCTTCGGCCCGGTGTTGGCCAACGACAACATTTCCATCGATCTTGCCAAGGGCGAAATGCTGGCGCTGCTGGGTGAAAACGGGGCCGGCAAGACCACCCTCATGAACATTCTGTTCGGCCATTATGTGGCTGATAAAGGCAGGGTACTTCTCTTTGGCAGGGAACTTCCCCAAGGCTCGCCAAGGGCTGCCCTGGAACGCGGTGTAGGCATGGTCCATCAGCATTTCACTCTGGCTGAAAACATGACCGTGCTTGAAAACATCGTCCTTGGAACCCGTTCCTTGCTTTCCCTGCGCCTACACCTTGGGGCCGCTGCCAAACGTATCCGGAAAATAGGAAGGACTTTTGGTCTCACCGTTGATCCCGGAGCCAGAGTTGCCGACCTCTCCGTGGGCCAGCGCCAGCGCGTAGAAATTCTCAAAGCCCTGTACCGGGATGCGAAAATTCTCATTTTGGACGAACCCACGGCCGTGCTCACTCCCCAGGAAAGCGACCAGCTCTTTGCCACCCTGCGGACCATGACCGAGAAGGGACTCTCTGTCATTTTCATCACCCACAAACTGCGGGAAGTCATGCGCGCGTCAGACAGGTGCGTGGTCCTGCGTCACGGTAAGGTTGTCCATGAAACGGACACGGCCGCAACCTCTTCCCGGGATCTGGCCCACGCCATGATCGGCGGGTCTGTTCCCGTTCCCCACCGCGAATCACGCAAATCAGGCAGAACAGTTCTGGCTCTGGACGGAGTCAGCGTGACCGATCCGGACGGAACCAGCCAGCTCAAAGCTGTCGATCTCACCATGCATGAAGGAGAAATCCTGGGGATCGCCGGAGTCTCCGGGAACGGACAGGCCCGGCTGGCAGATCTGCTTTGCGGCCTGATCACTCCCGATGAAGGCACTATCCTCCTCAACGGACGTTCCATGACATCCACCTCACCCATGACCATGATCCGTCATGGCATGGGCCGCATTCCCGATGACCGACAGGGCACAGGACTCATCGGAGACATGAGCGTACTTGAAAACCTCTCCTCAGAAATTATCCACTCACCACAGGGCACAACCTGGGGATGCATCAATTTCAAAAAACTCCGCCGCCGGGCTGAAAAACTCATAGCCGCCTTCGATATCCGTTGTCCCGGCCTGGACGGTCCGGTACGCAATCTTTCCGGCGGCAACATGCAAAAACTCATCCTGGCTCGCATCCTCTCGGAAAACCCTCTCTTGATCCTGGCCAACCAGCCCACCTGGGGATTGGACGTGGGCGCCACCGCCTTTGTTCACCAACAGCTCCTTGCGGCCCGCAAACAGGGGGCCGCCCTTGTGGTCATTTCCGAAGACCTGGACGAATTGTTTCTTCTGGCCGACCGCATCCAGGTGATGCACGAAGGCCGCCTGAGTCCCCCGGTACGGACCGAAGATACGGACCGTACCCGTATCGGTCTGCTCATGAGCGACCAAGACGGACGTACACGATCACAGGGGGCGGCATGAGACTCGAACCCCGTCAGAATGTCTCCCTAACCCGTAAACTGCTGGCCCCTCTTATGGCGGTTTTCATTGCCCTGGCCTTGTGTTCCCTGCTCATCGTCTGGGCCGGAGCCTCCCCGTTCACGGCATTTTACCTTCTCATCAAAGGGGCCCTGGGCTCGACCTTTGCCCTGAGCGAAACCCTGACCAGAACCACGCCTCTCATTTTCACAGGACTTGCAGCTGCCGTGGCCTTCCGGGCCAAATTGTGGAACATTGGCGGCGAAGGCCAGCTCTATGCCGGAGCCTGCCTGGCTACCTGGCTGGGTACCGGAGCCATTGATCTCCCGGCTCCGGTGATGATTCCTTTTCTTTTTCTGAGCGGCGGGCTGGCCGGGGGATTGCTCCTGCTCTTGCCGACTCTGCTCAAAACCCATCTCAAAGCCGACGAAGTTGTCACCACCCTGCTGCTCAATTTCATTGTTCTTCTGGTGGTCAACTGGCTGGTCTTCGGGCCGTGGAAAGATCCCATGGCCATGGGATGGCCTCAGGCAAATCCGGTGGTGGATGCAGCCATCCTCCCCACTTTGCTGCCCAAAATGCGTATCCATCTGGGACTGATCATCGCCCTTGTCTGCGCCCTGGGAACCTGGGTGCTCATGCGCGCCACGGTATGGGGATTCGATATCCGGGCCGTGGGTGCCAACCTCAAGGCGAGCACCTTTGCCGGTCTTCCCGTTACCTCCACCATCATTCGTACGGCCATCATAAGCGGCGGACTGGCCGGATGCGCCGGGGTCAGTGAGCTCTGCGGCCTGCGGGGCTACCTGACCATCGATCTCTCACCGGGATTCGGCTATTCGGGCATTGTCGTCGCCATGCTGGCGGCCCTGAATCCTTTAGGGGTGATACTGGCAGCGTTTTTCGTGGCCGTGATCCAGATCGGGGCCGATTCCATGAGCCGTGCCCTGAACATTTCCACATATATCGCCGATGTGACCACGGCCCTCTCCCTGCTGGCCGTCATCGTAAGCATGCTTCTGGTCCGCTACCGGATCAGGTGGAGGTAACCATATGGATCTGACAGCACTTCTTTTTGAAAGCGGATTCTGGATCGCCACCATCCGGATGGCCACGCCTCTGCTCTTTGGAACCTTGGGTGAACTCATCTGCGAACGGGCCGGAGTGCTCAACCTGGGCATTGAAGGAATCATGGCCGCGGGATGCATGTCCGGCTGGATGTGGGTCTACCAGGGTGGCACGTTGTGGGGCGGGGTTGTTTTCGCGGCCTTTATCGGCGCCCTCTTCGGCCTCATCCACGCCCTGTTTACCGTCTATCTGGGACTTTCCCAGCACGTAACAGGCATCGGCATCACCATGCTGGCCTCGAGCCTGAGCTCCTTTGTCTTCAGAATGCTCCTCCCCGAGGCCACTACTCCTCCCAAAATCATTCCCTTTGAAGCCGTGGATATTCCGTTTCTTTCGGATATTCCCGGCATCGGCCCGATTCTGTTCAGCCTATCCCCCATGACCTTGCTGGCCCTCACGGTCCTTGGGGTTGTCTGGTACGGACTGTACCGCACCCCGGCAGGCCTGGCTCTGCGCATGGTGGGAGAAAATCCCATGGCCGCTGAATCCCAGGGAGTTGACGTCTTTTTGATCCGGACCCTGGCCGTCATGACCGGTTCGGCTCTCATGGCTGTTGGCGGAGCCTATCTGACCCTCTCTGCCTTTGACGCCTTCTATATCGGCATGATCAACGGCCGTGGATGGATCTGCATCGCATTGGTGGTTTTCGCCTCCTGGAAACCGGGCAAGGCACTGCTCGGCGCCCTGTTTTTCGCAGGTTTCGACGCCATCCAGATGCGCGTTCAGCAGCAATCAATCTCCCTCATCCCGTATCAGGTCTATCTGATGATGCCCTATGTCTTTTCCATCATTGCCCTGGTGATCATGTCCAGAAAGGCCAGTTATCCCAAAGCGCTGCTGGTGCCGTTTCGCAAGGGAGAACGATAAGGCGGCAACTGTGCCGCAGGGAAGTTCCACGGAACAAACCCGACGTGCAAGGACAGCTCGACACACGCTTCATCACGAAAAACGCAAGGGGCATGACAAGTACCGCCGTCATGCCCCTTGCGTTCCTGAAAAATATCACCACGAGGAGAAAACATTCATGTTCGATCTGATCATCAAAAACGCCACCATTCCAGGCCGGGACCAACGTGTGGACATCGGCTGCATGGAAGGACGCATTGAAACCATAGCCCCCAACATCGAGGTAGAGGGTGCTCGGGAAATCCATGCGGACGGTAATCTGGTCTGCCCGCCTTTTGTGGACCCGCATTTTCACATGGATGCCTGCCTCTCCCTGGGGCTGCCCCGATTGAACCGCAGTGGTACCCTGCTCGAAGGCATAAAGATCTGGGGAGAGCTCAAGCCTGATCTTACCGCCCAGGCCATCAAGGACAGGGCCATGGAAATGCTGACTTGGTCCCTGGCCAAAGGCACTCTCGCCATCCGAACCCATGTGGACGTATGCGATCCTTCTCTCATGGCCGTGGATGTGCTTCTGGAGGTCCGGGAAGAGATGAAGGATCTTGTCGACATACAGATCGTGGCCTTTCCCCAGGACGGAGTCCTACGCTCCCCCGGAGCCTTGGATCTCCTCGTACGGGCCCTGGATAAGGGCGTTGACGTCGTGGGTGGCATTCCCCATTTTGAGCGCACTATGGATCAGGGGCGGGAATCCGTCCGGATACTCTGTGAAATCGCTGCCCAGCGGGGGTTGATGGTGGATATGCATTGCGACGAAAGCGACGATCCCCACTCCCGCCATGTGGAAAGTCTGGCCTATGAGACCACCCGCCTCGGACTTCACGGCAGGGTAACCGGCTCTCATCTGACCTCCATGCACTCCATGGACAATTACTACGTCACCAAGCTTATCCCGCTCATGGCCGAGGCGGGGCTGCACTGCGTCAGCAACCCCCTGGTAAACATTGCCTTGCAGGGACGTCAGGATACCTATCCCAAACGCCGCGGACTGACCCGGGTTCCTGAACTCATGGCCGGGGGGGTGAACGTGGCCCTGGGTCATGACTGCGTCATGGATCCCTGGTATCCCATGGGCAGTCACGACATGCTCGAAGTGGCCCACATGGCTGCCCATTGTCTGCACATGACAGGAGTTGATGGCCAGGAACAACTCTTCGGTGCGGTCACGACAAACGGAGCCCGGATCATGGGTCTCTCGGGCTACGGCCTTCAACCCGGGTGCAACGCGGACTTGATCATGCTCCAGGCCGGGAGCGTCATGGAGGCCATCCGCTTGAAACCGCCCCGCCTGGCCGTCATCCGGCGAGGCCATGTGATCGCGGAAACCGATCCAGTCCGAGCACGCGTTCATCTCCCTGGAAAAACGAAAGAGGTTGATTTCCGCCTTGGAAGAAAAGACCGGTAGCACGACCCTCCCGGTTCCCATGGCCTTGCAACAAGAAAGGTTCATCTCCCTCGGCTTGCCAACACGTTCTTTGGCGGAGTTTGCACAGTCGACAAACCTCTGCCTATAACCCCTGTCACAACAATCCTGAAATGGTAGAATATTCACCATGGGGCAGTGACAATTTCCATATCAGAGTTTATAGATACCACTACCCCGGAATCATTTAACGAAAAAAGAGGATCTCCCATGCTTTCGAAAAAACTGGAAAAGGCATTCAATGATCAGGTCAATGCTGAAATGTACTCATCGTATCTCTATCTTTCCATGGCGGCCTTTTTTCAAAACCAAAACCTCCCGGGCTTTGCCGGCTGGATGAAGGCCCAGGCTCAGGAAGAACTCTTCCACGCCATGAAATTTTATGATTACATCATGGAGCGGGGTGGTCAGGTTGTACTGGCTCCCATTGCAGGCCCTCCCACCGAGTGGGAATCCCCCCGGGCTGTCATGGAGGCAACTCTGGAACATGAACAGAAAGTGACGGGCCTGATCAATAATCTGGTCAATCTGGCCATGGAAGAAAAAGACCACGCGTCCACGATCTTCCTCCAGTGGTTTGTCAGTGAACAGGTAGAAGAAGAGGACTCTGTGGGTGACGTGCTGAACAAGATCAAACTGATGGGTGACTCCGGCAGCGGCCTTTTCATGCTCGACCGGGACATGGGGCAACGCGTGTTTACCCCACCCCAGACTGAAGCGTAACCCGGACTACCGGATACGAATCCCCTGGAGATCTTCTCTTGGGGTTTCGTATGTCTCATCAGCTTCAAACCTTCTGAAAATATTCCCACAAAAAAACACATCACACCTGTTCGCCAAATATACGTATAGGTGCAATGTGTTTTTTGCTTATAAACGGGGAAAAAACTACATCAACCATTTCCACCAGACAAATACGGCCAGAAATCCGAACAGATAGATCAGGCCTATCCAGCTCAGGGCCTTCATGCGGGCGGTTAAGGCCAGTTCGCCCTTTAACCGGGATTGCATTACCAGGCGATAATTGAGCAGGGCAAACACTGGTGTGGTCATAAAGGATAGGATCATTGCGAAATTGAGCATGGTCATCAGCTTGGATGTAAAGAAAAGCAAAATGATCATTGCGACAACACTGACAATGAGCATCCACGTGTTATGATAGGTAAGCTTTTCGATCCTTCTGGATTGCATAAGGCGCTGTGCTTCGGCAATAGCTCGCGAATACCCGTCGATAACCGTAATGGTACTTCCAAATATACAAAAAAAAGCAATAACAGCAATCAGGTAACGTGACCACTCCCCAATGGTTGAGGCATACATGCTCACCAACTGATGGGAAAAACCGATGCCGGAAGTTTTCAATTCCTGCCCATTGCCATGGAGGACAAGGGCGCCAAGGGCCAGAAAGACCACGGCCAGAAATGCTGTTCCCACGTACCCCACATTGAAATCGAACAAGGCTGAACTCGGGGTGACATTCTGCTTGCTTTTCTGACTTTTCAGCCACATGGAGGTAAGGCAGGAAATCTCAATGGGAGCGGGCATCCAACCCATCATGATAACGACAAATCCGATGGATGCAATGCTCCATATGGAAGGTGTCTGATAATCAGGCGGGGCAACCGCGCCATTTTCCGACGCGATGATCACAGCGGAAATGGTGGCCAGAACAAGGTCAACGCATGGGAGGTCAAAAGAAACTCCCTGCGGTATACCCGGACTGCTCTGCTGGCCTCGCCTGGCCCGGGCCCATGCCTGTTGTCTCCTCCTGCAAGGCCGTGATTCCGGGAGCACCCTCCGGCCATCACGCCTTGATTGCAAAATCCCGGGTATTCAATACCCCCTGCCATGACCGTTCTCCTGCCGGTTACGTCAGTCCGCCTCCCCGAAACAGCCCGAGGAAGACGTGATCCTTTGTTCTCACTTTCAAACCCTTTGGGTATACCTGTTGCTGGCCAGGATATATCCTGCAGAAATAACACGGTTTCTTGCCGACAGCTGGCAAAGTTGAAAAATACCACTTGACATTGTTCAATTGATGTTGAAATTTCATCACATGGAAAGCAAACAGGCCAGCAAAATTTTTGAAGCGCTCGCATCGGATGTGCGCCTCGACCTGTTCCGGCTCCTGGTCAAAAACGCTCCCAACGGCCTGGTGGCTGGGGACATTGCCAAGCAGCTCGATATTCCATCCACCAACCTGTCATTCCACCTGAAAGTTGTTGTGCAAAGCGGTCTGGCCGATGTGGAACGCCAGGGACGGTTCATGCGCTACAAGGCAAATATCCCGTTAATGCTGGACATTGTCGCCTATCTGACTTCCGAGTGTTGCGCGGACAATCCTGCAACATGCCAGAAATTCAGAGAGACCAGCAAGCTGGCGCCAGGACTGCTTCCGGATCGTGTGTAAACGGACCTTGAGGCCTGTTTTTTTATTTCAATATATCAACATTTCAACGAACGTTGATCAAACCCATGAGTAATTCAAGCGAGAAAACCATGTCTACTCCATCCAAAAACACCGATTGTTGCTGCTCGTCTCCCCGTGTTGCGGCTTCCCTTATGGATGATGGCGCCAAAAACTGGAATTTCAGATATCTTGCCGTCATCACCTTTCTGGCCGTCCTCTGGTGGCTTGCCTACGGTAATATCCTGCCTGCTTCCAACTGGCTGGTCTTTGACTTGTGGGGCATGGATTCCGATTCCCATCTAGCCATGTCCCTGCAGTTTTTCATCTATGACACGGTGAAAATCCTGCTCCTTCTGGTGGCCCTTATTTACGGTATAGCCTGGATACGTGCGTCTTTGAACGTGGAGCGGGTCCGTGATTATCTCGCAGGCAAGCGACGCGGTCTCGGTTATTTTCTGGGCGCTGTTTTTGGTGCCATCACCCCCTTTTGCTCCTGCTCGAGCATTCCCCTGTTCCTGGGATTCACCACGGCCCGTATCCCCATCGGCATAACCATGGCCTTTTTAATGACCTCTCCCCTTATCAATGAAATTGCCGTGGTCCTGTTGTGGGGGTTGCTCGGATGGAAATTCACGGTGATTTACATGCTGGTGGGCATGACCGCAGGTATCTTTGGCGGCTTTATCATGGACACATTAAAAGCCGATCGCTGGTTGCAGCCGTTCATGATTGAAGCCATGAAAAAAGCCCCGGCACATGAGTTTGTCAACGAGGCCGGGGAGATCCAGAAACTAAGCGTGCGCCAGCGCCACACCTTTGCCTATGAGGAAATGGTCTCCATTTTCAAGCGCGTCTGGAAATGGGTGATCATCGGCGTGGGTATCGGTGCCCTGCTCCACGGATTGGTGCCGGACAACTGGTTTGCCGAAAACTTCGGCGCCGGCGAGTGGTGGACTGTTCCTGCCTCGGTTATGGTGGCCATTCCCCTGTACTCCAATGTAACCGGCATAGTCCCCATCATGGAAAGCCTGCTCCTCAAGGGTCTGCCCATTGGCACCACCATGGCATTCTGCATGAGCGCCGTGGCCGCCAGTATCCCGGAGGTGATGATGTTGCGGCAGGTCATGACCCTCAAACTCCAGGCAACCTTTATAGGCTATCTATGGATCATCTTCACCCTGGTGGGCTGGCTGTTCAACATCCTTGGCCCGTACGTCGTCTAAACACAATCTGCCAACAAACAACCAAACGGGAGAACATTATGGAAATCAAAGTATTCGGACCTGGCTGCGCCAAATGCAAGGAAACGGAAAAACTCATCAGGGAGGCCGTCAAGGCCTCGGGCAAGGACATCACCGTGGAAAAAGTGTCTGATCTCCAGCAAATGCTGGCTGCAGGGGTCATGTCCACCCCGGCCGTTGCCATTGACGGAGTTGTGAAAACCACCGGTAGGGTTCCTTCCAAAAAGGACATTGCCGCATGGATAGACGGGGCTGGTGATGCCCCTTCTTCACCTGCTTCTTGTGGCGGATGCTGCTCCTGCGGCGGCAACTGCTAGGGGATGCCATATGGTGAACAAGAACCCCGGAAGAACAACCATGTCCACGGATCCTTTGCTCACAGGCCCAGGAGACTGGAAAAGACACCATGTTCACCAGGGTCGAGTTCATCAATAAATCATTCCTCCTTCCCAACCAAGTCAAAAAAGCCCCTCAATGAGGGGCTTTTTTCTGGGCAGGTAGTGCCCCAAAAGTCTGCAGAGCATGACCCGCATCAGGGTTGCTCCTTGTGCATTCAAAACATTTCTGCCGCCTTACTTCTCCCTTCCAAGTCTACCGTCTTCACCCAGTTCCCGCACCAGCAGCACACCGGCAATGGCTGCCGAGGCCAGATCCGAAGCAGGTCCGGCCAGCCATACCCCCTGCAATCCCCAGAACATGGGCAGGATCACCAACAGGGGCAGAAGAAACATTACCTGCCTGGTCATGGAAAGAAACATGGCCACCCGGGGATTGTCGATGGCCTGGAAATAGTTGGCCGTTACAAAATGGAACGCGATCAAGGGAACCATGGCCATATTGATGCGGATGGCCTGGGTGCCCATGGCCACAAAAGAGGTGTCTGCGGCATTGAAAAGCTGAAAAATCCGTCCGGCACCAAGCTGGATCATCAGAAACATGCACAGGGCAAAGCCGGTTCCAAAGGCAAGGGTCAAAATCAGGGCCTTTCTGACCCGATCCGGTCGGCCAGCCCCGTGATTATACCCGAAAATGGGCTGGGCTCCCTGGCACAGCCCATTTAAGGGCATCATCAAAAGCATGGACGCGCTGAAAATGACCCCCATGACCGAAACACCCACATCCCCGCCGTACCGGACCAGGGCATGGTTGGTTATGGCTACAATCAGGCAGCCCGCCAGATTCATGACCAGCGGAGGCGATCCGATTTTCATGATCGCCTTGACAATGGGCCACCGGGGAAAAAAATGGCGCCATCGAAGATCAAGCAGGGCCGTCCCGCTGGCATAATACTGCAACACCCACAAGGCGGACACGGTCTGGCTCAGGACGGTTGCCAGGGCAGCCCCCCGGATGCCCATGTCCAGAACAAAGATGAACAGGGGATCAAGAATGACATTGAGAAGCGCCCCGATGAGCATGGTCGCCATGGCCTTGGTGGGATTGCCCTCCCCCCGGATGAAATTGTTCATGCCAAAGGAAATCTCATGCATGAGGCTCCCCAGAAGGATAATGAAGAGATATTCCCTGGCCAGAGGGAGGATGGCCTTGCTGGCCCCGAAAAACACAAGCAATGGATCAAGAAAGATGAGGCCAAAAAAGGTGAATCCCACTCCCAGAAGCATATACAGGCCAAAGGCATTGCCCAGAATCATCTCGGCCTCGGCCTGTTTGTTTTCCCCCAGCCTGATGGATACCAGGGCATTGCCGCCTCGTCCGATGAGCATGCCAAAGGCCATCATGATCATCATGATGGGAAAACAGATGGACACGGCAGCAATGCCCTGGGAGCCCACTCCATTGCCGATGAATATGCGGTCAACCACATTGTACATGGAGGTGACAACCGCAGCGATGATGGAGGGCACGGAAAAGGATATGAGCAGTTTGCCGATATGTTCCGTGCCCATGCGTTGTGAATCTTTCATGATCTTCCTTGAAAAACAGGGAATTGTGCACCATGCAGGAGCATGTGTCAAAAAAGTTTAAGGTGGCCCCCAACCGCTTCGAATTCTTGAGATGATATTACCGTTGCCCTGCGCCAAAAGAATTATAACCAGAAAAATCACAGTTATACTGTAACTTTTCTGGTTATTCAAAACATATGGTCCTGGGATAATGACCAAATAATTTCAAGCTGTTGACGGAGTTTCCCGACTATTAAAATCGTACAATTCCAGCTTGTCGTACAAAGTACGGCGGCTTATGCCAAGTACCCGGGCGGCTTTGGACCGGTTACCTGCAGCCTCTTTCAGGGCCTTACGGATGGCTGCTCTTTCGGCCTGTTCCACTGCTTCTTTAAGGGATGAGGAGGTATCGATTTCCGAGGCCACGGGTGGTGTGGAAGGTCTGACATAATGATATAACGAATCAACCGCGATGACCGTATCATCGGTCAGGAGCACTGCCCGCTCAATAATATTTTCCAGTTCCCGGATATTTCCCTTCCAGGAAGAATTCATAAGCACCTGCATGGCTGCTGGATCCAATTCCGTAACTTTCTTATTATACATTTTGTTACATTTACGAATGAAATGGTCCACAAAAAAACCCAGGTCTTCCTTGCGTTCTCGCAACGCTGGCAGATGCAATGGGATGACGGCCAGACGATAATAAAGGTCTTTGCGAAAGCCGTTTTTTTCCACTTCTTCACTTAAATTACGACTGGTCGCGGAGATAAATCGAACATCGATATGTATGGGAATGTTGCCCCCTACGGGTTTGATTTCTTTTTCCTGAATGGCTCGCAGGAGTTTGACCTGGGTTGAGGGGGTGAGTTCGCCGATTTCATCCAGAAATATAGTTCCGCCCTGAGCTTCTTCCAAAAGCCCTCGCTTGGCCCGAACCGCTCCGGTAAAAGCCCCTTTGACATGACCAAAGAGCTCGCTTTCCAAAAGGTGTTCGGACAATGCTCCACAGTCGATGGTAAAAAAAGGCTTGTCCTTGCGGGCACTGATCTTGTGAATATGCTTGGCAAACATGGATTTCCCGGTCCCGGTTTCCCCTTGGATGAGAATAGATGCCTCTGAGTCTGCAACCTTTTTAATGGTGGAAAGCATTTGCTTGATAACGGGGTTGTTTCCCACGACCATACCGGCAGTGGCATTTTGCTTCTCGCGAGAATCGTAATCTTCCAGCCGGCGATGCAATTTACCATACTCAATGGCCCGCCCGGCCAAAAGTGCCAGTTCCTGGGTTTTGAAAGGTTTGGTAATGTAGGTGAAGGCCCCCATGCGCATGGCTTCCACTGCGCTTTCAATGCTGCCTGCACCGGTCATGATGATGAAGGGCTGGTGGTGGTCTATACTGCGGATGCGCTGGAGCAATTCCAGACCGTCCACCGGCTGCATGGCCTGATCGCTTATGACCAGATCAAACATGGTTTCAACAAGGGCATTCCAGCCTTCTTCTCCGTTTTCGGCAGTGTAAACTTTATAGCCCTGTCGTGTCAGAGATTTTTTCAGAACGGTCAGCAACTCTTTTTCATCGTCCACCAGAAGAATCTTATCGGGCATGGTTATTTTCCATTAGTTTAAACAGCTGGAAATTCCAGGATTATCGAAGTTCCTCTGTCGGGTTCAGATTCCGCATAAATCAGGCCGTTATTCCGTTCCACCATCCGTCTGGTGATAAAAAGGCCCAATCCGAAACCGCCCTTGCGAGAAGTAAAAAACGGTTCAAAAATCTGGCGAAGATTTTCTCTGGCAATGCCTTTGCCCTGGTCCCGGACCACAATCTGGATAGTACTGTTTTCTCCGCTCCCGGTCTTGTCGGCACTCAGGGTTATTTCTTTGCCGGGGTCCATGTTTTCAATGGCATTAAAGAGCAGATTCATGAAGACTTGCTGCAGGGAACGGATATCACCGTAAATAAAGAGTGGGTCATCACTCACATTGATGCGGATGGTATCCTTTTTGGCTTTGGGGCCGACCAGCATGACGCTTTCCTCAAGCAAATCAAGGACATTGATTCTTTCTTTGCATTGCGCTTTGGGGGCCGCCTGAGCCAGAACTCCGCCGGTTATTTCCCCGGCTCGTTCAGCATTACGCAGAATGGCTGAAAGACCTTCCCGAAGATCTTCGGAAAGGTCGTCGGCATAAAGCAGTTCTTCGGCGTTCGCCTGAATAATACTCAGTGGATTATTTATTTCGTGGGCTACCGAGGCGGCCATCTTGCCGATAATTGCCAGCCGTTCAGACTGGATGAGATCTTCTTCCATTTTGTTGCGTTCGCTCACATCGCGGGCAAAAAGACACCCCAGAGCTTCTGTCTGTTCTTCTTGAATGAGCTGCCCTGCAATCTCTGCCAACACCTTGTTTCCTGAAAGGCTTTGCAGAGTAAACTCGTGTTTGCCATAGCCTTCGCTGAAAACATGACACAGAAATGATGCCATTGCCGGCACCTCCCCTTGCACCAAGATCTGGTCCAACCGCAGATTATCATGACCTGCTGCAAGGGCTAACATGACACAGGCCTGTTTGTTGGCATGCAGAATACGACCTTCTTTATTGACCAGAAAAATCATGTCCGGTGAAGATTCAATCAGTACCCGATAACGTTGTTCCGTGCGCTGTAAATCTTTCGTTACCTTGGCCACTTTGCGGCGAAGAAGAAAACTCCAGGCCATGGCGAGCATAAGAAACGTTGCCAGCCCGACCAAGACGAAAAGCAGATGCCGGATATACCGTCCCAACCGGAAGGTTTCTGTAATGGAACGACCAAACCATTTTTCACGGAGTTGTTCCAGTGATCCGTTTTTCTTCAGATCCTCCACTGCCTTTTCAAGTTTTTGGGTAAGATCAGGAGTGTTTGGTGGAACCATAATTCCTAAAGGTATCTCTTTGAGAGGCATACCTTTTTTCAAAACATTTTTGAATTCCTGGTCCGCAATAATATAATCTGCTTCCTTCTCCGAAGGCGCAATAAACACGTCCACAACACCTCTATTGAGCATATTCAAGGCTTCCAGACACGAAGGAACGTTGATGGACTTGCGAAGACTACGCATAGAGGATTCATAATCGACCCCCTGCATGATAATGACCCGTTTGTTGTGCAGATCTTTCAGGCAGGTGACCGAGGTACACCCTTTATGGACATAGAGATGTTGTTTCAAACTGTAATTTACCGGGATAAATGTGTATCCCAGTTCATCAGCCAGCTTTTGCGTACCGTGGGAAATAAAATGTATCTTGCCGTTTTTAAGCAGTTCTTTGCGTTTGTTCAGGTCAGGAATTTGGACAAATTTGATATCAGCCTGGATAATTTTTCCGATCATCAGCCATTCGTCAATGGTATATCCGCGGATGATTTGTTGGCCATCTTGTATGGACAGAAAAGAAAAGGGAGGGGAAATGGCCCGGACCCCGATGGTATAGGTTGGTCGGGACGAGGCATGTACCGGCGGCAAACCCGGCAGGAGAAGAATCAGAAGCAAAAAAACAGGAATGCGTGTGCAAAACATGGGTGCCTTGTACGGTTTATGCTTCTCTTTCGCCACCATAAAAAGTGCTGTTTTTTCAAAAATTCCCGATTTCCTCTCCTGCAGAAAGGTGCATGAAAAAGAAACCGGGAATAAAGGGATGGAGGGGGTCTTTGCTTACTTGGCTGTTCCGGAAAGAACAACCTTGTACCCCTTGCCGATGTCATTGCGCGCATCCGAATATACGAGAAGGATGTCAAGGAATCTTCCGGATCGGACCGGGCGTACGCCAAAGGTTACAGGGAGGCTCCTTCCGGCCGGAATAACCAGTTCGCCCGTGAAGTAGGTGCTCTTGAACTTCATGGAGGTAATGGAAGTGACGGTCAGAGGGGCGTCGCCGGTATTTTTGATCATGATCTGCACCTGATTTTGCCTGTCAGGCGTGAGTTCGCCCACGTCGACCTTCCGGGGGCTGACCTCGATTACACCCATGGGAATGGCTTCTACAAAGCCCGTGATATGAATAATATGGGCATCTTCCTTGCTGTCTCCGGTAAAAACCGTCACTGTTTTATCAAATTTTCCCGCATACTTGAACGTTCTATAGGTGATAACTAATGTGGTTTTCTCATCGGGTTGCAAACGACGCTTTCCAAGCGTCGTTGTCGTGCAGCTTCAGGAAGTAGTAACGTTGGTGATGGTCACCGGTTCGCTGCCGATGTTGGACAGAATCACTTTTTTTTGGGCGGTCGGACCTTCGCGCAGTGTTCCGAAATCTATGGTTTTCGTACTGAACCCCAGGCCGCCGGCAAAGGCAGGAAGGGTCAGGCTGCAAAAGAGCATGGCCAATGCGAATATCTTTTTAACCATATGTTTTTTCCTTATTTTTCAATACAACGTTCACCATGCACGAATTTTGACTTGATAGCATAGTTGAAGTTTTTGTCTTGCCCCGGGGTGTGACAGGTTCGACACGAAGCTTCATCAGGATGTCTGATGATATCTCCCGGATCTTCACTTTCAACATGTCTGGCTCCGGGGCCGTGACAGCTTTCACACTGCACATTAATAAGTTCCGGTGTCAGATCCATATCGATGAAACCGCCCTCTGCCTCCATGGCCACCACATGACATTTTACGCAACCGGGCGTGGTTTGTTTTTCTTCTCCCTGTTCTGCCAGATCGGCAAAAGCACGGGCATGGGGGGTCGTCATCCAGCCATGAACCTTGGCTTCATGGCAGTCCGCACACGCCTTAACTCCGACATATTCCCCAAAAAACTCTGCCTGGGCAAAGGAAACAATGCATACGTTGACGACCACGGCACACAAAAGAACGTATAGGCGATTCATGATTTTTTCCTTTTCCCGGACTAACAGTTACAGCTGGAAGCGGCTTCCAGATACAGATGCTTTTTGAGCTTTCGCAGCTTGCTGTTGTCGATGCCATCCACGTCCAGCAGTTCATCCATGTCCACGAATTCCCCATTTTCAGAACGGGCATCAATAATTTTTTGGGCCAGTTCCTGACCAACCCCCGGGACCTCGGCAAGCTGCTCCACCGTGATTGTGTTGAGGTTTTGCTTGCCGTCGTGATCCCCGGCAAAGCCTGGGACAGCTGCCAAGAGCAGAACTGCGAACAGTGGCAGGATTACCATGATTTGTTTCATTCTACATTCTCCTTCCGGTGTTTTTATTTTGGGTTACCAGCCAAGATATTGATGACTGTATAAAAAGGACCAGGCCACCACGGAGAGGACTCCGCTGGCAATCCCGGAACATACTTTGGTAAAAAAAGATGCGCTGGTGCGGTCAGCCTTGAAAACTCCCATATACAGAGCTGCCAGGGTCATAAGCATCAGAAAAATCGCAAACAACGGTTTCAGGTAATAATAGATTCCGTGCATGGTTTTCTCCTAGAGCAGGCCAACATACTGGCAGAAGGTTATAAAGGCAGTGATGGCCAGGGCCAGGACAATACCGATCATATCCCGGTCACATTCTTCCCGGCCGGTATTGGCCATATAATCGAAACCGTCCTGATCCGTGGTATGTTCGTTGATCGTCATAAAAACCTCCTTAGGCCGGAAGCAATCCGGTTTGAACACAAATGAGAATGACAGCGAGCAGCAGGGCCATGCGCACAAACCCAGCAATGCAGGTCACGGCAAAACATCGAAGACCATTTTGAGCGATGTCCCGTAACGGCAGGCTCAACCCCAGGGCTGCGGCGGCCATGGAAAAATCCCATTGCACCATATTGAAAATGGCGTGGGCAGCCGGCTGCCTGAACACGTGCAGGCACGCCAGGACCCAACAAAAAATGAATACCATAAGCCAGACGGGAAAGGTTTTCATATCCCCGGTGGAATAGATGATATTATTTCCCTTGTTTCTGAGCTTGCGGATGAACATGACCACAAAGACATAGATGAAACCTGCAGGCATGATCACATGACGACCCACGTCAAACCATGTGGCATATCGTCCCGCCTCATAGCTCATGCTGAAGGCTGCAAAAAGCCCCTGTGCACCATTGCCCACCGTGGTAACTGCGGCCAGACCGAAATATTTGTCCGGAATGCCAACGAGTGGACCGACCAGTGGGAGAACCAGCATGGCAATAATTCCAAAGAGGATCACACAGGCCGAAGCCCCAATGACCTGCCCGCCTTTGGCCTTGATCAACGGCATGAGAATGACCCCTGCATGAGGGTCTCCTGTTGCAAGACCGCCTGCAACAATGGATGTTTGCCGGTCATCGAGTTTCAGCAGTTTGCCGGTGTACAACGTAATCGTGGCCGTGACGAACAGGGCGGCTACACAGATCAGAATGGGGATGAAACCCAGTTTGGCCGCATGTCCGAACATGAAATGCGGGGCCAGCATGATAATGCCCAGGGGCATCATCAGGTGGATATAGGAAAGGCCTCGTTTCCAGGCGTCGGGAACTCCAAAGACGTTGCCGATAACCAACCCCATCAAAAAGGGGTTCCAGACAAAGTTGGAGTTCATAATCTGAAAGAAGGACTGGTGGTGCAGGGGCCCGATGACCCCGTCCAGCCAGGCAAAAAGATTTTGCAGGGTGAAAGGGTTGGGAACCCCGACCAGGTTATTGCTGAAAATGGCTATAAAGAACATGGCCAGCAGTCCGGGCAGCACAGTTTTCAGACTGTACAGGGCACTGAAAAAAGAACTTCTGTTTATTTCGTACGTGGCGGTTGATAGTGTATTCATCATTTGAGTCCTTTGTTATCTGCGGATATGGGCGGAACCGCCTGTATTAACTGCACCACTGATGGTTGTAGCCGGGGCAGCATGTCCGGTTCTCCAGGCATCTCTGAACGCCAGCCTGGGAAGCATGGACAGACGGAGAAAGCCTTCGATCGTTCCGTTGATGCCCAAGAGCACGTCCACATTATTCCGAGGTCTAAACGCCAAGTTGCCGGTGGTACACACCCTGCCCCGGTGATGGCCTTCGATGTGCCAGGCCATGATCATTTCGCCATCAAAACTGTCGATGACAATTTTGAACAACGGTTGACCGTCAGCATCTTTGGGGCCTTCGTAGGTGGGATGATCCTTGTCCAGAACGATCTGCTGGGGGTTGTCCAGCAACAGTTCGTTAAACTGATAGCAATGGCCACAGACATCCGGACGGACCATAAAACGCGGATCATGCTTATAGGGGGTATCACGCTTCATATCTTCGATGCCGGTATACGTGTAGAGCTGGGCTTTGCCCTGCTTGAAAGGCTTTTTCACATCCATTTCCACCATGACAGGACCCAGGCGCAGCTGCATCTTTCGGGCAGTTTCCATATGCTGAGGCAACAGGGAGTTTGTCACGGTATTAAGCGGACCTAGCACCTTGCTGGCCAGGACGGTTCCCGAGGCATCGATAATTTCCACCCCCACGGTTCCGCATTGTTCATCCACACTGGTGCAGCGCAGGATCTTGTCACCGAGCGGCACCGTGTCACCGCTTTGCAGAAGCTCGCTTTTGGGTTTGCTTAAGGTGTAACTAATGGCATTGATGGACGGAGTGGCGAATTCCTTGATCCGTACATAATTGGAACCCACATATTCAGGCACAATAAAGGTGGCACCTTCGGCAAACACCTCGGGCATGTAATACCGATTGCCCGGATCGTTCTGATCAAACCCCTGGGCAATGAAGAAATGGGAACCCCAGCGGTTGCCTGAATATTTCATCAGGCTCAAGGAACCGACCGGACGGTCATCAAGATAGGTCATACCGGTATAACGCAGGGCCTTGTTGCGTACGCCCAAAAGCTGATCCTGCCAGTACATGAGATTCCCGTCTCCCATGGGTTGGTTTTTCCAAAAATCCAGATTGAGATTCTTGAGGACATAGGTACCGGACGTGAAGGTAGTCAGATACGCTTTTTTGCCGAGCATGAAAAAGGGTTCAGCCGCAAGAGTACGTATGTTCCGGGCGTTTCTGGTTGTATAGCACAAGCCTGCTGGAGGGATAACAATGCGACCGTTTTTGTAGTCGACATAGCTCCCCCGGATAAACACGGCCTCGGCCGAAAGGAGCTTTTCATGGTTGCGGTTGCGAAAAATTTTCCGCTTCAGCCCCTTAAATCGAGCTACCAGCGGAGCGGTGTGGTCTGGTTCGTAGAATTCACTGCTGGAAACTACCTTGGGATAGGAAGAAAAGCGTGATTCTTCGATGATGGCCCCCAGAGATGAATCAGCCAACCGTTGCAGAAAGCTGCTTTCAATAATGGGTTCCAGCACAGGGGAAGAACCCAGAAAAAAATCCAGGTTTTCTTTGCCTTCGCTGGGCCACATGACCATGTTATCGGTCCGCATACCATAATAATCCCGCACATAAAGGGTATGCACTGTTTTGGGCCCAAAATCTTTGGCCACGACTTTGAAAGCCGGACGGTTCCAGATTTCCGAATATTTTGTCGGGCCGTCATAGGATGCATTGGCAGCATCAAGGGTAATGGTTTCATTGTTTTCCAGGAGCAGACGTTGAAGCATACCGGTTTTGGGGTTGGCTTCCAAAACCACGTTGTACCGTTTGTCCAGGGGCCAAGGCTGATTGTTTTCTACGGAGATCAAATTCCGGTAGATGACAAAAGACAGGTGCCCGCTGCCAAAACCATGAGCCTTATGCGTGGCCCACGGGGTAAAGTCGGAATTTTTAAGAAAGGTCGGATCAATAACAAGTTCCACTCGCATGTCTTCTTCGGGTACATTGAGGACATACCTGTCTTTTGCATCGTTCCGATTTTTATAATTCTGAGCAGTGGCCGGCTGTATCAGCTTTTCTGCCAGGACCTTGCTGCCGGTAAAGTTGGTGACCTTGACCAAAAATCCATTGGGCTGGCGATAGGCGTAGATACGTTTATCCATGTACAACCGGTAGTCTTCCTGGCGGACCTCCAGAGTCACTGGCCGTTCCAGGGCAAAAGTGGCCCTGGTGACTACGGGGAACTCAATGGAACTGAATGTGGCTGTATCGAACTCTATGTCTTTGGCTACGTACTTGCTCGCCCCGAGATAGTAGGTCTTGTCCATATAAAACTGGAGCAATTGTGATGTCATGCCTTCTTTGAGGTCCAGAGTGCGGGTGTCTTCACGCCCACTGAATTTTGAGGCAATGGGGAACTCCAGCGGCCAGCCCCCGGAAGGAGAAATGACGGCAAATTCGCCATAGGGCTTTTGGTAATGATCTGTGGAGTAATCGAACCAGAGACGGTACCCTGTTGTACCAAAAGGTTTCCGTTCTCCTTTGGTAATGGAAACATCGTTAAAAATTTTTTTCTCTGTGCTCAGATCCACCAGATACGCATGTTCGCCCAGAAGCAGAAAAGGGTCGCGCATGAGAGGTCTGGCATCTCCGGAAGTTTCGGAGATATAAAACAGTCCCCCGGGAAGGACTTTTGCCTGACCATTTTTGATGGTGCTTTGGCGCAGCACAATGGCCTCGGAGAGGTGTTTGCTCTGCCCGTCTCTGTTTTTGAAAACCTTATTCCGTAAACCGGCTAAATGCGGCAGAAAGGTCATGTCATTTGCTGGCGAAAGTCCATGCGGGTCAGTTCCCGCACAGGTCCCGCTCTGCGTAAAGCCCATGACAAAGATCAGGGCCAGAACCAAGACTATTGATGTGTTTTTTTTCATGTGTTGTTCTTCCTGCTGAAGTCTGAATGCGTGAAATGTCTCTCAAGAACAAACAAAAAATATGCCAGGCTGTCGTACACATCTTAACATATTGAATTTACATAATTATTAAAAATATCTCTCCAACTTATGACTTCAACTGTATGAATGCCCGCACAAGCTTCCCATGCCATGGCCTGTATCGCGTGAATTTGAGAGCGAACATCCTTGCTGACTACGCTGAAATCCTTCTACAGACCATCCATGGAATGTGTATGGACATTCCTGTCTCCCCGGAAATCCCGGCTCCCGGGGAATGAAATCCGTCTTTTCTGCACTGAACGCACCCTGAAAAACAAACATTATCGGGGTGTTATCATCGCATCCGACAATTACTTGAACCCCCCAAAAGACCTGTCTCACACCACAGGTCTTTTGGGGGGTTCAAGTGTATGGAAACTCATACAGGCTCGCGTGAAGATGTATGTGAAATCATACACAATGGCCCTCAACTGCAATATATCCATCTGATTTTGAACGATTTATTCTTTAGGCATACTTTGTGCTTTATTCCACAAGAAACATCTTATGGTGTGAATTTTTGGTAAGCGCAAATAAGGAGCGAGCATGAAAAGAAGGCAATTTCTGCTTGGAGCTGCAGCCGTTGCTGCGGCAACAGCAGTACGTCCATGGAAGGCTCTGGCCTTTCCAACAGTGTATCCGCACGGAACCACCATCTATGATCCGAATAAATGCTGGAATGGATACACCCTTTTTGGAACCGAAGTTCCAAGCGAAGGCACGGTTCTGATTGATATGAATGGCAATGTGGTCAAACAATGGAAAAACATGTGCCAGGCCGAACATCCGCCCAAACTCTTGAAGGGCGGCTATCTGGCCGGGGCCATGCGTCCAGCTCCGGACAAGAAAGGACGGGTTTGGGACGACCCGAGTTCCACGGATCTGGTGGTCATGGATTGGAAGGAAAATGTGGTTCGCCGGATTCCTCGGGCTGGCGCGCACCATGACTTCCAGTTTGAAGGCAACTCTGTGGGATATTATACCCCTGCGGCACCTCTTGATAACTATAAGGGTAAAATGCTGATCCTGACCCATAAATTTGTCAGAAATGACAAAATTACCAATAAGATGCTGTACGATGATTACATTGTCGAAGTTGATAAAAATGGGAAGGTCATCTGGGATTGGCTGGCATCAGATCATTTTGATGAGATGCATTTTTCAGAAACTGCCAAAAAAACCATTCGCAAGTATCCCACCTATTCCATGACCCGCACTCCGGGGAAGAAAGGGGCTGACTGGACCCATACCAATTCGGCCTCCTATCTTGGGCCCAATCACTGGTACACAGAAGATCCGATTGGAAATGCCGCCTTTCATCCGGACAATATCATCATTTCCAACCGTCAAACAAATATTGTCTGCATTATCGACAAGAAAACCAAAAAGATCGTCTGGCAGGTTGGCCCCACCTTCTACCCTGAAGATGAATGGACCTTCAATGGCAAGACCCACAAACGAGCCCTGTACCGACTGGGTCAGTTCATCGGTCAGCATCATGCCCATATGATTCCCGAAGGTTTGCCTGGAGCCGGTAATATCATGGTCTATGACAACGGCGGATTTGCCGGCTATGGAGCTCCCAACCAGGGTGCGCCTTTTGGTTGGTCCAGCGGTCGCCGTGATTATTCGCGTGTTGTGGAATTTAACCCCACCAACCTGCATAAGGTCTGGGAACAATCCGGTAAAACCATGGGGCTCAGAGACGAATGCAAATTCTACAGCTCGTATGTCAGTTCAGCCCAGAGGCTGCCCAATGGCAACACCCTGATTACAAACGGTTCTGTGGGCCAGTTCCAGGAAGTTACACCCAGTCATGAAATCGTCTGGGAATACATCAGTCCCTATTATACCAAAAGCGGGAATTACAACCTTGTCTACCGTGCCTACCGGGTACCTTACGACTATGTTCCACAGCTTGAAAAACCAGAAGAACATGCAGTCATTCCGCCAAACAACACCACTTGGCGGATACCTGCTCAACAATAAATGGAGACCCCATGAAGTGTATTATCCCCTTACTCGTGATGTTGCTCATTGTCTGTTTGTCAGGCCAGGTTTTTGCCCAAGATGAACCTGAACCGTTTGATTTGAACCATGCAACGATCGAACAGCTAATGAGTATCCCTGATGCAGATATTACTGAAGATATCGCTAAAGCTATCATTGCAGCTGCCAAAGAAAAGCCATTCAAATATGCTGAGGATCTTATGGATGTCCCAGGAATCGACAACAGCATACTTGAAAGCATTAACCCTGTAGAAGAAAATGGAAGCCTTTGGTATGATCCAGATAACGCTGAAATGACTTTTGCTCCTTCAAAGTGTTAATGAGAAGATATTGTCACGTATTAATAAAATCAAAACAGAGGATATAAAAATGACCAGATGGTTTAATGTACAACTTTTATTGTTACCATTATTATTGGCAACATTTGTATTTGGATTTTCAACAAACAGTCATGCAGATTCAGGCGACAAGCTTATCGTTGTCGTTGGCGACACTCAAAAAGAAGCTCTCAAAGGTTGGATCAACTTCCTGAAGGAAAGTGAGTTTCCTGTGAAGGAAATTACAACAGCCGAATTTGATGCCTATAAAAAATCTCCCTACATTGTTTTGAATGGTGTTCCCGGAGATGCGCAGAACAACGGCCCTGTTCTTAAAAAAATACTGACAGATCAAGAACTCAAGAAAGTCTCTGAATCGGGTAATCGAGAGTATTTCATCAAAGATGATGTTTTCACCAAAGGACAGACCATCGTCGTCTTTGCCGGCACACCGTACTCTTCGGCAGAAGGTATCCGCAAGAATACGCAGAGTGACTGGCTGATCATGATGAGCGGTTGGTTCGATATCGAACTGAGTCCTCAGGCCATGTACGGATATTAGTATTTCTGAACAGGCCAGAAAGCATAATCTGGAAACTGCCTGGCCTGTTCATGTAGGTATTCAACCACTATTATTTTTGAAAGGAGTTGTATAATGAAATTAAAACAGGTATTGGCCACAACAGCAGCTGCTGCGATTTTTTCTGTAGGCTGTGCTGTTTCCGCATGGGCATTTCCTTCTGTCTTTCCCACAGGAACGACTATTTATAATCCTTCAAAGGCATATAACAGCTATGTTCTGGTCCCGCAGGATGATAAACTCTATAATAGCCGTGACGCCAAACATCGTGATATGCGAGCCAAAAAAGGGACAAAGTCCATCAAGAGTTCAGGAACGGCTTCAGGTTCCGTGAGCAATATGGCTACTTCGGTCAAACTGATTGATATGAATGGCAATGTCATGCACACATGGTCCGTCAAACCTACCCCCAACCGTCGAGATGTCCTGCTCAAGAACGGTCATCTTTTGAGCATCAACAGCAAGTCATCCACTGTGGAAGAGAGGGATTGGGACAGCAATCTGGTTTGGGAGTACAAATGTGAATACAAACCGCACCATTATGTTACCCGCCTTGATAATGGCAACACCCTGATCTTGTGCGAAGGTCCTGTACCGGCTCACCGTTTGAAGGAAGTCAAGAACGTGACCGTGCCCTGGTGGGGAACCATTCGCCGCAAGGGTGTCAAACTGGTCGGAGACTCCATTATCGAAGTTACTCCGGACAAGAAAATTGTCTGGAGATGGAATGCCGGTGATGATCCTGATATGGACGTGAACACCTTCAGCCCTGAAAACGTTATCCCGGATTGGACCCACGGCAATACCGCCTCGGTTATTCCTCCCAACCATTGGTATGACGAAGGCGACAAACGTTTCAAGCCTGGAAATATTATCTACAACCCCCGCAACCACGACAAATTCGTCATTATCGATAAAGATACCAAAAGAATCGTGTACACCTATACCCATAATTACAAGGGTGGCATGTCTCACGTGCACGAAGTGGAAATGATTCCCAAAAATTGCCCCGGGGCCGGAAACATCCTTTTCTTTGATAACGGCCTGTTCCCGCGCAACCGAGACCGTGTTGGCCAAAGTCTGGAAATTGAAATCAATCCCGTGACCAAAAATTTTGTATGGAAATACGAAAGCTGCGGATATTCCAACATGAGATTCTTTTCAAAAACCAAAAGTTCCCAGACCAAACTGCCCAACGGCAACGTCCTGGTTTCTTCAGACAATACCGGTAGAATTTTTCAAGTCGTTCCGGACATGAATCATCCGGAAGGCGGAGAAATCGTCTGGGAATATGTCAACGTCAGTGATGTTTCCCGTGCACGGCCTATTCCTTATGATTATTGTGAACAGTTCAAGAACTTCCCCAAGCCTCAGGAACTACCGGTTATTCCTCCGGACAATCCTGATTTCCACGTTACTCCCACTGCAATCTAAGACAGAATAAATGCATAAACGGACAAAGGCCCCGACACAGAACGTGTCGGGGCCTTTGTTATCTGGACAGGAAAACGCCTGCTCGCGCCGGGTTCTCATGTTCTATCAATGCAAAATTATTTACATCTTCTTTATGTCCATCCATGGAATCTCAAGCAAGGCGACATGTCCATGACCCAGATGGTTCAACGCTTCTATCGGCCAAGGTCCTCGAACACGCTCATGGCAGCCACACTGCCTTCGCTCACGGCGGTCACAATTTGCTGAACACCGCCGGTCACGTCACCGGCCGCATAGATCCTGGGCAGGCTGGTGCGGCCCTGGCCATCCGTCTGAACATATCCATTGGCATCAACCTTGATGCCCAGGGGAGTCACAATGGAAGTATTGGGCTTGATGCCAATGGCCAGGAAAACCCCATGGACCTTGACCTTTTGGATCTCTTTGGTTTGCGTGTCCTCCAGCTCAACCTCGCCAAGCACGTCCTTGCCATGCAGCCCCACCACGATCTTGTTCCACAAAACAGGAATCTTCTCCCGCTCCACTGCGTCCTGCAAATGTTTTTCCGCCCTGAACGCGTCCCTGCGATGCACAATGCGCACATCAACCCCGAGATTCCTGAGGTGCAGGGCCTCGGTAAGGGCGGTGTTGCCGCCGCCAACCACAAGAACTTCCTTGCCCTTGTACAGATACCCGTCGCATGAAGCACAATAACTGATCCCACGCCCCAGAAAGCGTTCTTCCCCATCCAGGCCGAGATGTTTCCAGGTTGCTCCGGTTGCCACCAAAAGCGCCTTGCATCGATATCGGCCCTTGGTGGAGGTGACAGTCACATGGCGGCCCAGGGAAACATCCACGACCTCCTCGCCCTCCTGCACCGGAAGATAGGCCCTGGCCTGGTCCAGGAGGACTGCAACGAGCTCCTTCCCGCCAATGGACGAAAAGCCCGGATAATTTTCCACCACAGGAGTGACAGCAACCTGGCCTCCAACAATACCCCCTTCCAGAACAACAGCCGACAGACCCGCCCGCGAAGCATATATGCCCGCGGCCAAGCCAGCCGGTCCTGCACCGGCGATGACCAGATCGATCGACATTTCCTCCCCGGAGAGAAAATCCTCCCCGGCCACCTCCTTGGAGGGTACAAGGGTCACCAGCTGTTCCATGAAAACCTGTTCCGGCTCCATTCCGTTGGTCTCCAGCTCCGGACCATAGACCGTATGGGGAACCGAGCCCACATGAAACGCTTCCGCAAGATCCTGGTTTTCACCCGTTTCAATGCATTCCACAGCAACCAGATCGGGCCGTTCAATGGCCGCCTTGATCCCGTTGAGCACCTGAGCTGGACAGTAGGGACATCCGGGATTCACAAAAATCCGCACATGCCTTTTCTCCTTAAGAGCAGCCAGGGTGGCCCGGGCATCTTCGGCCAGTCCGCTCCTGCCGGTGGAAACCAGAAAAAGGGTCTGAATCAATGTCTGGGCCTCTTCCCCGGCCGGGGCTCCGGTAAAACGGATGGCATACTGATCCGGTTGCACCAGCAGGGTGGGTGCCCGGGTCACGTCATGGGTCTTGGCCTGGGGAGAAGACAGATCATATTCCTCAAAAGAGATCCGTGCATCCAGCCGGTGCAGATCGTGCAACAGGGAACGGCAGAATTCACCATAGGGCTGGTTTTCTTCCTCCGAGGCAAACAAGAGAATTTGCACATCCTTATCAAGGTGCTCCTTGAAAACATTCTTGAGATGCTCCCTGCTGGGGGCGTCTAAAAGCCACTTCTTTTCCTTGTCCTTGGCAAACAATGGGCACATGGCTCTCTCCAATGGCTAAATGGGATAAAACGGCAAGGGATCGCCTCGTGATATGGGCGGGATCCAAGCACGCACATTGACACTTTCTGCAGGAAATTGCCAATCATTGGCAACCTGCACCCCGGTCCTGTGCAGGCATATGAGGGGAGATACCATGTACAATACGACAAAGGGGGAACCGATTCAACCCATCGGTTCCCCCTTTGAAGAAAGAGTATGTCAAACGATCTTACTTCTGAAGCCAGGACATCATGGACCGCAGTTTGTCCCCCACTTCCTCGATCTGATGCTCATGGGCAATGCGCCGCTTGGCCTTGAAGGAGGGACATCCGGCCTGGTTTTCCAGTATCCAGTTGGTGGCAAAGGTGCCGTCCTGGATTTCCGTCAGGGCCTGTTTCATGGCCGCCTTGCTTTCTTTGCCAATGACCCGGGGACCGGTAACATAATCACCGTATTCGGCCGTATCACTGATGGAATAATGCATCCGCTTGAATCCGCCTTCATACAGGAGATCCACAATGAGCTTGAGTTCATGCATGCATTCGAAAAAGGCCATTTCCGACTGGTACCCGGCCTCCACCAGGGTTTCAAAACCGCTGCGGATCAGTTCACTGACTCCGCCGCAAAGAACCGCCTGCTCGCCAAAAAGATCCGTTTCCGTCTCTTCCTTGAAGGTGGTTTCCAGTACGCCCGACCGAGTGGCACCAATGCCCTTGGCATAGGCCAGGGCAACATCCTTGGCCTTGCCCGTGGCATCCTGATGAACAGCAATAAGGGAAGGAACCGCACCGCCCTTTTCGTACTCACGCCGGACCAGATGGCCAGGTCCCTTGGGAGCGATCATGATGACATCCACATCCTTGGGCGGCTCGATCTGGCCGTAATGGATGTTGAAACCATGACCAAAGGCAAGGGCATTGCCAGCGGAAAGATGGGGCTTGATCTCGTTCTCGTACAAGGCCTTCTGATACTGATCCTGGATGAGAATCATGATCACGTCGGCCTTTTGGGCGGCCTCGGCAGCACTCATGGGCTCGAAGCCGTGTTCTTTGGCAAGATCGAAATTGGGACCGCCGGGACGCTGCCCGACAATCACGTTGAGGCCGGAATCACGAAGGTTCTGGGCATGGGCATGACCCTGGCTGCCATAGCCGATGATGGCGATGGTTTTCCCTTGCAAGCATGTAAGATCTGCATCCTGTTCGTAATAGACTTTCATGGGTTCTCCTTGAACTTCTGTATGAAAAAATACCGACTCTTTCGCAAGCCAACCGGTTTTCCATTATTATGCCACTGTGCGTGGCAAAGACTACTCCTCAAGCTGCATGCTCCGCCGGAGGGCTCCCGTGCCGGTACGGGCAATTTCCTTGATCCCGAACCGCTGCAACAGATTGATGATCGCCCGGATCTTGCCCTGATCCCCGGTGATCTCCAGGGTCAGTTCATTGGCAGCCACATCCACAACCTTGCAACGAAAAATATCGGCAATGCGCAAAATCTCCGCCCGCCTGCTGTCCTCGGCACTCACCTTGATGAGAACCATTTCCCGCTCAACAGCCTGCTGATGGGTCAGATCAACCACCTTGATCACGGTGACCAGTTTGCGCAGCTGCTTGATGATCTGTTCGATGATCTGTTCATCGCCCTTGGTGCAGATGGTCATTCTGGAAACCCCGGCATCAAGGGTGGGGGCCACATTGAGCGATTCTATATTGAATCCCCTGCCGCTGAACAGGCCTGCGACACGGGAAAGCACTCCTGGTTCGTTTTCAACGAGTATGGAAAGTACATGACGCATGGGACACTCCTGGAAATCCCGGGATACCCCCGGGGATGGATTGCAATACAGGGCCTTGGGCTAGACGAGCAGCATGTCGGTCAAAGACGCTCCCGCAGGTACCATGGGGTAGACGTTTTCTTCCGGCTCGACCAATACATCCACAATGGTCGGCTCCTTGGTGGCAAATGCCTCCTTTAATACAGGAGCTACGTCATCACGTTTCTCGATCCTGTACCCTTGCGCCCCATATGCCTTGGCCAGGGCCACAAAATCCGGATTCTTGTGCAGACAGGTTGAACAATAATTCCGGTTGTAGAAAAGTTCCTGCCACTGTCTGACCATGCCCAGGTGTCCGTTGTTGAGGATGACGATCTTCACGGGCAATTCATAGCTGACAGCCGTGGCCAACTCCTGAATGTTCATCTGGATGGATCCGTCGCCGGCCACGTCAATGACCAGGGAACCGGGAAAGGCCAGCTGGGCGCCTATGGCCGCGGGAAATCCGTATCCCATGGTGCCCAGCCCCCCCGAGGTGAGCAGGGTTCTAGGCTTGTGATATTTGTAGAACTGGGCGGCCCACATCTGGTTCTGCCCCACTTCCGTGGCAATGATGGCCCGCCCCTTGGTGAGCTCGTAAATGGTTTCAATGACCATCTGGGGTTTGATAAAGGAAGAACCGTTTGTATCATACGTCATGGGCTGACTCTTCTCCCATGTCCGTATCTTGGTGACCCATTCTTCGTGTTTTTCTTCCCAGTTGATGGAAGTGTCCTTGCCCAGCTCGTTGCGCAAGGCCTTGAGGGCCCTGCGGCAGTCGCAGACCATGGGCACATCCACGGAAACGTTCTTGCGGATGGAGGTGGGATCAATGTCGATATGCACAATCTTGCCCTTTTCCGCAAAGGAACTCAGTTTGCCCGTGACCCGGTCATCAAACCGGACCCCCACGGCAAGAAGCAGATCGGCATTGTTCACGGCCATGTTGGCCGCATAGGTCCCATGCATGCCGACCATGCCGAACCACAGGGGTTCATTGCCGGGAAAGGCCCCAAGTCCCATGAGGGAGCCAATGACCGGAATGTTCAGCTTTTTGGCCATCCAGAGGATATCCTCGGAAGCGTTGGACCCGATCACCCCGCCACCCACAAAAAGCAGGGGTTTGCGGGAAAACCGCATCAGGTCGACCACCCGCTGGATCTGTCTGGAATTGGGCTCGTAATGGGGATTGTAGCTGCGCATGTGGATTTCTCCAGGATATGCGTACTCCACTGTAGCCTGGAGAACATCCTTGGGAAGATCCACGAGGACCGGGCCAGGTCTGCCGGTACTGGCAAGATAAAAGGCCTGCTTGATGGTTTCGGCGAGATCCTTGATATCTTTGACCAGGTAGTTGTGCTTGACGCAGGGACGGGTGATCCCAACGATATCCGCTTCCTGAAAGGCGTCATTCCCGATAAGGCTTGTAGGCACCTGGCCGGTAAAAACCACCAGGGGAATGGAGTCCATGTACGCCGTGGCAATCCCGGTTACCGTATTGGTGGCTCCAGGCCCCGACGTTACCAGGCATACGCCTACCTTGCCCGACGCTCTGGCATACCCGTCAGCAGCATGAACAGCACCCTGTTCATGCCGGGTAAGTACATGCCTGAAAGGATACTTGGGCAATTCATGATAGATATCAATGGTCGCACCGCCAGGATAGCCGAACACCACCTCGACTCCTTCCCGACGCAAACTTTCCAGCAGAACCTGGGCTCCGGTCAACTCCATGATCAATTACTCCTCCTTCCACTGCGAGGGAAGGTCATTGAAAACATCTTCACTTGTTTTCCTGTTCTCTATGCTTCTCCAACAGGGCGAGCATCTTGGTCTTGCCCGCCAGTTTCTGCTTCTTGATGTTCTTGAGCTCAAGATCTTCCTCTGGGGTCAAGAACGGTTTTGAAGCCATTTTTTCCACATAATTCTCAAAGGCTAGATGTTCTTTCCACAACGCCTTGAGCTCCTCGTCCGTCTCACTGTACTGAGCGATCAATTCAAGATCACGTTGTTCCATAGGCCTTCTCCTGTTTGCTGTATGTTAAAGCGTCAAACACGTTGACGTGTTGGCTGATTGCAGCATTGCTCGCACTGTCACTCCCATACACGAAGCTGATACAGGAAGGCTTGCTGCTGACCTGCAAGCCTGTTTCCACTGCTTCGGCATCATGCGGAAAAATCGCCAAGTCTGTCCCAGCAGGGCTCTTTTTCCGTTTCAATGATCAGGTCTTTTTTGCGCCCTGTTTCCCCGCTGAGCACACGAACATCCCGATTTTTTATGCCCAGAACAGAGGCAATGGTTCCCACAAGTTCCTGATTGGCCTTGTGATCCACCGGAGGAGCAGCAACCTTGATCTTGAGCCGGTCGCCATACATCCCCTGAATCCCGCTTTTTTTGGCTCGGGGCTGAACCCAGACACAGAGCTTCCATGCATGGGGACCGACCTTCTTGATATACACGGGATAGTTTGTTGGCATTATTGTGAAAAATGGAATTAAACGTGAAGAAGGGTGCAATTACCCCGGAAACATGCCTGCGAGCTGATAGAGTGTTCGCACAAGAAAGATCTTGAGGAACTGGATGGCAAGAAGAAGAACGACCGGTGAGAAATCAATGCCGCTCATATAGGTGAAAGGAAGCCATTTGCGGATTCTGTAAAACACGGGTTCGGTCAGATTGCGCAGAATGCGAACCAAGGGGTTGTATGGATCGGGGTTGACCCATGAAAGAAGCGCAGAAATGATAACCACCCAAAAATACAGGGAAAGAACAGTATCAATAAGCATCGCAACGGCGTGAAGCAAATTTTCAAAAATGAACATGGATCCTCCTCTACCCAATCAAAAACATAGAGCCGGTTAAAAATCAAGAAACAATAGCCGGGAGACAGCTGACATCAGGCCATTTCCCGAACAAGTTCGTTTTTCAGAGTCCAGAAATCCGCAATGTGACGATGGGCCATGAGCTTTTCGTTCCCATAGGCCCAAAACCGAACCCCGGCCCTGATCGCGGTGATTTCATCCACTTTGGAATCACCAATATAGCGGACCTCCTCCCTGCCGAGCTTCCAGGCCCTCAAAATGGCGTGAATGCCTTCGGGATGAGGCTTGGGAAAAACAACCCTGGCCGAAGTTATGACCGGGAAAAAATACATGGACAGATCAAACCGTTCAAGGATCACCTCCATGGTGTCGAGTCGGTTGGTGTTGACCGCCATGCGCACCCCCCGGCTCCGCAGGGTATCGAGCAGGGCATAGAGCCCTTCCGCGGGCTTGAGATAGGGGATGTAATCCTTGTAGGACAATTCCTTGCGGACCTCGTGCACCTCCTGCATCCGATCCCGGGGAATGATCCGCTCCAGGGCCCTGGATACGGTTTGCATGTGGGCATACTCGAGTTCGGCCAGAGAAAGTTCCGGCAACCCGAGAGCACAACGCAATGCATTGTAATATCGGCGATTGACCTCTTTGGAGTCAAACAGAACCCCGTCACAGTCAAAAATGATTCCACGCACGCGGGCAACAGGGGAAGTTGCCCGGTGCGTGGAAGATGATCGTACACATGTCATGGTGGATGGGCTGTTCTCGCGTTGGGGTTGGGGAACGAAAGAATCTGCATCAGATCCGCATTCGGTCCCGGAGAGCCAGGCCTATTTCATGGCCTGGGGGAACAGTTTGCCTGCCATTTCCCGCAGTTTGTATTTCTGGATCTTGCCGCTGGCGGTCATGGGATAGCTGTCCATGAAATGAATGTACTTGGGAGTCTTGTAGCGGGCGATCTTGCCACGGCAATAATCGCGCACATCCTCGGGGGCATACTCGTACCCCTCCTTGAGGATGACGAACGCACCCACCTCTTCACCGTATTTGCGGCTGGGCACACCCACCACCTGAACATCGGATATCCCTTCCATGGTATAGAGAAACTCCTCCACTTCGCGCGGATAGATGTTTTCCCCGCCACGAATGATCATGTCCTTGATCCTGCCGGTAATGGTCACATACCCATCTTCATCCATGACCCCCAGATCCCCGGAATGCAGCCAGCCGTCCTTGTCAATGGCCTTGGCCGTGGCCTCGGGCATATTGTAGTACCCCTTCATGACATTGTATCCGCGACAGCAGACTTCGCCAACAGTCCCCCTGGGGACCTCAAGTCCGGTGTCCGGATCCATGATGGCCACCTCAATCTCGGGCATGGCCCGGCCCACGGTCTCGACCCGCTTTCTGATATCATCATGCACCCGGGTCTGGGTCATCACCGGAGAGGCCTCGGTCAATCCGTAGCAAATGGTGATTTCGTCCATGTTCATCTTGTCGATGACCTGACGCATGACCCTGACGGGACAGGGAGAACCGGCCATAATGCCTGTTCGCAGCGTACTGAAATCAAACTTGTCAAAAAGCCTGTGTTCGAGCACGGCAATGAACATGGTCGGCACCCCGTACAAGGCCGTGCATCGCTCGGTTTCCACCGAGGTCATGATGAGTACGGGATTGAAGCCCTCGAGGATGATCATGGACGCGCCGTGGCTGACACAGGCAAGCACCCCGAGAACGCATCCGAAACAGTGGAACAGGGGCACGGGAATGCAGACTCGGTCCTTGCTGGTGAATTTCTGATTTTCACCTATCCAGAAACCATTGTTGCCGATATTGTAGTGAGTGAGCATGACCCCCTTGGGAAATCCCGTGGTGCCCGACGTGTACTGCATGTTGACCACGTCATGCGAGTCAAGGGTATCCTGCCGGGCCAGATATTCCCGTTCAGGCACCATCTGGCCGATGGCCAGAAGTTCGGGCATGGAGTACATGCCCCTGTGCTTTTCCTGACCAAGGAAAAACACCTTCTGCAGATGGGGGAAACGATCGGTTTTCAGGTACCCGCGTGCCTGGGTCTTGAGTTCGGGAACGAGCTCGTACATGGTCTGGATGTAATCCGTGTCCCGGAAACCATCCATGATGAAAATGTGTTCGCACTCGGAGTGGGAAAGAAGATATTCGACTTCCTTGGTCTTGTACGCCGTGTTCACCGTGAGGAGCACCGCCCCGATCTTGGCTGTGGCAAACTGCAGGGTTACCCAGAAAGGAACATTGCTCGCCCAGACAGCCACTTTGTGACCCTTTTCCACGCCAAGGGCCATGAGTCCCTTGGCGGTCTGGTCAACCACTTCACCGAATTCCTTGTAGGTCAAACGAAAATCCCTGTCCGCATACACAACCGCATCATTGTCAGGATATTTCTCGATGGCCTCGTCGAGCATCTGCCCGAGGGTACGTTCTCGCAAGGCAGGTTGAGTCATGACATACCTCAATATGTTTCGTGTTGAAAATCAGACCGCATGGGTCATCCGCGGATCGCTATCCAGGCTCTATTCGGGAAAATACAAAACCGCATAGATCTCGGCAGGTTCATCCCCGGCACACCCCACATGATGGGGCACAATGGAATTGTAGTACATGCTGTCACCGGCCTTGAGCACAGTGGTTTCCTGCCCGTAGATGAGCTCCACTTCACCGGAAACCACAACAATGAACTCCTCGCCTTCGTGGGAGGACAAGGTCTTGTCCTTGCGCGATTCCGGAAGGATCTCGATGAAAAAAGGCTCCATGTGGCGATCGATCTTGCCCTTGCCCAGGCCATAAAAACGAAGGGCCACGGACTTGTCCGTGCGGCTCTGCATGCTCAGTTCTTCCCTGCGCTCGTCCAGACGCACAATCAGCGGATCCTTGCTGACTTCGTCATCAAGGAAGGTTCCAAGACGTACTCCCAGGGCCCTGGCCACTTTGAGGAGGGGACCTAGGGACGGATATTCGCTTTCTGTTTCAAGGCCAGTGATGAAGTCCAGGCTCAGACCGCTGCGCTGAGCGAGTTCCTCGCGGGTAAGTTCATTCATTTCCCGAAAGTTCTTGATGCGTTCACCGAGTTTTTCCTTGGCCATGAAACATTCCTCCTTGATATCTTGATATGTGATAGAAGCCTCATCCGACAGGATGATCAATCGGATGAGGCCATGGTATATGAAAGTGCGCTGTCCCGCTTCCGGGAGAGGTGCGGGTCGTGGAGCATTTTCCTCAGACCAAACACCCCACCAGCATGATCTCCTTGTTGGCGAGCTCCCCGGGAACCTTTACTCCGGTCAGATCGGCCAACTCTCCTCCCGAGATGTTGTCCATGGAACAGGTCACGGGAACATGCGGGTTCCAATCCGGAAAAACCTCAACAAGGTCCTCCCTGGAAACAGGTGTTCTTTTCAGCCCCTTATCCTCCAGGGATGTCAGAATGAGGAGATCACTGACCACAAGTCCGGCCTGACCGGGCACGAACCAGAGAAAGGGGATCACAAGACGCCGCCAGTCCATGGACATGTGTGCAAGGGTTCCCGGCCCATGACTGGAAAAATTCGCGCCAAAACCACATTGATCATCCTCGCTCATGCCGAGATTTTCTTCAAAATCACGCACCGAGGTATTGATCTTGTGCTGCAGGGCTCCAAGTTCCAGCATCTGCTCTTCGAGATGAAAGCCCAGCAAGAGAAGCAGCTGGGCATCTGTCATCTTTTTCTTGAGCTCTTCAGCGCCATCCTTGGGGGGAGAAAGAAGCTCGGACTTGATCTCCTGCATGCTTCCCGAAAAAAAATTCTCCATGCTTCCGGCCCGGAAATAGGCCGCATCCGAGGCCTGCTTAAACTGCTCGCCAAACTCAAGGCTGTCCTGCAGAAACTGCCGGGCAAGACGATCTTCATACACCAGATCGCCGGAACGAAAATACCGGGCCGTTTCACCCTCACCCTGTTCCACGCATCCCGGGTCCATCAGCCGAATGGCGTCGGGAAGGCTGTCCGGCAAAAGCTGCGGATGCATGAGCGGAAAATGAATCATCAACCTGTCTTTGGACATATGCGATCCTTACTGACGAAAAGGTTCCCCTCTTTCGAGGTCGTTGGACACGAGTTTGTACCTGGAACACCGTCCGGGACAAACCGGACACCGCAGGATACAGGCCTTGTCATACCGAAACAGACATGCGCCATGGGTGTCCCCGGGATCGGGGACAAAACGTGTACAGACTTCCGCAAGGGCCATCTTGCGCCCGTATCTGGACCAGATCATGGAGGCGGTAAGATCCTCGATCTGGAACCGCTCCACCCGATTCACAAACCCCTCGAAATGCGACTCGAGCCGCTCAAGGACCGTGCATGCAAATGATCCATGGTACCCGGGATTGAGCATCTCCTCGTACATGCAATGGCCACGGGCGTAAAAGCGGCACCTGGTGCCCGGCAATCTGACAAGATGTTCACGTGACGGCAAAGCGTCTCCCTGATCCTGATGAAATCTCACAATTTGAGGGGTTCACCTACCACGAGCCGCGCCAGGAGAAAAGTGTTTTCAACTCGCCCATCCACCTTGACCTGCAACCGACTCCAAGGTATCAGATTTTCTCTTTTCACGAGGAGGAGACCATGTTTGGAATAGGGATACCAGAGCTCATTATCATACTTGTCATCGTTTTGGTCATTTTCGGTGCGAACAAGCTGCCTGAAATTGGTTCGGGCATGGGTCGGGCCATCAAAAATTTCAAGAAAGCCACCAGCGAACCCGAAGAAATCGACGTCACCCCTGACAAGGACAAAAAAGACGACGATACATCGACCAAATCCTAGTCACCAATCAGCCTGTCATTTTTACACGATTTTTCGTCATACAAAAGGGAATCCTGAGATGCATCAGGATTCCCTTTTGTATGATCTTGTCACCGCCAAAGCCAAATAAATCCGTTCAAAGGTTGGGAGGCTCTGGTAACCGGCTGCTTTTCCCTTGATCCTGCCCCCTTTCATCATCCAGGCCCGCCCAAACTCCCGTCCCCGGCCCGTCAGTCCTCTCCTTCGGAAAAAAAGACAATGCCTTTGAGAAGATAGTGAACACCGGAAACAACGGTGAGCAGGGTGACAAGGAGCACAAGCAGGGACTCGGATGTTGAACAGTCCCAGCCAAAGGTTCTGGCAACAAGAATGAGAATGACCAGTGCCACCTGGGCGGCCGTGTTGCATTTGCTGACCAGAGACGGGTCGATCTTGGTGGTCACATCCACGCCCAGAAAGCCGAGCAGGCTCAATCCTCCCACAATGATGAAATCGCGACTGACCACAAGGACCACCAGCCAGGGAGGCACCCACCCCTGAAGACCGATGCAGATATAGGTGGTATCAAGCAGAATCTTGTCGGCCAGGGGATCAAGCACCGCGCCCAGAAGCGAACGCTGGTCAAGGGCCCTGGCCAGAAAGCCATCCAGCGCATCCGTAAAACCTGCAATGGCAAAAATGATCCAGACCAGCTCGAGATGGTTGTTCACAAAGGCCATGACAATGGCCGGCGTGAGCAGTATCCTGACCAGGGTCAGAATGTTGGGAATCGTCCAATTGGGGTGATGAAACATCGATTTCAGCATGTTGGCACGTAACCACCGGCTCATGTGTTGCTAGAAAGACAGTCTTTTGTCGCGCTCAAGACTCCTGGCAACCCAGGGATTCCGACGCTCCATATCCATGGCAAAAGGTTCCGGGTCCCCCAAGGCTCCGGTGGCGGAAATGGCAAAACGGTATCCCTTGGCCACAACAACCATCCACTCCCTGAGGGAAACCCGCCGGGGCCCTGCAACCCGTGAAGGTCCCTGCACCCGGTGGGGTTTGGTCACCAAAGCTGATCCTGCTGGCGGCGAAACAGGGGCATACCCAACCTTGATGGCGCCTTCATAGACAACAACGCAGCTACGTCAGTCCCCTTATACCCCACCATCAAAGGATACCAATCTGAGTCCTTTGTCGGCCACAAATTGTTCCAGTCGTGCCCGCATGGCCTGGGTGTCACGGGTGCGAACCTCCCACACCCCGCCCAGGCTTTCGGTTTCCAGATCAAGACGCACAAGATGGGCCTGCTCCACAAGTTTCTTCCAGGTGGACAGTCTGATATCGAAATAGGATATTCCTTCCGGAACGTACCATCCATCAATCTTGAATCGAACCGTGGCAAAGGTTCTGGCAACCACATTGTCAAGGCTGAAATAGTTTTGCCAAAGGGCGATCCAGACCTCATCCAGGCTCTTGCCACTGGAGGAAAAGGTCCTGTTGAACGCGGTCAGCTCGCCCTGCCACGCGGTGGTATCGGCTTTGGTGATCCGGACATCCGCAACATCAGCCCTTGCCTGCAACCCGGACACCACTGCATTCACCCCGGTCAGGGTCTTCAATTCCTCGAGACGCTGCCAGTCTCCGGCGTCCACTCCCGACAGGGTCATGGTCGAGGCAACCGGCTGGGTACAGGTATACAGGATGCCCAATCGTCGGAGATCCTTTTTGATTTCGGGAATATTCAGGGTGACGGAAAGAACCATGTCCAGGGAAGGAGGATTTTCATGCACCGTGCTCCTGACAACAGAATATCCCTGAACCAGTTCAGCAACCTTATCCTTCATGTACGTCCCGAAAAGAGCGGCCCGTTCCTCATTCATGGGCTGGGCAAGCAGTTCGTCGGCCTGCTGGATGACGCCTTTCATAAACCCGGCGTCCAGAACCTGCTGGCGAACGTCCATCTCCTGCTGCCCCGGTTCCAGGGGCCAGCTCACTTCCACTTGCTGGGCAGCCCTCCCCGGCACAACAAGGGCAACAAACAGCAACGCAACAGCCAGGCCCAAGGGCCGGCTAACACATGCAAACTTCATATTCCCCTTCTCCTCATGATCATTGATTCCTCGTGCCCCTAGGGCCGTGACATTGCCAGATGGCCACCAGAACCGAATCATGGCCGAGTACGCCCGGATCTCGGCAGTAAGGGCCTGCTCATTTTCCCTGGCTTCATCTGCCTTGCGCCCCCCTTTTTGAACCATCTTCAGGTCATGGTCATCCCCTGGACGACCATGACCAATCCCTTGCTGGCCACGCCGGACCATACCCGCTATCCAGGCCAAGGGCCAAATCGGATTCCCTGGCCGCCTCTCTCGGATTGTCCTGGTCCAGAAACGCAAGGCCCAGGTTGCAATGATGCTCCGGGGTATCCATGATCCCACTGCGTTACGCGCCTTAGAACGATGGCCATCAAACCCGCCGCCAGCATCCACACCCTTTCCTTTCTCATCAAGCTTGCAGTATCATGAACCTCTTTTTTGCCCCATGACATCACGATCCGTCTCAATCGAGAACGATCATCACCCGACACTTTTCGAAAAAATCCTGGTTCTCGGTCAATGCCCGCAGTTTGTTGGCATCGGCGTTGGAAATGACCAGATCACTCATCCCCTTGCCCATGGCTGACAAGGCCCTAACTACCAACGGTTGATCCGTGACCCGGGGGCGAACCTTGGCCTGTTCGACATCCCTGGCGTATCCGGCCATACCCTGCTGAATGGCGTATTCCCGGCTTACCAGAGCAGAACCATAGACTTCATTGCCCTGTTCGTCGATAATTTTGGGACTCATGGCCGGGTGGGCCCCGCTTCCAGAGGCATCAACCACCAACCCGGTAACCACCATCCCGGATTCAACGGCTGGTGCCGGTTGAGCTGGAGCATGCTCATCTGAAACGGGTTCAGTAACATCTGCCGGTTCAGATGAAGCCGACGCAGCAGAAGTCGATTCGGTCGGCTGCGTCATGGGGGCGGCAACTGACTCTTGTGCATCCGTGGGCAATGCGGGTTCCACCACCTTAAAAGGCATGGTCTTGGGGATGACGATCTGGGCCAGACCGCCACGCAGGCTCACACCAACGGTTGCTTCTACAGACCCGTCGGACATGTAGGCCACATCGTAAATTTGGGAGTTATGGAGATATCCGCTGACCGAGGTCCTGATGGCATCGTTTGTGACCATGTATTCCCCGACTGTTGCCGCGGAATCAATCCGAACCCTTTTGATGATTTCAAGCAGGTTTCTCCTGGCCACCACAATGGCTGCCCGCCGGGCAAGGGCCCTGGCCTGAGCCATGTTCACAGCATTGGCCGGCGGAGCCCCGATACCCACGGCCGTCACCAGACCGGACTGCCAATTGACCTCTCCATTCTCAAATGTCTGAACATATCCTTCATTATTGCTGGTGCCCAATGCCCAGGCTGTTACGGCTGAACACACAAACAGCAAGCTCAAAAGCATGACATGCTTACCCATTTTCATACCTTCCTCCCATTGATTCAAGGGCTTGAATGCACTTGAAAAGAGTTGAGTGTGGCATTTTCCGCTAACCCGCTACTCAAGTTTGCGCAAGTAATATTTAGCTGTTTTATTTTTGGGTTCAAGCATTAAATTTTCCAACCATTTTCAAAAATTATCTGTATTGTCACAAAAAAAGACAATACAGATTTGTTTACTGCTGATATTAGCAATGTTACATATGGAACAATAATCGTTACTGCTAATAAAGAACGATTTTTTACCCTAAAAAACTATTATACTCACCACTGTTTGCAACACAATTATCCAATATCGTTTATAACCCTAAACAACGAGAAAATCAGGTCAGGGTACATTTGACTTCGGGTTGGACGCTGACGTCGGCAGTGAATTTCAGGATTGTCGGGCACGGATGTCTGGGACTTGCTCAGAGAGGATGTGACCACGTCATGATCCGCGACGTATATGACTTGCAATGTAGAGATCCATTGGCAGGGTACAATTCCAGTGGACCTGATAGCCCATATCGCCAACAGCAACCTAACAGCCCAGATACCTCGTCGAGCCACGGCCTTTCCAGGCTCTGACACGCTCTTCCATCTCCCTGAGATCATGGGGTGCGAACCAGTTGATTTCCCGGTCCCGTTTGAACCAGGTAATCTGCCGTTTGGCATAGGCACGGGTATTCTGCAACCAGAGGGACCTGGCTTCTGCAAGGTCAAGGCCGTCAAGAATATGGGCCAGAAGTTCGGGACATCCTATGCCGGTAAAGGCCGGGGCATCCCTGTTGGGACATGCGGCATACGCGTCCTGCATCTCCATGACGGCACCCAGCTCGAGCATGACCTCGATACGGCGGGCCAGCAAGGGACGAAGCGCTTGCAGATCAACACCAATGCCCAGTTTGAGAGCTCGAATGTCCAGGGGCTGATGAGCGGGCTGGACGTGCCACCAGGAAAGGGGCCTGCCTGTTCCTTCCAGCACCTCGAGAGCCCGGCAGATGCGTTGTTTGTCGTTGGGATGAATCCTGGCCGCAGACACGGGATCCTGACGTTTGAGCCGTTCGTGCAGGGCCGGGCTGCCCTGATCGGCACACATGGCCTCGATCCGCGTCCGCACGTCCCCGGGAATATCCGGAATGGGAGCAATGCCCTGAATCAGGGTTTTCAGGTACAGGCCTGTGCCTCCCACCAGCACGGGAAGATTGCCCCGGGCCGTGATATCCTCAAGCGTCTTGCGCACGGTTCCCACGAAACGGCCAGCCTGAACCGGAATGTCCGAGGCCAGATATCCGTAGAGATGATGGGGACAGACCGCCTGCTCCTGCGCGCTGGGCTGGGCCGTGACAATGGGGATGTCGCGGTAAACCTGCCTGGAGTCGAAATTGACCACCTCACCATGAAAGCAGCGGGCCAGATGCAGGGACGAAGCTGTTTTGCCGGCACCCGTGGCCCCGACCAGACAGACAATATCCATGCTCATGCTTTCCCTTCCCGCAGTTCCTGGTATCTGCGTATCAATTGTTTTTCAACGCTGTCAGGCACAAGCCCGCGGATGTCGCCACCAAGTTCGGCCACATTCTTGATGATGGTCGAACTGATGTACAACCATTTGTAATCGGTCATCATGTAAATGGTTTGAGCCCCCTGGTGCAGCCGTCGGTTCATGAGACCCATCTGGAATTCATACTCGAAATCCGAAACAGCCCGCAGCCCGCGCAAAATGGCCTTGCATTTCTTCCTGCGCACAAAATCCATGAGCAGACCGGCAAAGGGCTCCACCGTGACCCGGGGCTCCCGGGCAAAAACCTCCCGGACCATGCGCACGCGCTCATCAAGGCTGAACAGGGTCTTTTTCCCGGTATCAGCGGCCACGGCCACAAGAACGCCATCAAAAATATCAAACCCGCGGCGTATCAGACTGACATGGCCATTGGTCAGCGGATCGAATGTGCCGGGATAAATGGCTATGCGTCTGCCGGAAGCTCCCATATATATATCCTTGTTTGTCCATAGTTTTTCTCTCTGATATGCACCAGTCTGTCCTTGAAACAGTCGGAACAGTCGACTCCGGCCTCCACTTCGGCGCACACCAGAGCGCCAGGAGCCAGCAACCCCGTGGTCAACAGCTTGTCCACGGCCGGCACCAGCAAATCCCTGCCATAGGGAGGGTCAATAAAGGCCAGGGAAAACCGCTTGTCGCACGGCGCGTCCAAAAACTTGAACAGATCCTTGCAAACGACCCTGTACATGGATCGGTCCACCGCCAGATCGGCCAGATTTCGTTTGATCACCCTGGCAGCCCTGGGATTTTTTTCGATAAACCAGGCCAGGGGAGCGCCACGGCTGAGACTTTCCAGAGCCAGAGAACCGCTTCCGGCAAAAATATCGATCACATTGGTCGATTCCCAGTGCATTCCCAGGGATTCCAGGGTGGAAAACAGGGATTCCCTGACCCTGGCCGTGGCCGGTCTGTATCCGGGGCCTGAAGCCGTCTTGATGGCCCGTCCCCTGTATTTGCCCGTTATGATATGCATGCGTTTCTAATGATCCGAGGTTTGTTGGCCGGCATCCGGATAGATTTCGGACAAGAGTTGCGAAAGTCGTCCGTTGATGTCCACCAGATTGTCACGGATTTCAGTCTGATGGACCCAGTTCATGGCCGTTAATCTCTCTTTTTTCTCAACAAGCTGTTTGACCCGGTTGCGCGTATCCTCCACAAGATAGTCCCAATCAATCCCGGGATGGGCCTTTTCGGGTTCAAGCCTGGGAGTTACCGCCTCTCCTGGCACAAGATCACATTCTTCAAGATATTCGGGAATGTGCACTTCAAACCCGAACCGCTCCCTGATCAGGGAAGCAAGGACCTTTTGCCCCTCGTACTCACCATGGATCAAAAAGACCCGCAGATTGGGATTATAGAAATGGGAAAGCCAGGTGAGCAGCTGTTCCTGCCCGGCATGAGCTGAAAATCCGCCAATGGTGAAAACCCTGGCATTGACCGCAATCTGTTCTCCAAGGATACGAATCTCCTTGGCCCCGTCCACGATTTTCCGCCCTGGCGTGCCAAAAGCCTGAAACCCGACAAAAACCACACTGGCCCCCTGCTTCCACAGGTTATGCCTGAGGTGATGTTTGATTCTCCCGGCATTGGCCATGCCTGATGCCGAAATGACAACGGCCGGCCCATCAAGGCGGTTGATTTCCATGGACTCTTCAGCGCTCAGGGTCAAACGCAGATTGGGCAGAGAAAGAGGATCCTCGCCGTTGGAAAGGATTTCCTGGCTTTCGGCATCATAAAATTCCCTGTACTTGCGAAAGATCTTGGTCGCCCGAATGGCCAGGGGGCTGTCCAAATACACGGGCATGTCCTCGGGCAATTTACCTTCCTTGGCGAGCAGATGAAGGGAATAGATGAGCTCCTGGCTTCGTTCCACGGCAAAGGCCGGGATGATGACCTTTTGCCCATGCCCGTAGCTGTAGCGGATGGCCTCGGCCAGTTCCTCGCGACTGCGGCTTTCGTCCTTGTGATTTCTGTTTCCATAGGTGGATTCCATAAACAGGAAATCCGCATCATTGACCACTTCCGGGTCCCTGATGATCAACTGATTGGGGCGTCCCAGATCACCGGAAAAAACCATTTTCTGCACCCGGCCATTTTCCTCCACCCACAATTCGATGAAACCCGATCCGAGGATGTGTCCGGCGTCCTTGAACTTGACCCGAATCCCCGGAGCCGGCTCGAAAACCGTATCATAGTCCACCGGCTCAATAAGGGGGATGGTCTTTTGAGCATCTTCCTGATCGTACAGGGGATCAATGGGTTCGCGACCGTGACGCTGCCTACGCTTGTTTTCCCAACGCGCTTCCATCTCCTGGATGTGGGCCGAGTCCTTGAGCATGATTTCCAGCAGATCACGCGTGGGCGTGGTGGTATAGATGGGTCCGGAAAAACCGTTTCTCACAAACCGTGGCAACAGCCCGGAGTGATCAATATGGGCATGGGTCAGGAGGATGAATTCGACCTTGTCCGGATGGTATGCATTGATCTGGTTGTAGTTGCGCTTTTCAATTTCCCTGTTGCCCTGGTGCATGCCGCAATCAACTGCAAACCGATGTCCCGCGGCTTCGAGGATATAACAGGAACCAGTCACGGTTCTGGCCGCTCCCACAAACTTGATTTTCATACCCAAGCTCCTTGTCTATGACCTGGCAAAGCACCCCCGGGAACCTTGAAACGGACGATTCCGATCTTTGCCCTTTATCGACTTTTGCTATATTGAAACATGCTGCAACCGGGGCTTGGACCTCTAGCGCCCCGTGGCCCCCGGGCATATGTACAGCGCGAACAGCACGCACAACATCCCTGACGGCTTGTGTCCCGAAAACCCTGCATACTTCCGGCCACGCAGCATGTTGTTTGCCTGGGCCGAAAGGTGCACGCCCCGGGGTTGGCCCCCCGATCAATCCCGGATGAAGCAATGGGCACATTTTCCTGATTTTCTACAAAATAAACCTGTTATCTGCAAGCAGCATCCCATGACCGATATGCCCGACACCAAACAATATCTGATTGACGATCTTTCCTCCAAGAATTCCTGGCGTCTTTTCAAAATCATGGCCGAATTTGTGGACGCCTTCGAGCAGCTGGATAACATCGGACCTGCCGTAACCATATTCGGCTCGGCACGAGTGAAGCGGAACGACCCAGTCTACCTCATGACCTACAACTTGGCAAAAAAAATTGCGTCCAGACAGTTCACCATCATTTCCGGCGGAGGACCAGGTGTCATGGAGGCCGCCAACAAGGGAGCCCGTGACGCGCGCAGTACTTCGGTAGGTCTGCACATCCACCTGCCCTTTGAGCAGAAATCCAATCCCTATATTGATATCAAGTGTGATTTCAGATACTTCTTCATCCGCAAGGTCATGTTCGTCAAATATGCCAAGGGGTACGTGATCATGCCCGGAGGATTCGGTACCCTGGACGAATTCAGCGAGGCCCTGGTTCTCATGCAGACGCGACGCATAAAGCCCTGCCCGCTGATCCTGGTGGGCCGGACCTTCTGGCAGGGCCTGCTGGACTGGGTCAAGTCCTCTCTGCTCGCATCCCAATTCGTCAAACCAACGGATCTCTCCCTGTTCCATCTGGTTGATACGGAAGAGGAGGTTCTGGACATTCTCGCACGGGAAACAAGGCATGCATAGCCCGTTCAAGAAAATGAAGATCACCCTTGCCTCTTCCCGCAAGGAACCGCCCTCTTCCGACCAGGACGTTCCTTCGGAAGAAGAGCTTTTCAACCGTGCCATGCAGGATGTGGCACCCTTGCGCGGCCAGGGACGGGATATTGCGCCCCTGCCATCCGCTGAAAAAAAACAGGTTGCTGCACCCCGAACAACTCCCTCTTTCGGGGAACTTGTGCACCAGACAATCGAATTTGATCTGGAAAGCACCCATGATTTCATCCAGGGCTACGTCAGGGGGATGGATCCGAAAACCTTTCGCAAACTGAAAGCCGGATCATTCAGCGTGGAAGCGCATCTGGATCTGCATGGCCAGACCCTTGACCAGGCGCAGGTTTCCTTTCTGGACTTCATGCGTGAAACCTATCTCAAGGGGATGCGATGCGTGCTGGTCATTCCGGGGCGCGGCAAGAACTCTCCGCTGGGCATGGGCATTCTCAGGCAGGGAGTCCAGACATGGCTGACCAGGGACCCGGTCAAACGGATCGTGCTCGCGTTTTGTACGGCCCAACCCCGACACGGTGGAGCCGGCGCCCTGTATGTTCTTTTACGCAAACGCAAAAAGGGGCAGGGCAAAATCTTCTGGAACAAGATGCATTTTGACAAGCTCTAAGACCAACGAACCTTTCCGCACGCATTCATCTTCAAGGAGTTTCTATGGGATTTTTCTCGAAAATCAAAAAAATCTGGAAAAAGGACACCCAGGATCACGGGGCCGTGAACGAACCCGCATCCGTTGACAAAGCAACGGACGCGGCAATAGACAGCCAGCCCCAGGTCACGACAATCCCGGATGCTGCCGCCCCCCAAACCCGGCAGGAATCCTCTGCACCGGATCACCAGCCCGACGAAGCGCCCTCCTTTTTCCGAAAACTCATTCATCCTCAGGCCAGCCAGCCAGAAAAGTCTGAATCAGGAGAACCGGACGCTCCATCCGCCCAGGCAGCCGGGGACACAACGCATGGCGAGCCTGCCGGCAAACAGGAACCCCTGCCCGAAACCTTTACCCAGGAAAAGCCCAAGGCCCCGCAGCTTGAGCCCTGGCAGCAGGACCTGGTCCACGCCCTGGACAATGCCGAGCCCAAGCTGAGCATCTGGCTGACCCACCTTCTGACCGATGTCAGTGAACGCGGGGAAAAACTCTGGGAACGACTCCATTTTCTTCTGGCCCAACTGGAAGTTCCACGCGAAGAGGCCGATGATTTCATCGATCGTTTTGATCGATGGCTCGAGGACATGGAGTATGAACGCGTTGAAGAATTCAGGTCGGAGCTCCAATACCGGCTGGCCCTGGCCCTGGATCTTGAGGACGAGGAAGATGAACAGAGTCGCCTTTTTCTGAAACTTTCCCAGGGGCTCTCCAAGACCCGGGAACAGCTTTCCAAGCAGATTGATCACCTGCTGAGCATGACCGGCTCCTTTGACGACGAATTCTGGGAAGAGCTGGAAGAGATTCTGATCATGGCCGACGTGGGCTACGAGGCCTCGCACAAGCTTCTTGAACGGTTGCGCCCCAAGGTACGTCGTGAGGACATCACCGATGCCCAGGCCTTCAAGGACATGCTCAAGGCCGAACTGGTCCAGATCTTTGAAGAGGCCCGGCGTCCGGCCAAGACAGGCACCCCCGAGGTCGTACTCATGGTGGGGGTCAATGGCGTGGGCAAGACAACAACCATTGCCAAGCTGGCCCATCGCGCCCAGATGCAGGGCAAAAAAACCCTTGTTGCCGCCGGCGACACCTTCCGGGCGGCAGCCATCGAACAGCTGAACATCTGGGCCAAACGGGTGGGTGCGGGATTCTATGCCAAGGAACATGGTGCCGATCCCGCGGCTGTTGCCTTTGAAGCCATGAACATGGCCATTGAGCAGGGATATGATCAGGTGTTCATGGATACGGCCGGACGCATCCACACCAAGGTGGACCTGATGGAGGAGCTCAAAAAAATCAAGCGAGTTCTGGGCAAAAAAATGGACGGTGCCCCCCACAGAACCATTCTCGTGCTGGACGCCACCACCGGGCAGAACGCCCTCTCCCAGGTCAGGCTGTTCTCTGAAGCGGTTGACCTCGACGAAATCGTTCTTACTAAACTCGACGGTACGGCCAAGGGCGGTATCATCGTGGCCGTGGCCCTGGAATACAAAATACCCATCTCCTTCATCGGTCTTGGCGAACAAATGGAAGATCTGCGCCCCTTCAGCGGCGAGGACTTTGCCAAGGCCCTTCTGGATTGATCCCCGGGCACGCCAGCAACACGCTTCTTGCCGGGTCCAGCGTGCCCGGCACAACAGGTAGGAATACCCACCACTAGGAGCACTACATGAACCACGTTCAGATTCTCATCGTAGGTCAGGGACCGGCAGGCCTTTCAGCTGCCATCTACACGGCCAGAGCAGGCCTGAGCACCCAGATTCTGGGATGTGCGCCCAAAATCGCCGGGGATTACGATATCGACAACTACTTCGGCTTCCCGGAACCCATTACCGGAAGCGAACTCATTGAACGCGGCAAGGCCCAGGCCAAACGGTTCGGGGTGGACATGCGGTGCGAACGGGTTCTGGGTATTCACCCCACGGACAAGGGCACTTTCGAGGTCAAGACGGAAAAGGGAACCATTACGGCCGATGCCATCATCCTGGCCACGGGTGTGGCCAGGGTCAAATCCATGATCCAGAACGCATCCGATTACGAGGGCAAGGGGATCTCCTATTGCGTCAGCTGCGACGCCTTTTTTTACCGGAACAAAAAGGTCATGGTCGTTGGCGAAGGTATTTTTGCCGCCAACCAGGCCCTGGAACTCAAGGAATACACACCTCATGTTTCCATCTGTACCCAGGGACGCGCCCTGACCATGACCCCCGCGTTTTTGCAACGTCTGGAAAAAGCCGACATCCCCATCCTGGACAAGACCGTGACCAAGGCCCTTGGGGAAAACGGTCTTGAAGCCGTCTTGTACGATGACGGCACCACCGAACCCATGGACGGGATTTTCGTAGCCAGGGGTGAGGCCTCTTCCCTGGACTTTGCCTATTCCCTGGGCCTGTTGCGCAAGGGAGTCTTCATTGAGGCTGACAACGAACAGAAAACCAATGTTCCCGGCGTGTTCGCCGCCGGAGACTGCGTGGGCAACTTTTTGCAGATCAGCGTGGCCGTGGGAGAAGGCGCCAAAGCCGGTCGCTCGGCCATCAAATACCTCAAGGGATTCAATAACAACGGGGAGTGAGCAAGGCCTGAGACAACAGAGAACAAAGGCAGGAAACTCGACCTGCGACAAAGGGCTGAAACCAGCCGGACATGGGGGCAATTGTGATCCTGCAGCCTCTCACTGGACACTGCCCATTTCGCATGGCAACTGTTCTTGATTCTTGACAGGACTCAGGGGAACGGCATATAGGATCGTCTTCTTTTGCGCGGGCCCATAGCTCAGTTGGCAGAGCCCCCGGCTCATAACCGGATGGTCCGAGGTTCGAATCCTCGTGGGCCCACCATTTTCCTGTTCATCCGTGGGATGACCTCAAGCGATCTCAATATGCAAGAGCACGCTGCATCAATCAAGGTGTTTCCCTTTTCGAGCCGGAAACACCTTTTTCATTCCTGATCAGCACCCATTCCCGGGAAGCCTATGAAACCAGAACATGTGATCGCCCGTATCCAAAAGGATGCCCCGCTGTGGCTGGCCTCGTCATGGGATCACAGCGGCATTCAGGTCAGGGGAAATCGACAATGCATCAACCGTATGGCGGTGGCTCTCGACCCGACGGCTGCCACCATTGGCAAGGCCTTGGACCAGGGTGCGGATTTCATTCTCACCCATCATCCCCTGGGACTGACGCCACGTTTTCCAGCGGCCAACGACGAGTTGTACGCCACCATGTCCCTGCTCATGTCTCAAGGGGTCTGGCTCTATGCGGCCCACACCACCCTGGATGCCCAGCCCGAAGGACCATCGCGCTGGCTGGCCAGGGAACTGGGAATGATCAATGAGGCCGTTCTTGAGCCCACAGCAAAAAAAACCGCCCTTCTGGTCAGAATACCGCATGGACGTGATCTGTGCCCCATTGCATGCCCGGAGGCCCTCACGGTCATGGAGCAGGGCGATCTGGTCGAACTGGTTGTCTGGAAAGACCAATGGCCCCGCACCCGTCAGCAGCTCGAATCCAGCCACGGGTCTTTTGACTATCATGCCCTGACCCTGGAAGAGCCTGCACAGGTTTACGGATTCGGCTGCATCGGCGATCTCCAGGAACCCGTGGGCTGGCCGGACCTGCAGGCCCGACTTGCCCGCCTGCTGGGCACAGCCTGCTGGACGCACATTGGCGCTGCGCCGGAAGCCATCAGTCGTGTGGCCTACTGTCCGGGATCAGGTGCCTCCCTGGCAACCAGGGCTTTTGGGGCCGGTGCTCACGTTTACATAACCGGGGATATCAAATATCATCAGGCTCTGGACACACAACATCTGGGACTGACTCTGGATGTGGGCCACCATGTACTTGAAGAAAACATGATGCGTGTCTGGCATGAAACCATGCAGCAGGATTTTGCTGCACAGGGCGTGGAGCTTGTCTTCATTCCCAGCAGGGATCCCCTGCGCATCCAATGCGCATGAATCCTAAGGTTACGCCAGTACGCTTGAACAACCGTCTTGATCCATTCCCCCTGGGAATACATCAACATACCACCCCAACCCACGACTTTTTCTCCCGTTCTACGGAAACCCCGGGTACACAAGGAGGATACACACGTTGAGCCTTTACATCGATCAAATACGACAGCTGGTCATCCTGCAGAAAATCGATTCCCAGATCATTGAAATCGACAAACGTCTGGAAGAAGCCCCCAAGGAGCTCGAAAGTCTGCAAGAAGCCCTGACCACGAAAAACGAGCGTCTTGGACAGCTCAAGGAACGCGTCGATATCCTCAAGGATCAGCAGCACAAGCTCGAAACGGATATCGAGGAAGATGCCACACGCATCAAGAAGAGCAAGAACAAACTCATGATGGTGGAAAATACCAAGGAATACCACGCCATGATGAGGGAAATGGACAGTCTCGAAAAGATGAACCGGATGCGTGAAGAAGAAAAGGTCACCCTCATGGAAGATCTCAAGGACCAGGAAGTCCTGTTCGAGAGCCTTTCCGAGGAGATCAAGGCCCAGGAGGCGGATCTCAAGGAAAAGCAAACATCCATGGAACTCGAGCTGAACAAGATAAAAAACAAGCGGAAAAAACTTGAAAAGGAAAAACAGGCTGCGTGCGAGCTTATTCCGGAGCCTATTTTCAAGCGCTATGATTATATCCGGACACGGCTGGAAAGCCCTGTTATTGTTTCCGTGACCGATGGCATCTGTAACGGCTGCCACATCAGCATTCCGCCCCAAAAATTCATTGAACTCCAAAAGGGTGAACAAATCCTTAGCTGCCCCAATTGTCACCGCTTGATTTACTGGGAAGACCACTTCTTTCCCCAGGAAAACGCCAAGGAAGCTGCCAAGAAATAACTCACCCAAGCGGCACGTCCGCACCCATCGCCCGGAACCCGGGTCGGGAGGACATGCCAAACGCTTTTCAAACGGAGTTGGACAGACTGTCGCCGTGCCGAATCGGCAGGGAGGAAAGTCCGGGCTCCACAGGGTAGGACGCTGGATAACGTCCAGCGGGGGTGACCCCGGGAAAGTGCCACAGAAACAAACCGCCTGGCCCTCACGCGTGAGAGCGGGGTAAGGGTGAAAAGGTGGGGTAAGAGCCCACCAGCTGTCGTGGTGACACGGCAGGCTAGGCAAACCCCGTCTGGAGCAAGACCAAATAGGAGGATGGTACGGTCGGCCCGGCCAATATCCTCGGGTAGGTCGCTCGAGGCATGGAGTAATCCATGTCCTAGATGAATGACAGTCACCCCGCCCTCACTCGTGGGGGCGGGGTACAGAACCCGGCTTATCGTCCAACTCCATTTTTTTCCGAGCCATGGAGACATGCTGCCAAACGCCCGTTTTCCCGTCCACATGACTTGAAAACGGGCGTTTGGTGTTTCCACTCCCACAAGGAAAATCCGGATGAGCACACCATCAATCTGGTCCATTGTCCTGGCTGCCGGCAACGGATCACGGCTGGCCAAGGCCGGCATCAACGAACGCAAACAGTTCATTGACTATCAGGGCGTCCCTCTTTTCTGGCACAGCCTGCGCACCTTTTCGCGCATTGCCCTTGTCAGGGGGATCATGCTTGTGGTTCCGGAGACGGAACTGGACAGGGTGACCGCCTGGGTCAACCAGCTCCTGGATGCCGAACCTCTGGGCATGCCCATCGTCTGCGTCAAAGGGGGAGCGCGCCGACAGGACTCGGTGTACCAAGCCCTGTGCCATCTGCCCGAAGACTGCAACCGGGTTTTTGTTCATGACGCAGCACGCCCCTTTTTCACACCCCAATGCGTTCACAAGCTCCTTGAGGCCGTTACCAGCGACGTGGTTGGAGCCGTGCCCGGATGTGCGGTGACCGATACCGTCAAGCAGGTGCATGGAGCCAGGGTCCTAAGGACCCTGGACAGATCCTGTCTCATGGCAGTTCAAACCCCGCAGCTTTTTGATCGGAACACGCTTCAACAGGCCCATGCAAAAGCCCTTCAAGACAACTGGAATGTCACGGACGATGCAAGTATGGTGGAAATGATGAACAAGAACGTGGTGGTGGTGGACGGCGACCCGGGCAATGTAAAAATCACCCTGCCCGAGGACCTGCGTCATCTTGCACTGCAGCAGGAAACTCCCGTGCCTGTTTCCGGGCTTGGCTATGATGTCCACGCATACGGCGGCAATCGGCCCATGGTCATCGGCGGGGTTCCCATTCCCGGTGGTCCGGACATCAAGGCCCATTCCGACGGGGACGTGCTCATCCATGCCCTGTGCGACGCCATCCTGGGCTGCATCGGCCAGGGGGACATTGGCGACCTGTTTCCCGACAGTGACGCAACCTTTGAGAACATGCCCAGTTCGGCATTCCTGGCCGAAGTTCTGGACCGGGCCATGCAACACGGACTGACCATGACTCATGTGGACATGACCGTGGTGGCCCAGACTCCGAGACTGAGCCCGTTCAAGGTTCAGATCAAGAAAAACCTGGCCTGCCTCATGGCCCTGCCCTTTGACCGGGTCAATCTCAAGGCCACCACCGAAGAAGGTCTCGGATTCACCGGGACCAAACAGGGCATCAAGGCCATGGCACTGGTCACGGGAACCATCAACAAACCAAGGCCGGTGCCATAACCCGGAAGCCAGCTTTACAAATATTCAGATCCCGGTCACGTTCCCATGACGCCCAGACCAGGGCACCATGCACGTGCGCGATGCCTGTGCCCATCAACCCATTGCATACTGCGCGCTTCGTTCCCCTTTTCCTCAACACGACACAACCATGCCCACAAATCTGATGACACCCACGCCCTGGCATACCCGCTTTGCTCCGTCACCCACCGGAACCATGCATCTGGGCAATGCCCGAACAGCCATTCTCAACTGGCTCATGGCCAGAAAACACCAGGGCAGCTTCAGCGTTCGCTTGGAGGACACGGACAGGGAACGCTCAACCTTTGCCTCGGAAGCGTCCATCCTGTCATCCCTTGCCTGGATGCAACTGGAGCCGGATCATCCGGTCGTCCGTCAAAGCACGCGCCTTGAACGTTACCAGAACATGGCCCGTGCTCTCATGGACAAGGGGCTGGCATATCCCTGCTTCTGTACTGAAGCCGAATTGCAAAAGGATCGCGAGATGGCCGCATCCAAAGGCCTGCCACCGCGGTATACGGGAAAATGCTCCACCCTTTCGCCTGAAGAGATCCACAAGAAAATGGAACAGGGGCATCCCTACACCATCCGCTTTCGTGTGGACCAGAACATCCCGGGCATTGAATTCACCGACCTGATCAAGGGATTGATGAACATCCCCATCCAGGCCTTTGGCGACTTTGTCATCCTCAGAAGCAATGGCTGGCCCAGCTACAATTTTGCCGTGGTGATCGACGACCAGGACATGGGTATCACCCTGGTCCTTCGGGGCGAGGATCATCTGACCAATACCGCCAGGCAGATCCTTCTCTACAAGGCCCTGGACATGGTCCCTCCACGGTTTGCTCATCACGGTCTGCTTGTGGACACAAATCAGCACAAGCTCTCCAAGCGCACCGGCGCCAAAAGCATTCCCGAACTCATGCGCGCAGGAATCCATCCCCTGGCCCTGGTCCATTATCTTGCAGGGCTTTCCGGAGCCGTCAAAGGCAAACACATCGTGGGCAGTCTGGACGAACTTGTGGAGCGGTTCAACCCCAGACGCCTTGGTCGGGGCAATGCCGTTTTTCAGATGCAGGAACTCGAGCAGCTGAGCAGAACGTATTGGCACAAACTGGATACCGAACAACTACTCCCCCATCTTGAGGAGCTTGCATCCCTTGGAGCACCCTGGCACAATCTGTCGGCCCAACAGCAGAAGGCCCTCATCGCCACGGTCCAGCCCAATGCCAACTGCGGTCATGATTTTGCCCCCTTGCTCACGCCTCTTCTCCGCCTCCAGGCATGTTACGATCCCGAGGCCATTGAACTTGTGCAACGTCAACCCAATGGGCACATCATCCGCACCTTTCTCGAACTTGTTCTCGATTTCACCGCGTTGTCCGGTCATCCTGCAGACACCCCGCTGCCCCTTGACGAAATCGGGAGGATTCTCAAAGAAACATCCACACGGGCGCAGGTCACGGGCAAGGAGCTCTATTTGCCCCTGCGCATGGGACTCATGGGTACGAGTCAGGGCCCGGAGATCAAACAGCTTTTCACTGTACTGACCTGTGAGCAGATCATCCGGCGCATGCAGGATGCCTGCGTTCTTGCCGGTATCGCCAGGGACTGAACAGTAACATCCGACATCAAACATCTCCGACCTTGCAGCATGCAAGGGCCAGAGAGTCCCAACCGCCAGGTTCTGCACATCACGTTGGCGCGCCCTTAATGGCAACCGAGAAACCAGGAGCATTCAACCTCAAACAGCCTGTACATGTACCGTGTGCAGGCACATCCCACAGGACACCATCCCATGCAACTTTACAATACCATCACCCGGGAAAAACAGGAATTCACTCCCCTTCAGGACAACCATGTACGCATGTACGTCTGCGGGATTACGGCCTATGATTATTGTCATATCGGTCATGCCCGATCCTGCGTTGTTTTTGATGTCCTGTACAGATATCTGCTGGCCAAGGACTACAAAGTCACCTTTGTCCGCAACTTCACGGATGTGGATGACAAGATCATCAACAGGGCCAACAAGGAACATACCACGTCCGATGCCATTGCCACCACGTATATCAATGCCTTTTACGAAGACATGGACAAACTGAGCATCAAACGGCCCAACGTGGAACCCAAGGCAACAGAACATATCCCCGAGATGATCCAACTGGTTGAACAACTCATCCAAAAGGGCCATGCCTATGCCACGGACAAGGGCGACGTGTATTATCGCGTACGCACCTTTGATTCCTACGGCAAACTCTCGGGCCGTCACATTGAGGACCTCCAGTCGGGTGCCCGCATCGCACCGGGAGAAGACAAGGAAGATCCCCTGGATTTTGCCCTGTGGAAAGCGGCCAAGCCGGGGGAACCCTCGTGGGAAAGCCCCTGGGGCCTGGGGCGTCCCGGATGGCATCTGGAATGCTCGGCCATGAGCAAGAAATACCTGGACATGCCCTTTGACATCCACGGCGGAGGCCAGGATCTTTCCTTTCCCCACCACGAAAACGAACGCGCCCAGAGCGAGGCCGCTTACGGCGTGGAATTCTCCCGGTTCTGGATTCACAACGGATTCGTGCAGATCAATGCCGAAAAAATGTCCAAATCCCTGGGCAATTTCACGACCATACGCAATATTTTCCAAAGCTATCTTCCGGAAGTCCTCCGGTTCTTCCTGCTGACCAAACACTACCGAAGTCCCCTTGACTACTCCACCGAGGCCATTGATGAAGCCGAAAAGGGAGTTCGCCGCATCTATACCACCAAGGCCCTCATGGAAGCGGAACTGCAGCGTTCCACCTGGAAACAATCACCACTTCCCCCGGAGCTGACCGCGGAACTGGATCAGGCCGAACAGGGATGGACCAGGGCCATGGAAGATGATCTGAACACGGCCGGTGCTCTGGGCCATGTGTTTACCCTGGCCCGCCTGGCCAATCGCATTCTGGAGAACAAAAAGTGGAAAAAGAGTGACCAGGCCCGGGAAATCTTTGAGCGCATACTTGCTGATCTGAACACCTGGGGCAACATCCTGGGTATCTTCACCCAGGAAAGCTCTGGCCTGCTCACCCAGCTACGGACCATGCGTGCCCAGCGCAAGGGCATTGACGAATCAAGGGTCCTTGATCTCATGGACCAGCGCGCCCAGGCCAGAAAGGACAAGGATTTTGCCAGGGCCGATGCCATCCGGGACCAGCTCACCGCCATGGAGGTCACCATCCACGACACCCCGCAAGGGGCGACCTGGGACGTGATCTGATCCCTTTTCCGATGGGCCATGAGCGATCCCCTGACCTTTGTGCAGCATGTTCTGCCACCCCTTGTCCGGCTCTTATGCTTCATTTCCCTGGGCATTCTCATGGGCATTTTCATCGAGAACCTGCGCTGGTCCACGTTCATGGCCCGATTGGCCACTCCCCTGGTACGCCTGGCCCATCTCCAGCCCGTTGCCGGAGCAAGTTTTGCCATGGCCTTTTTCTCCGGAATCACGGCCAATTCCATGCTTGCAGAAGGGTTTGCCCAAAAAAAAATCACCCGCAAAGAGGTGATCATCTCCAATCTGTTCAACAGCCTGCCCATCTATTTTCTTCACCTGCCCACCATGACCATGATAGCCGCGCCCCTGCTCAAGCAGGCTGCGCCTGCGTACATCGGGCTCACTCTGGGCGCCGCCTGTCTGCGTACCTGCGTCATGGTCATTTGCTGCCGCCTCTTCCTCCCTCCCCTGCCCGAAGGATGCGTGACCTGCGAACTCCCCCACTCCGAACCATTGAACCTCCGCAAAGTAGTCCTCACGACCCTGTCCCGGTTTGCCAAACGCATGCAACGCATTGCCATCATCACGGTACCCATCTACATCCTGGTCTTTTTTGCCTCGGACCTGGGCGTATTCACCTGGCTTGAAACAACCATTGCCACCCATGCCCGCATACTCTCCTGGGTGCCCACCCAAGCCCTGGGCGTCATTGTCCTGCAGATCAGCGGAGAATTCTCTGCAGGTGCGGCAGCTGCAGGCGCACTCCTTGAAAACGGTCTCATTTCAGTCAAGGCCATTGTCCTTGCCCTTGTGGTGGGCAACATTCTTTCCTCGCCCATGCGCGCCTTCAGGCACCAGCTCCCGGTCTACGCGGGCATCTTCAAACCGGGGCTGGCCCTGCAGCTCATTGCGGCCAATCAGGGCCTGCGCATCGGCTCCCTCATTGCTGTGGGATCCTTGTACGCCATGTGGGGATGAATGGTCAAAAATCAGGATACAAACCTGCAGGCCGCCGTGCAGTCACATCATGATGGCATAATAGTGCATGGTTACGTTCCCTGATCATCTGAAACGTCCCACCAGAGCATAACCCGCCGGCAGGTGCCATGAGTCGAATCCGATCCTTTGGCGTGCGTCCTGCCGTCTTTTCCTGCATCTTCCTTTTTGCCGGAAACGCCACAAGACGATCCGGGTGGTCTTCATCCCTGGCCATCCCCGGAAACCGTCTCTTTTTCTCCCGTCTGCCTGGTACCCTTTTGACCTCTCACCTGCTCAAAATATTCCATCAACTTGCCCACCACATACTCGTGCCCTCCACATGCATGAGGCACCAGGCAACCGGAACAATCCTTGATACCGTTTTCAAGCATGGTGAAATTCCCGCCGCAATTGTCCCAATAGATAAAATACAGCGGACAGTAACAATGCTTGCAATTGAATGTTTGCGGATCAGCTCCCTGATGACAGGGGAAAAAGGGACAGTTCAGATTCTGGCAGAACCGGTCGTCGCCAACAGCATGGTGGTCCGATTTGTTCATGATTGTTTCTCCTCTGGTTTGCTTTCCCAACGTATCAATGCCCACCATCATGCCCCATGCACCAGGATACAAAACAAAGGGAGACACACACTCCGGAATTTCCGGAAAACCCCTGTCCATCCCCCGCTTTCAGGCCTCTGAAAATTGAGCATTAACTCGACATAACTTGATTTTCAATGAATGGCATTAAACTTGTTTACTCAAGGGTATTCACGTTATGTCCCTGGAGGATCTTGTAATGCCTACTCACGACTCCTCGCCCCTCACGTTCCTTTTTCTTCTGGCTGTGTTCAGCTTTTTGCTGTACCCCAGCCAATCGAATTCATATTCCTTTTCGGATATATCCCTCATGAAATCCTATGGCCTCAATCCGGCGGCGCCCCAGGGATCTGACCAGCGCCAGGACGCCATGTCCTCACGACATCCCATGTACACCCAGCTCTCCCCTTGGTCCAATCTCCTTTCTCCGGATACCAAGCAAGGTGTTGGGAATCTCCTTGTGGCCCATACGACCCAAGGCCCCATGCTCACGCAAAACAGGCCGTCCATCAACACCCGGCAGCCCAGGCTGATCCAGGCAGGCAAACCAGACAATCCACGGCCCCTGGACCTCAGCCATATTTCCAGCATCCAGATTGCATGGCTTCTCGGCGCCAGCGTTTTCGGCCTCATGGGTTTTAGCCGCAAGCCGTGCTGATCCTTTCTCCCTGCTTTATCACGCCTTATGACCGGAGTGTGCCCATCAGGCATACTCCGGTTTCTTCTGCCCTCATGCGCTTGCCAGACGCCCCCCACTACTTATAGATTGATGCTGCGCGTGTTCGGGCTCCCTGCGGGCCCGCTTCCTGTAGACCATCATTTCTGTCTTTTTTGCGAGCAAATACATGAATACCATCCATATACAAGGCGCCCGACAACACAACCTGAAAAATCTCGATCTGGATATTCCCCGGGACCAACTGGTTGTTGTTTGCGGACCTTCCGGTTCGGGCAAATCCACCCTGGCCTTTGACATTGTCTATGCTGAAGGCCAACGCAGATACGTGGAATCCCTGTCTGCCTATGCGAGACAGTTTCTTCCTCAACTCGACAAGCCCGAGGTGGAGCTGATTGAAGGTCTTTCTCCGGCCATCTCCCTGGAACAGGGCACCACTTCCAAGAACCCCAGATCCACCGTGGGAACGGTCACGGAAATCTACGATTTCCTGCGCGTGTTTTTCGCCCGCCTGGGAACCCCCTACTGCCCCCAATGCGGTCGGCCCATTGAGCCCCAGACCAGTGATGAGATCATCACCGACATCCTGAGTCTTGAGGAAACAACCCGCTTCCTGCTCCTGGCCCCCCTTGTGGAACACAAGAAAGGAACCCACACCGACCTGCTGCAAAAACTCAAAAAACAGGGATTTGTCCGGGCAAGCGTCAATGGCCAGATTGTTCCCCTGGATCCTCTGCCCGTTCTGGAAAAGAATAAACGCCACACCATCCTTCTGGTGGTCGACCGGTTGGTGGTCAAGAAGGACATGCGCAAACGGCTGGCCGATTCCGTGGAACTGGGCCTGCAATACGGTGAGGGAAGAATCGTCGTCCAGATCGTTGGCGGTGGGGAAATCGCCTATAGCACGGAAGCCGTATGCCCGGCCTGCAAAATCAGTCTGCCCAAACCATCACCCCAGCTTTTTTCCTTTAACAGCCCCCAAGGTGCCTGTCCGGCCTGCTCAGGGATCGGGAGTGTGGAATATTTCGAGCCGGATCTTCTGGCGCCCAACAAGGGACTGAGCCTTTCCCAGGGCGGCATTATCCCCTGGAAAAAACCACGCATCTTCGAACGGTTCAAGGAGGATCTTGCCCGGCTGGGCAAGGCCCATGGATTTACCCTGACAACGCCCCTTGCGGATTTCACCCCCACGGCCCGAAACAAACTCTTTCAGGGTGATCCCGCAACCAACTGGCCAGGAGTTCTGACCCTCATGGAACAGGGCCAGTCCTACGGGTCCATCTGGCGGGACGAATTGGCCAGATTCAGACAGACCACCGACTGCTCTGCCTGCCACGGAGCCCGGTTGCGGCCCGAAGCCCTGGCCGTCAAGGTCCATCAGGCCAGCATCCAGGACCTGTGTTCCTGGTCCATTTCCCGGGCCCTTGCCTGGATCGAGCAACTTGATTTTTCAGGAACCAAGGCCAAAATCGCCACCCCGCTGCTCAAGGAACTCCGTCACCGTTTGTCCTTTCTGGTCAATGTGGGCCTGGATTACATCAACCTGGGACGGAACATGTCCACCCTGTCCGGCGGCGAAGCCCAGCGAATCCGGCTGGCCGGTCAGCTGGGTTCAGGCCTTGTGGGGGTCACCTACGTACTGGATGAACCGAGCATTGGTCTGCATCCCAGTGACAACGCCCGGCTCATCAGAACGCTGCGCAGTCTCCAGGAACGCGGCAACACCGTACTCGTGGTCGAACATGACGAACCAACCATTCGCGCGGCTGATCACATTCTGGAACTTGGTCCGGGATCGGGATTTCTGGGCGGAGAACTCATCTACTCGGGTGATGTCAAGGGACTCATGGCGTGCCCACATTCCCTCACCGGCAAATACCTGCGCGGCGAGCTGTCCATCCCCAAACCCGCAACAAGACGTTCTCCTGCGGGATTCCTCAAGGTTCACGGCGTGTCCACCAATAATCTCAAAGATGTCGATTGTTCCATCCCCCTGGGAAGCCTGGTGTGCGTGACAGGGGTTTCCGGATCGGGCAAGAGTTCGCTGGTCATGGATTCCATCTACAAGCACATTGCCCTGGCCCGGGGGCTCAAGGTGGAACGTCCAGGCAATATCAAGGGAGCCGAAGGCCTCGAGGCCGTGGAAAAGGTCATCCTCATCGACCAGACCCCCATCGGACGAACCCCCAGATCCAATCCGGCCACGTACACCAAGGTGTTCGATGAAATCCGAAAAATCTTTGCCACCACCAAGGAAGCCCGACAACGCGGCTATGCCCCGGGACGATTCAGCTTCAATGTCCGGGGAGGACGTTGTGAAGCCTGTCAGGGAGACGGCCAGATCAGGGTGGAAATGCACTTTCTGCCGGACGTGTTTGTCACCTGCGAGGTCTGTGGAGGCAAACGGTACAATCGGGAAACCCTGGATGTAACCTATCGGGGTAAGAACATCGCCGATGTGCTCGCCATGACCGTGCGCCAGGCCCGAAAATTCTTTGAGGCCTATCCCCTTCTGGATCGCCGACTCGGGGTCCTTGAAGATGTTGGCCTCGAATATCTCCGCCTGGGACAGCCCGCAACCACCCTTTCAGGAGGCGAAGCCCAGCGGATCAAAATATCCAGGGAGCTCGGGAAAAAACGGTTGCCCGGAACCCTGTACATCCTCGACGAACCCACCACCGGGTTGCACATGCACGAGGTGGGCAAGCTCATCCATGTGATGAACCGTCTTGTGGACAAGGGGGCATCGGTTCTGGTCATCGAACACAACTTGGACGTCATTGGCGCGGCCGACTACGTTATCGACCTTGGACCCGGCGGCGGCGAATATGGCGGAACCATTGTGGCCCGGGGGACTCCCGAAGCAATTGCCAGGGACACCCATTCGGCAACAGGCAAATTCCTGCGCGAACATTGGGAAGGCTGAAGCATCTATCGCTGACCCAACCAGGGTTGAGGGGCTGCACCACCATCCGCATCCCCTCACCCTTTTTGTTACCAGCACTATTCCTGTGCCATCTTGGTTCCCAGGTCATACGTTCCCGCCTCCATGAGCATCTCAATGGCCAGATCAGCGCTGTCCTGGGCATTGAAAACCCGGGTAAGCAGATCATAGGCAAACTCCTCCACCCCCTTGGCCATCCGCTCCCGCACATCCCGCGCCAGACCGAGCAGACGATTCTCAAACGGTTTGTTCAATTTCTTGAAATCTCCCCCCTTGAACCCGTGTTGGTCCGCATAGGCCACCATTTCTTCCCAGACCTCGGCAGGAACGCCCTTGTGCGCGTCCTTGATGAAGTTGCCCGCAGCATCGAGCTGGGCATTACCGTAATCATTGACTTTGACGCCCCAGGAAATCATCTGCAGGGCCGTGGCCACATTGGCCTTGGTGGTCCGGGTTGTGGCGGCAATGGCCTTGAGACGCTCGGAATTGTTCCCCGAGGTTCCGTGCTGGGCACCGGAAATCTTGTACGGAGCCAGAACATCATGAATCTGCGCTGTCAGATCCACCTGAATCCCCTGGCTTCCTGTTTCGATCCCGTGGGTGGTCCCGTTATTCAGGGCAATCCAGTCAGGATACAGATCCTGATCCACGAGCCCCTTGATCAGATACAGGGCTTCCTCGGGCGTGGACAACCCCTCCTTGCCCTTGATCTCGCCCACCTCGGTCTCATAGCCGGCCCAGGACGGGATGAGCGGGGCCAGTTCCAGGTTGGCGGCCAGATTGGCCTCATCCGAAAGATGCGAGGCATCAATGGCCAGGGACGTCACCCCGGCGTCGAACAGGGACGGAATCTCGGTTCTGGCTCGCTCAATATCATCATCTCCCTTGATGGCATAATGATCCGCGTGGATAGCCACGGGAACCCTGATCTTCATGGCATTGCATACATAATCCACCTTGCGGGCCAGATTCCAGAACGAGGTATCGCAATAGGCCTTTTCTCCACCTTCGGATTTGGCGATCTCCAGAATCACCACGGCATTGGCCCGTTCTGCAGCTGCAAGCACGCCCTGAATGACAAACAGATTGCGACCATTGGCAGCCATGGTCATGGCCTTGCCCTTGGCCCGCAGCGCCTGGTCAATGACCTTGCCGCTCACTATAAGGGCCCGGGAATGAGGAAAAAGCCGTTCGATGTTGGGAGGACGACCAATGGTCAGGGCATGTTCAAACGCGGTTTCGGAAATGGTTCTCAGCATCAGCTACCCCCTTGGGTCAAAGAAAATGATTCAGGGAACAAAAACAGGCATGAACGCATTCAGAGCATAGGGAAGAACGTATGTGACTCACGACACATCAATGGTTCGTGCATACCTCAATCCGACCGCAATGACAAAGAGTATTCCATAAAAAAGGGCGTATTTCCCCGCTCAATCTTGCGGAAAAATACGCCCCGAACAAACGCTCTGTTACCGGTTATCCCTCGCTGGCCCTCAACGTTCGCTCTTCACGGGCCAGATAGTTGGTCACGTAATCGGCCACGGCCTCTTCAAGAGAACGCATGGGAACATCGCAGCCTATCGCACGCAACCTGTCCATGTTCGCATGGGTATAATACTGATATTTGTCCCGGATGGTTTCCGGCATGTCCACGTATTCAATTCTCGGTTCCATGCCCATGGCGGCAAACACCGACCTGGCAAGATCATTCCAGGTTCGGGCTTCACCCGTACCCACATTGAAGATCCCGCCCACGTCCTCGTGCATCAGAAGCCACCACATCACGTCCACGCAATCCTTGATATACACGAAATCACGCTGCTGCTCCCCGTCCTTGTACTCGGGCCGGTACGATCTGAACAATCCCATCTTTCCCGTGGCCGAAATGCGATGAAAGGCCTTGCAGACAACGCTTTTCATATCATCCTTGTGATATTCATTGGGACCGAACACATTGAAAAACTTGAGGCCGACCATGCTGTCCAGCAACCCGTTTTTTTTCACCCACATATCGAAAAGCTGTTTGGAATACCCGTACATGTTCAAGGGAACCAGCTGATCCATGGTCTCTGGATCGTCGTCAAAACCCAGGGATCCGTCGCCATAGGTGGCAGCGGAACTGGCGTACAGGAAACGGGCCCGCTTGCTCAGGGCAAATTCCGCAAGGGTTCTGGTATAATGGAAGTTGTTTCCCATCAGATAATCAGCATCCTGCTCCGTGGTGGACGAGCAGGCCCCCATGTGGATGATCCCCTGGACGGGCGTATCAAACCTGCCCGAACAAACGGCATCGAGAAAAGCGGTTTTGTGCATGTAATCAGCGTACCTGAGACCCACCAGATTCTTCCACTTGGAACTCGTGTTCAGGTTGTCCACAACGAGAATATCTTCGATGCCCATGCGATTGAGCTTCCAGACCATTGCGCTGCCAATGAATCCGGCACCACCAGTGACAATATACATATTCCGAGATCTCCTTGAAGGTTGGATTGCTGGTATCTGTTTTGGTTTCTTCATGCGGGGGAAGAAACACGCACATGACAGGATGATGCCTAATCCCAAACACAAAAACATTCAAATACACATCCCACCCCAAGATTGCGATTCACATGCATTCCGGATATGACCAATTTTACAGATTTGTATTTTTCTCTTTTTTCATCATTCTGACAAGGAAATCTCTATGCTCGCCATTGTAGATTACCGGGCCGGCAACCTCACCAGCGTGCGCCGGGCCCTTGATCATCTCGGCATCCCCTGTACCATTACGGACGATCCGGAAACCATTACCAGGGCCGACGGGGTCATTTTCCCCGGTGTCGGTGCTGCGGGTTCGGCCATGGAGCAGCTTCGTCAATCCGGCCTGGACGCCACCATTGCCTGGTGTGCGGCCAATGACCGTCCCTTGCTGGGCATCTGCCTGGGCTGCCAGATCATTCTGGAACACAGCCAGGAAAACAACACCCGAACCCTGGGGATCATTGCCGGTGAATGCCTTCCTTTTTCCAAGGACCTCAAGGAGGAAAACGGTGAACCCATCCGCATTCCCCACATGGGATGGAACCGGGTCCGGCTGAACAAACCCTGTCCCCTGTTCGAAAATGTCTCCCCTGATGCGGAATTTTATTTTGTACACACCTACTACACCAGGCCTGCTTCCGAATATGTCCTGGGTACAACCCATTACGGACAAGATTTCTGTTCGGTGCTGGGCCGCGACGGGTTGTGGGCGGTTCAGTTTCACCCGGAAAAAAGCGGACGTCCGGGTCTTGAAATCCTGAAAAATTTCGCAACCTACTGCAGGGGGAACAACCATGCTCAGTAAACGAATCATCCCCTGCCTGGACGTACGCAACGGCAAGCTGACCAAAGGCATCAAATTCAAGGGAAATGTGGATATCGGTGATCCCGTTGCAACGGCCCGAATGTACTATGAACAGGGAGCCGATGAAATCGTGTTCTACGACATCACGGCCTCGTCGGAACACCGTGGTATCATGCTCAAGGTGGTGGAAGAAGTGGCCAGGACCATTTTCATCCCCTTTTCCGTTGGTGGAGGCATAAGCACTCTGGAAGACATGCGAGCAGTTATCGGCGCTGGTGCCGAAAAAATCTCGGTCAATTCCGCTGCCGTGAAAAACCCGGAGATCATCACCCAGGGAGCCGCTGCCTTTGGTTCCCAATGCGTGGTGGTGGGCATGGATGTCCTCAAAGTGGAAAAGACCCAGGCCATTCCTTCGGGTTATGAAATTGTCATTCACGGGGGACGTAAACACATGGGCATCGACGCCCTGTGGTGGGCCCGACACGTTGTTGAACTGGGAGCTGGTGAAATCTGCCTCAACTCCATTGACGCCGACGGGACCAAAAACGGATATGAACTTGATTTGACCCGGCTCATCGTGGACCATGTAAGTGTTCCGGTCATTGCCTCGGGCGGGGCTGGCACCCCCCAGCATATGGTCGACGCCGTGACAAAAGGAGGGGCATCGGCAGCCCTCATTGCCTCCATTGTCCATTACGGTGAATACACCATCGCAGAGATCAAGGATTACATGGCCCAGCAGGGCGTCAAGGTACGAAGGGTCTGGTAAACGGCTACTTCAGATATCAACACACTATTCTCCCCATTCTGCCGACTCCGAACCCGCAAAAAGACTCCCCCAAAAGGCCCCTCAAAAACAGCCTTTGAGGGGGAACAAGAGTGATCCATGCTCCTTGAAGCCAGGAATGGCCTGGCTAGGAGATGGACGTGGTAAGGGGAGG
>NZ_BDFE01000018.1 GCF_001748225.1 Desulfoplanes formicivorans
AAGCCCCGGGTCATGTGCGATCAAGGATTTGAAATAACGGGATATAATGTATCGATTCCCGATCGTGATGGTTCATGTCATGCTTGCTGTTTGCCGGGGCGTTCGGAAGAAACTCCCGCAAGAGGCACAAAGATGTTGACAGCCATTCGGGGCTTGGATAGGTACTCCCTCCTGCCGCGTTGACCATGACGCGGCTGTTTTTTGACTGGCAGTATGATGATCTTTGAGGTACAAAGACGGTTAGCAGATTCGTTGTCAGGCTGGAGCGGTTTGAACGGATTTTGTTCAAATCAATCCAAAAAGTCATTGACAGCGGATGGGGTGTCGGATAGATACTCTCTCCTCGTCGCGACCGGAGTCATGGGGGCGGCGAAGAACATTGCAGATACGATCTTTGAGGAAAAAACTTGTTGACAACCGGAC
>NZ_BDFE01000019.1 GCF_001748225.1 Desulfoplanes formicivorans
GCAGACAGACAAAGCTTCCAGATCACACCCGTTGGGCCGTACTCAAAGGCGCTGAGAAAAAACGCACGCAAAACCAGGAGAATGCTCTTCTTGAACTCGCTGAACAGGGCTTTGCTACAGCCAAGGCCTACCGCGTCAAAGAACTGTTACGCTGGATTCGTCGGGCCGAATCAAGGCAGGCTGCCAAGTGGCGCATTACCCATTTTCTCAAGCATGCAAC
>NZ_BDFE01000020.1:0-132045 GCF_001748225.1 Desulfoplanes formicivorans
TTAATTTCGATAATATATACTAAATTTTGTATATTTTGTAAATAGTATAGGTAGTAATTTTTCGTTATTGTAGAGAGTTTTTGCAGTCAAATCTTCAAAGGAGATTTGATCAAAATAATGAAATAAATAGCGGGTTAGAATAATATTTCTTTTCGGTCTAAGGCATGCTACCCGTTGGTTTAATGCCGCAGGCAAGTCATTATTTGAGAGCATTGCCACTCTGCCACAGTTGCCTGTTAATGACATCACTAAGTCATTAGCTTTCAGCAAGTATCGTTCGATTTCTGAGTACAATTCTAAAGGGTAGAATTTGATATTCTTTTCTGAAATTTTACCTTTTTGAACATCAGATATTCGAATTACTCTTATGCCTTCATTGCAGTACATTGAGCTCTTGAATGCGTAGCCATTACGTATGTGTACAACTTCTCGTAAAGGTGTCCACTCCACCTCCACCCCATCCAGCAGTTTTTCCAGAAAGCAGTTGTTGCTCATGCTTTTACCCCCTGCTCGCCTTCAATCTCGGCCACGATGGCATCAATGTCTGCGCGAAGCTGGTCGATGCGGCTGACTGTGGCTTTGAGCTCCGCATTCAACTTGTCGATATCAATGACTTCACGGGTGTCTTTGGCTTTCACATAGCTGCTGACAGAAAGGTTGTAGTTGTTGTCGGCGATCTGTTCATGGGGCACGGACTTGGCAAAGTAGTCGATGTTTTCCTTGCTGTCGAACACGGCCATGATTTTATCGATATGTTCATCCAGCAGCACATTGTTGTTGGTCTCTTTTTTAAAGAGTTCGCTGGCGTCGATAAACTGGGTGTAGGTGTCGGGCTTGTGTTTGGAGAGCACCAGGATATTCACGGCGATGGTGGTGCCGAAAAACAGGTTGGGCGCCAGGGAAATCACCGTTTCTACATAGTTGTTGTCCACCAGATACTGGCGGATTTTTTTTTCTGCTCCGCGTCGGTAGAAGATGCCCGGGAAGCAGACAATGGCGGCGCGTCCTTTGCCGGAAAGGTAACTGAGTGCATGGAGCACAAAGGCAAAGTCGGCCTTGGATTTGGGAGGGAGCACACCTGCCGGGGCAAAGCGATCATCGTTAATCAGGGTGGGATCATCTTTGCCGATCCATTTTACCGAATATGGCGGGTTGGAGACAATGGCATCAAAGGGCTTGTCATCCAGAAAATGCGGGTTGGTCAGGGTATCACCCAGCTGGATATTGAACTTGTCGTAGTTGATGTTGTGCAAAAACATGTTCATCCGCGCCAGGTTGTAGGTGGTGTGATTGATCTCCTGACCAAAGAAACCATCTTCAATGATATGGGCGTCAAAGTGTTTTTTGGCCTGTAGCAGCAGTGATCCTGAGCCGCAGGCCGGGTCATAAATTTTGTTAACGGTTTTCTGTTTGTGCATGGCCAGCCGGGCAATGAGCCTGGAAACATGCTGGGGAGTAAAAATTCACCCCCGGATTTACCCGCATTGGCTGCGTAGTTGGAGATGAGGAACTCGTAGGCATCGCCAAAAAGGTCTATGTGGTTGCCATGGAAATCACCAAAATCCAGCCCGGCCACCCCTTTGAGTACCGCGGCCAGGCGTCTGTTTTTGTCCGCCACGGTGTTGCCCAGGCGATTGCTGGTGGTATCAAAATCGGCAAACAGGCCTTTGATATCATTTTCGGACGGATAGCCGCCGGCAGACGCCTCGATAGCGGTAAAGATTTCGGCTAAATCGGTGTTCAGGCTTTCATTGGTGTTGGCATTTTTGACGACGTTGGCAAACAGCTGGCTGGGGTAGATGAAGTATCCCTTTGTTTTAACGGCGTCGTCTTTAATTTCAGGGGTGATGACGCTGTCGGGCAGTTCAGCGTAATGAATACTTTCATCATCTGCTTCCATGTAACTGGCAAAGTTTTCGCTGATAAATCGGTAAAACAGGGTGCCAAGGACGTATTGTTTGAAATCCCAGCCGTCCACGGCGCCGCGTACATCGTTGGCAATGGCCCAGATCTGGCGCTGCAGGGCGGAACGTTGTTGTGAGCTTGTCATGTGATTTTCTCGCTTTAATTCGATTGGATATGTCATTCAGGTGATCCTGCGGCTGCTACATTTTGTAGCCAGGATCAGTTGCAAAAAAAATCTGGGGATCTCTCAAAAAACTTTTTGGGGATAAACGAGTCTGACTTGTCTCGTCAAACAGTCATTACCCTTGGTGCTGATTTTGACTGACTTCATTGGCCTTGTCTGTTGCAGGATCAATGTTCAGGTATGACCTTGGAGCAGGTGAAGGCGTTGATCGGTCATGTCATCGAACCATGGAAATGACTGAGCGGTATGCTCATTTTGAGCAGCTTCAGGGCTTCGGTGGATTGAAGGAACTTGCAATCCGTTATGAGCGTGGCGAAAGCCACATCCGGAGTGGACTTTAGGATTAAAGGCTAGAAATAGGTTAGAAATAGGCTAGATTTTTTTGAAAGGAAACATGCGTCTATCCTCTCGCTGTTATAGGTTAAAATGTTGGTTGAAATTTTGAAAAGGAATTTCTAGCCCGGTTGGTTGTCAGAATAGTGGATTAACTTCAACTCCTCAAGTCTGTAGCAGGATCACTTCCGAAAAACTCTTGAACAAAATGGCTGCACTCAAAGCATGAGCCGCAAGGGGAACTGCTGGGACAACGCGGTCGCAGAATCATTCCTTTATACCCTGAAAACTCAATTCATCCGGCATCATACATTTCAACCCAAAGAGAGGCCGAATTGGCCATCTTCCAATATATTGAAGCCTATTACAATCGCAGACGACGACACTCCGCAACGGGTGGATGTCGCCATTTGAATACGAAAACCGTCAGGTCACACAGCGAGTGGCTTAACAGGGTCTCCACTAAACTGTTGCAGGATCACCCTCTTTGAGATTTTTTTGAGAAAAAATCGGCAAAAAAAAATGATTTTACGATAATTCCGAGAGGATGATTTCCGCCGAGGCTATCCTCGATTTACTCTTGTCCGCCATATTTTTTTTGATTCCCTTAATTTTTGGTAAACCCCTCTCCCAGGATACCCCCCCCTCAACTTCGACATCGTAGCCGACAACTCTCAGATATTCTTCCGCATCCAACACGCATATTCTTCCGCATGCTAAAAATGCGGAAGAATATGCCCGCTCGATCTACTTGATGAAAATTTTGGATAAACCTGATCATTTTATCCACACATCAACGTATCATTTCTGAGAGCGGGCACAGGGTATCCCTACAACAGGTTTACCCTATGGATGGAAATCCATTTTACAGGCAATCCATATGGAACGATGGAGACATAGATTCATCATGAGATTGCCAATTCCCTTCGGGCCTTGCATTTTGAGATCTATATATTATACTACTAATAGATCTTAAATTTGAGGATATCGATATGGAATTAAAAGAGGCTGTTTCATATGCAAAAAAAATAGTTCGTGATATTGGTATAAAAGACGTAGAGGATAAAACAAAAGATGAGTATCTGAAGATTTTTAAGAGAATAATAACCGACCCAGATAAAATTTTATATGAAGGATCAAAAGGCTACTATTATAAAAAAAAGGCTGCTCTCAGATTTTCAATTGTTCATTATATTCAGATGTGCATCAAAAAGATTAACTCAAAATCTCTGGATCAAGTAGATGCTAACAAGATTTGGGATGAGTTAAGATATTTTATCGATCTCTATAAAAAGCATGCCATAAATACGGGGGTCAGTCCCGTGACGACTAAGAATCCGGGCAAATCAAAAAGGAAATCTTTGCGCAAGATGCCGTATAATTGGCGGGAGATCATGTGGGAACGGTGTGATAATTATGACTATAAGGGTGCTTTGGCCATCCTGCAGTTAACAGGTGCTAGGCCCAGCGAGATCGAGCGAGGAGTGATTGTGGCCGGTGATGAGTCTTCGGATTTTCTCGAAATCACTATTCGGGGATCGAAGCAAGGTAAGGCAAAGCGGAACGGGCAGGCCACGCGCACTATTAAAATTGAAATGCGGACCCGTGTCAGCCACGGCTCAGCAAAGAATTACCTGCTAAGTCAGGTAGCATATGAAGGTCATTTGTTTGTTCAGGTCAATGCGAAACGCCTCAACGACTATGTACGAAGACTCTCTCAAAAGATCTGGCCCCGCAAGAAAAATCATATCTCTCCATATAGCTACAGGCATCAACTTTCAGCGGATTTGAAAGGAGAGGGATGCCTGCCTCCCAAAATTTCGATGATCCTTGGACACCGATCCATCCTTTCCAAGAAAAAATATGGGATTTCAGCCCAAGCTAGGGGGAACAGTCATATCGCAGATGTCACTTGTAGCAGCCCTCTACGCGATCCTCAGCCATCGAGATTGCCGTGGGATCGGCTAGCTTCGACTAAAGGTGCTGACGCTCGGTACCCGATGCTCTGATCCTGCTATAGCCTTTTGACGCAGATCATTCTTCATCAAACAAATCTTTGATTTTGACACCCAATCCTTGCGCGATAATCGCTAGGGTCTCCAATTTGCATTTTTTGATATTCTCTCCCCGTGCCCTTTCAATAATTTTTGTCGAGAGTTTGGTTTTCTCGGCTAATTTGGCAAAGGAAACGCCTTGGCGTTCCATGATGTCCCGAACATTGCTCTTAGGTGCAGGGGTATTCTCCCTAACTTCGTAAATAGACATGGTTGGCTCCCGGATATTTGTGAAACCGGGATGATACCGAAAATTTCTTGACCCTGCATATTGTAATATATTACTATAATAAAAAATGAAGAAAAAGGAGGTGAAGAAGATGAAACTGGACTTGGAAGCCAAGACAAAAGCAGTAGGCGAAGTCTTTTTGGGTACGGGTACCCTCGAGGTCATTGGCCTGAAATATGGTATCAGCTCAAGCTATCTTTCAACTCTGGCATCGCGGGCCAAGCGTACGATGCTCAGGAAGGGAATTGGTGAGGTTGATATGATTGAGCAAAACGAAAAGGGGGATCGTCTTAGTGCTGTGGTTAAGGAAAAAATTTCTGACTTGGAGGAGATTAAAGATAAAATATCAACCATAGGGGCGGAACTCGCAGAGCATTTGGAATAGATCAGCGTATAGGAGGAAGTGAAGGCAAAACGGTCCTCAGCCTGGCAAGGCTTGAGGATCGTTTTGTTTGGGAGAAGTGTCGAGATTCAAATATGTTTCGCGGAAGCACGGTCGCTTTCCAGGTCCTCTGCAGGGATGGTTCTTGGCCTTGGTAGCAATGGTCACGAATGCTTGAGTCCGATTGTTGTAAATGACAACCAATAAAAATGGTCAGAAAGGGGATTTTATGAAAGGGTTGTAGTTTTGAAAACGCTGGGTCAAAAAAATAAAATTATGAGTATACCATAAATTTTTGAACAAAAAAAATCCGGCTTTTTGGGGTATTTTTGAATCAAAAATGGTTCATAAACAAAATAAACCAGCTTGAAAATGCATCATAAGATATTGATTATATTTCAAAAATATCTTTTTTGCAATAAATGCTATTCTTACATTTTTTTATTTTTTTTCTTCAAAAAAAGGGGATTGCGGAGATCCTTGCATGTATGTCGATAGAGCATCTTCGAAGCATTTATGTCGATTAGAGCAAGTTTTTATTGCTGATAAATATAATATCTTGGTAAGCAAAAACAATATTTTTCAATATTAGGTTATTTAAAAACAAAACTCTATAATGGTTTAAAACGCAACCATGGAGTTTTGTATGAGTGTAAAAGAGGAAATATTTGAAACCAACCCGTATGAAATTGAACTTGATCGACCGTTTTATAGCATGAAGCAGTTGGCAGATCTTTTTTCTGTCCATCGTTCGACGATTTCGAGGCTTCTTAGTGATGGCACATTGCCATATTTTTTGGTAAGGGGAACCAAGCGAGTCGCCAGACGGGACATCGCCCTGTTCATTGACAGACAAATAGCGAAGACTGGTTCTCAGAAAAGCTCGACTAAGGAGAACGGCCAATGGCAACAGTTCTGATTAGCGAGCGTGTGAACAAAAATAATAAATCGTTTGTGGTGTATTTTCGCGATCCACTTAGTGGAAAACGTAAGTATTACAAGACATTCAAGATGAGAAAGGATGCCGCAGCCGAAGCTGCCCGTTTGCGGGTGATGCTTGATGGCAGGGAATATGCGGAGCTGGCAAAAATTCAGAAACGCCATACTCCGCTTACGTTCAACGAAGTGGCTGACCTCTGTCGGAAGGAGTGGGATCGCCGGGTTGCCACAGGCGAACTTTCATCGGTTACGGGTGAAGACTATAAAATCGCGCTGAGGCAATTGTGCAGGACGTTCGGAGATAATCTGCTCATGGACATAACTCGGGAGATGATTTTGGAGTATCGTGCCCAGGTGGCCATGGATCTGTCCGTGATCACATCTAACCGACGTTTGTTCATTTTCAAACAAGTACTCAAGCGTGCTTATGCCGAGTCCGCTGTGGTGGAAGATGTTGCGGCTCCGATTAACTATCTGAGCGAAAAGAAGCACGAGCGAAACAAATATCTGAAACCGGAAAAACTCGATGAACTTTTGAAGGCCTGCTGTAAAACCAAAGCCAAGCATTATCTGGTATCAATGATTTTGCTGGGGGCCGAACACGGATGCTCCAAGCAGGAAGTTTTGGATCTAAAGTGGAAAGACATTGATTTCGATACCGATACGATCCGTTTTTTCAGAACGAAGAATGGCATGGAACGCACCATGTGGCTTATGCCGAGAACGAAGTATGCGCTCCTGCATTGGAAAAAACATGTGGAATACGCCCGGCATCGGCGGAAGATTGTTCCCAAGGATGATTCCTGGGTTTATGGGCATCTGGATGGAACCCCCCGGTCGAACTTCAGAAGTGCATGGGAGAAAGTTCGTTTGCTGGCAGGGTTGAAAGGATTTCATTTTCACGACCTCAGGCATACGTTTGCCAGTAATCTGCTCACGTCGGGCGGAGATCTCAAGGACGTGAAAGTTTTGCTCGGACATCGGGATATTAGGAGTACTGACAGATATGCTCATCTTTCGGGCCTGCGGAAACAGGATCGGCAGGTGAAGCTGGCAGGGCACTATGGCCAATGGATGCCTTCCTCAGAAAACAAGGGGGGACTGAGTGATTTTGGTACATAATTGGTACATGAACGCAAAAAAGGCCACTTTCTTGCGAAAGTGACCTTTTGATAAAGCCTTGGGGTTTAAAGCTTTTTTTGGTCGGGATGAGAGGATTTGAACCTCCGACCCCTTGAACCCCATTCAAGTGCGCTCCCAAACTGCGCTACATCCCGACACAGGTGGCTCTTTTATGGATCTGCCCTCTGGTTGTCAAATGGTTTTTTGCAAAACCTGCAATTTTTTTTTCAATTCCATGATGCGAGCAAAGGATCGCGCTATCCGGTCCCGGGAAATTTGTCCGGAGGTGACCAGATTGTTCATGACCTGAATGGCTTTGGCCGTGATGTCCGGATCGTATTCCAGGTTGTTGCCAAAGACGAGGATGTCCGCCCCGGCCTTGAGGGCATGATAAATGGCCTGTTTGAGGCCGTACTCGTTGGCGATGGCGCCCATCTGCATGTCGTCGGTCAGGATCACCCCGTCAAAACCCATATCCCGGCGCAAAAGATCGGTTATGGTTGCCCGGGACAGGGTGGCCGGAAACCGGGCGTCCAGCTGACGGTTGAAAATATGCGCGGTCATGATGGCGTCGCATGTTCCCTTGCTGACCAGTTGTCGGTAGGGGATGAGTTCCTGGGGTGACCATGTGGAAGAGACATCAGTGAAGCCCTGGTGGGAGTCGCTCCTGGCGCTTCCATGGCCGGGAAAGTGTTTGAGGCAGGAAAGAACTCCATACTCGTGCAGGCCCGTGATAAATGCCTCGGCATGGGCAACCACCTGGTGCGGATCGGATGAAAAACTCCGGCCAAGGTTGCCGATGGCCGGAGAACAGGGATTGACGTTCACGTCCACCACCGGGGCAAGATCCCAGTTGATGCCCACGTCTTTCAGGGTTTTTCCCGTTAGTTCACCGGCTTTCCGGGTTCTTTCCGGATCATGATCGCGCCCGAGGTCTTGGGCGCTGGGCAGGGCAGGGAAGCCGTATGCGGGCTTGAGCCTGGCCACACGTCCTCCTTCCTGATCAACCGCCACCAAAAGAGGAATGCTTGCATGATGCTTGAGCGTGCTGACCAGCTTTTGGACCTGTTGGAACGAGGCTATGTTGCGTCCGCTCTGGTGCAGGTTGACGTCGTAATCAAATAAAATGACCGAGCCCAGATGGCGGTCTTTGATATCCCGGACGATGGGCGAGTTTTCGTCCACATTTTGGTCTCTGAACCCCACCATGAGCATCTGGCCCATCATGGTATCAAGATCAGGGGTTCTGGTTCCTGTTGCCGTGGCCTGTCTGGAACAGGCCGGGCAAAGAGACAGGACCAAGGCCAGCATGATGGGAAAAAGATGATTTTGCATGGTTATGAATGGGATATGAAGGAGAAGGCGCACACGGCTCATTGAGATGCATGACGAAAATGTCTTTTATCCCAACGAGGCAACGTACCAGGCCGCGGTTGTGTCCAGCCCCTGGCGCACGCTGTGGGTTGGCTCATACCCGAGAAGGGTCCGGGCCCTGGTGATATCGGCCAGAGAGTGGCGCACATCGCCGGGTCTGAAATCCCTGTACACGGGATCGGCAATGGTCAGATCAGGGCGCAGGTGGGCAACCCGGTCCCTGATGAGGGTAAAGAGTTCGTTCAGGGTTGTGCGTTCTCCAAAGGCCACGTTGTAGACCTGACCGGCTGCGTCGGGATGGTCTGCCGTGGCCGCAAGGATGTTGGCCTGAACACAATTGTCGATGTAGCAGAAATCACGAGATGTCTCGCCGTCGCCGTTGATGTACACAGGCTTGTTGGCCAGCATGCTGGCAAACCATTTGGGCATGACCGCGGCATAGGCGCCGTTGGGGTCCTGACGGCGCCCAAAAATGTTGAAATAGCGCAGGCCAATGGCCTTGAAGCCATACGTTCTGGCAAACACGTCGGCGTAGAGTTCATTGACGTACTTGGTCACGGCATAGGGGGAGAGCGGACGGCCGATGCGATCTTCGACCTTGGGCAGTCCGGGGTGGTCGCCGTAGGTGGAACTTGAGGCCGCATACACAAATCGTTTGATGCCGGCGTCGCGGGCCGCCACAAGCATGTTCAGAAATCCGGAAATATTGTTGGCATTGGTGGTTATCGGATCCTGGATGGACCGGGGCACTGATCCCAGGGCAGCCTGGTGAAGAACGTAGTCCGCATTGGCACAGACCTGCCTGCAGGTGTCCACATCCCGGATATCTCCCGTGACAAGGGAAAAACGGGCCCATTGATCCGCAGTAACCAGGTTGCGGACATCTTCGAGATTGTGGTGGTGGCCGGTGGAAAAATTGTCCAGTCCCACGACCTGTTGATCAAGTTTGAGCAGGCTTTCAAGAAGGTTGGAACCGATGAAGCCGGCAACGCCGGTGATGACCCAGGTTCGGGGATCGCGGGTAAGGTGGTTTGTGATGGTTGAATAATGGCTCATGAAAGAAGGGGTTTGGGTTGGACCAGAGGAAATACTCATCCTCTGGCGTTGGAGAAGTCGTTTATTTTCCAGGAAAACTTTTCCTGGGCCTTGTGCAGGGCAAAGGTTTCAACCTCCTGCTGCCATGTACAGAAATTGTCCACCAGGGTATCGGCCATGTCCGAAAGCACGAACCCCTTGCGCCCGGCAACCTTGACCAGCAAGGGCTTGCCCAGGACTTCTTCGGTGGCCTTGATTTTCCCCCAGGCCGCCCTGTAGGACATGCCCAGTTCCTTGGCCGCCTTGTTCAGGGAGCCGAGTTCCTTGACCTTTTGCAAAAGAAGCACGCGCCCCATACCGAAGAACATGCCTTTGGGAGTCTCGAACCAGAGATGGGTTCTCATTGTGGTGGTAATCATGGTGGGCATTCCTCCTGGAAACGGATCTGTTCGCACTAGCGGGTGCAAGCTGGCATCCCTGCAGCTCAAATATGTAACCAGAATGGGAGAGTCGGTCAATGAAGGAGGCCTTGTTCCTCGTCTTGTACCCTGTGGATGAAATCAGAGCTTGACCCCGTGGCACGCGTCCATCAAAATATATTCTTTGGTGTGGACGATTGTTGCGGTTCGCGGATTGAGTATGAGGAACGGTGCATGGTTGTTGTGAATCCCCTTTTTTCCCTTTGTGTGCCGGCCCTGGATGCGGGCACCGAGAACGAGTTGTCATGATGCGGCGGGTGTGGGTCCGTTTGGGGCGCAGCCTCCGCTTTGCCTACTTGAAGATCCTGCGCATCAAGGCGCCTCCCCATTCCATTGGGTTGGGCATGGCCGTTGGCGTGTTTGTGGGCTGTCTTCCTGTTATCCCCTTTCAGACGGTCATTGCCGTGGCCTTGGCCTTTGTCCTGCGTTGCAGCAAGATTGCTGCGGCGTTGGGTACGTGGATTTCCAATCCCGCCAATGTGGTTTTTATCTATTATTTCCTCTACCAGATAGGCCGGCTGATTGTGCCCGGGGAGGTCCAGGGGTTTGATCCCGGACAGTTGGCCCTGGCCGACATGCTCACCTCGGGCTGGCATCTGGTCATGGTCATGAGCGTGGGCGGTCTGGTGATCGGTGTGCCTGCCGCCATTGGTACCTATTTTCTGACCGTCCGGATGGTCCTTATGTACCATCAGAAACGAGCTGCCCGTCGGATGAAGCGGGCGGCCCTTAAAAAATAGCGGTCGCGATTCCTCAAGCCTTTGGGTCTGACCCCTGGGGCTTGTCGACCCGTAACATCCCAATTGTTCAAGGATTACTCATGACATTTGGCCATGCTGGTGCGGGGACGCATCGGCCCAAAAAGAGCCTGGGGCAGAATTTTCTTGTTGACGGAAATGTCATCCGGAAGATCGTTGATCAGCTTGCCATTGAGGCGGGTGATACGGTTTTTGAAATCGGTCCAGGTCGCGGCGCCTTGACCCGGGTTCTGGCCCAAAAGGCCCAAAGACTCTTTGTGCTGGAAAAGGACCGTGACCTTGTGTACGCCCTCAAGGCGCAACTGCCGGATCTGGGATGCATACTGGGTGATGGGCTTGATTTTGTTTGGGAAACCATTGGTGCTCTGCCATCCCTCAAGGTTGTGGGCAACCTTCCATATAATGTCGCATCGCCCATCATGTGGGAGGTGTTTAGTCGGGTCTGTCCGTTCACCTCATGCTGTTTCATGGTGCAAAAGGAGGTGGCCCTGCGCCTGACAGCCAGGCCGGGCTCCAAAACCTATGGCGGGCTCTCGGTGTGGGTGCAGACCTTTGCTGTGCCGCGCATCCTGTTTCATGTTTCGCCTTCCTGTTTTTATCCCCGTCCCAAGGTCGATTCCACGGTGGTCGGGTTTAAGCAACGTCCTTTTCCCGCGGTTGATCACGCCAAGCTGGCCCAGACAATTCATCTTTTGTTTCAGAAGAGACGCAAGCAACTGGGCAATATCCTTAAACATGTGTGGAGTGAACAACTCGAGGCCTGGTTGGAACACGAAGGTATTGATCGGCGGGCACGCCCCGAGTCGCTCACGCCCGAGCAGTTCGTGACGTTGACCCATTGCCTGTGAAAATGTCTTACAAATGGCGCTATTCCAAAATTTTCCTTGACTTCGAGGATGAAATTTTGTTCTTGGCGGAAAGTCACGCTGTAAGACGTTCATTGTGCCCGCCAGAAGGATGGTGCGTGCAAGTAGACTTTCAGAATCGATTGGCTCTAGACAGAAGAAGCTCTTTGATCTACGAAGCGACCTGACTGTGCTGACGGTATTTAAGGCTGTGGCAGTTTTACGATTTCGCGGCGGATTGCGGTACGGTTTGAATATATATTATTTCCATTCATGATAGTTGTCATGAACATGATCACTTTCTATTCAGGAGGAAGAGACTGATGACAAAGGCTGAACTCGTAGCTAAAATGGCAGAAAAGGCCGAATTGACTAAAGCTCAGGCAGAAAAGGGACTGAACGCCTTTCTGGAATCCGTCCAGGAAACCTTGGTTGCCGAAGGCAAATTGACTCTGACTGGTTTTGGCACTTTTGTTGTCGAAGACCGCAAGGGTCGCAAGGGCCGCAACCCGCGCACGGGTGAAGAGATCGATATTCCGGCAAGCAAGGTTGTCCGTTTTCGGCCTGGCAAACTCCTGAAAGAAGCGGTCAAGTAATCTCTTGGAGGCGTCATGATTCCTGGTGAAACCGTCCACAGCATGCTTCCGCAGGATCTGCCCTGGTGGGCTCCTGATCATGCGGTATTTTTCGGCGTCTTATATATCGTCTTGTTTGTCATTGGTACAGGGCTTGGCGTGGTTTTCCTGCAGTCTTTTATCGAGACCATTAAGGAAGCCCGCAAGGAAGAGGCCGCTGCCAAATAAAATTACCTGTGATCCCTGAAATACAAGGGATTGCATTGGAATAGTTGGACATTGAAGAGGAAACCCCGACAATTGGGGTTTCCTCTTTTTATGCTTGCCAATATTTTCTTTTTTGTATATTTGACATGTTTCCAAATTTGCACGTGGGAGGTGATTCTATTGCCAGGAGTTGTGTTAGGTGACAACGATACCTTTGATTATTCGCTCCGTAAGTTCAAGAAGCAGGTCGAAAAGGCCGGTATTCTCTCCGAACTCAAGAAGCGTCAGCATTACGAGAAGCCCAGCATCCAGAAGAAGAAGAAAGAGGCTGCCGCCCGTAAACGTTTGATGAAAAAGATGCGCAAAATCCAGATGATGTAGGGCATATGCTACGTTTTTTCTTTCTGTGATATTGCTCGACCTGCACCCGTTCCGGCATGTACCGGGGCGGGTGTACTTCATGCTGGATCCGGCCAGTCCTGCCTTGTTTCTGCGCCCAATCCGCATCCCCAGGCCAACGCCGATTGCCATCTCCCCGAATCGGCATGCTCGCAGGTCGACTCTGCCTGCTCAGCGTTTCCGAACCGCGATGATTCCTTTCGCGGATCACATCCAGAATTTCAAAACCCGGTTTTCCCCCATTTTATGGATTCCAGAACACTGACTTTGTTGGATTATCCCAAAGTGCTTGAGCTGCTTTCTCATCACGCCTTTTCCCTGGCCGGGAAGGGGGCCTGCAGGGAGCTTATGCCGTGCACAAGCCAGGATCGTCTGTCCCATGAGGTGGGACTTTTGCAGCAGGCTCTTGCCTGGTTCGGCGAGACCGGGCATGTTTTTCCTGCATTTCCCGAACTCGATGGGGTGCTTGCCTTTGTGGGGCAGCCGGCAGCGATTTTGGACAAGGACGGGCTCTGGGCTGTTTTCAGGATGCTTGAAACCGCCAAGACAGGACGCGATGCCGTTTTGGACGCACCCTCCAAGCGCTTTACCCTGCTTGTGGATGCGGCCGATCAGGTGACGTGGCCTTCCAAAACCTGGTCGGGTCTCAAACGGTGCATGAACAGCGAAGGGGAACTCAAGGACGAAAGTTCTCCGGGGCTCTATTCCGTGCGTCAGGAGATGCGGTCCATTCTGGCTCGGTGTACCCGCAAGGTGCATGATTTTTTCGGGGACAAGGACGTCCTTTCTTTTTTGCAAGACGAATTTCTGACCATTTCCGCAGACAGATATGTCCTTGCGGTCAAATCCAATTTCAAGGGCAAGATCAAGGGTATTGTCCATGATTTTTCCCAGACCGGTGAAACCTGTTACATTGAGCCCCTTTTCCTGGTGGAGCTGAACAATCAGGTCCGGGACCTCAAGCAGGAGGAGCGCGAGGAAGAGCGCAAGGTACTCACCCTGCTCACGGATCTGGTTCGTCAGGAAGCGGCAGGTATTCGGGAGATGTACGACTGGCTGGTCATGATGGATGTGCTGCAGGCCAAGGTTCGTCTGGCGGCATCTCTGGACGGGATCGTGCTGCACATGGAACCAGGCGCGCCCCTTGCCCTCAAGAGCGCTCGTCATCCGCTGCTGGCCTTGCAGGGAAATGCCGTGGTGCCCGTGGACATTGAACTTGAGCCCGATCAAAAGGGACTGATTGTCAGCGGCGGCAATGCCGGGGGCAAGACCGTCAGCCTCAAGACCCTGGGGCTCATTGCCCTCATGGCCCGAACAGCACTGCCCGTTCCCGTGGCCCCGGAAAGCCGGCTGCCCCTTCTTGATCAGGTTTTTGTTTCCATGGGCGACGAGCAGAGTCTTGAGGAAAGCTTGAGTACCTTTACGGCCCAGATTCGACATTTTGCCCGGCTCTGGCCGCATATCGGTCCGGCCACCCTGGTTATTCTGGATGAATTCGGCATGGGCACGGATCCCAGCCAGGGGGCTGCCCTGGCCCAGGCCGTGGTGGACGGGCTGCTCGAGCGGGACAGCTTTGTAGCCGTTGCCACACATTTTCCGGCCCTCAAGGTCTACGGCCTGACCAAACAGCAGGTACGTGCGGCATCGGTCTTGTTCGATCCGAGAACCAAAAAGCCGCTGTACAAGCTTGTCTATGATCAGGTCGGGGCCAGTCAGGCCCTTGATGTGGCCAGGGAGCAGGGCCTGGACGCGTCCATATTGGCCCGGGCCGAGGAATATCTTCTGCTTGAAGGGGGGGATACCCGGGACATCTTCAACCGTCTCAACGCCCTGGCCGAGAGCAAGGAAAAAGAGCTTGACCGTCTGAAAAAGCGCGAGGCCGTGCTGGAAGAAAAATGGGCCCGGCGGCAACAGCGCTTCGAGCGGGAACGTGCCGAGCTCGTCAAGGGGCTGGAGGCCAGATCCCAGGAGATTGTTCGTGCCTGGCGCCAGGGCCGTCTGGGCCGCAAGCAGGCCTTGAGCAAGCTGGCCGAGGCCAGGAAACAGATTGCACCAGCACCTCGGGAATCGACCACCAGAGGGTTTGCATGGGCGGATCTCGCTCCAGGCAAACGGGTTGTTTACACCTCATGGGACAAGTCCGCTGTTGTCGAGGCCCTGGACCAACGCAAAAAACGGGTCAAGATCAATGCCGGAGGTCTGGCGGTCTGGGTCGGTATCGAAGACCTTGCCCCGGACAGGCCCGCAACCGCCAAGAGTCCAGGGTACACGGTGAACAGCGGTCAGGTGGCCGGTTCCCTTATGCGGCTGGATCTGCGGGGAATGCGCGCCGATGAGGCCCAGGCTCGGCTTGAATCCTTTCTGGACAGTGCGATCCTCAAGGGGGGATGTGAACTGGAGATCATCCACGGCAAGGGAACCGGCGTGCTCAAAACCGTGGCTCACGAGGTCCTCCAGGGCTTTCCCGGGGTCCAATCCTTTGCCTTGGCCAATGCGGATGAAGGCGGCGATGGCATGACCCGGGTCGTTCTGGAATAACGCTGATGGGGAGGCTGGATCGGCGCCCCCCCCGGTTGTGCAACACAGGGAGTTTGCAGGAAAGCATGATGGCACGCACGGGCGTGCGGATCTGAAACAGCTGATGATCCGTGATCTATCTGGAGAGGCTGCGGCTTGCAATCTGCGTTGGCCGCTGCTGTTGGTGATCTTCTCCTTTCTTGTTCTGTACACAGGTGCTCATGGCAAAATTTGATTCCAACACCGTGGAGGCCATCAAGGCCAGGATTGACATCCTTGATCTCATTGGTCGCTATGTGGAACTCAAGCCCGTGGGGGAAAACTGGGTTGCTCCCTGTCCCTTTCATCAGGAGACCAAGCCCTCGTTTTCCGTGAGCCCTGCGCGTGGCTTTTACTATTGTTTTGGATGCCAGGCAGCCGGCGACGTGATCGAGTTCTACCGCGCCATCAATGGCCTCAGTTTTCCCGAGGCTGTTGAACAGCTTGCCCGTGAGGCCGGGGTGGAGCTTCGCCCTGAAACACCTGGTGGGTACAAGAGACGTGAGGTCAAGGCCGAATGTTTCGAATTGCACGCACGGGCCCAGCGATTTTTTCAAAACGCCCTTGCTGCCCGGGGTGCGGAAAAGGCCCGGGCCTATCTGGACAGGCGGCATATTTCCCATGACATGAGGGAACGCTTTGGCCTCGGGTGGGGACCTGATTCCTGGAACAGTCTCAAGGATCATTTGCAACAGCTGGGCTATCCCCAAGAGGCCGGTGTCACGGCAGGGCTTCTTTCACACAACAAGGCAGGCCGGGTCTATGACCGCTTTCGGGGGCGGATCATGTTTCCGATCCACAATCTGGCCGGTCAGGTCATTGCCTTTGGCGGTCGGGGGATCGAGGAGGATCAGGAACCCAAATATCTGAATTCCAGCGAGACCCCCATTTATACCAAGGGAGATCATCTCTACGGATTGTTTCAGGCCCGACGATCCATATCCAGTGAAAAATCAGTGCTCCTCACCGAGGGGTACGTGGATGTCATCACCTTGCACCAGCACGGATTTTCCCATGCCTGCGGGGTTCTCGGCACGGCCCTGACGCCCCGTCAGGTGCACCGGCTGGCGGGCTTGGCCAAGGAAATTATCCTGCTTTTTGATGGTGACAGGGCCGGGCGCAAGGCGGCCTTGCGCAGCGCCCTGATGGTGCTTTCCGAAGGGGTTTCCTGTCGGGTGGTCATGTTTCCCGAGGGCGAGGATGCGGATTCCCTGCTGCGGAAAAAGGGCAGGGATGTTTTTGCCGATCTGCTGGCAAATGCCCGTGACGGCCTTGCCTTCTGCCTTGCGGTGGTTAGAGAGAATGAATCGCCCAAGGAAATCATGCGATGGGCTGTTTCTTTTATTCAGGGGTTGAAGGAGGTTTCCTGGCAGGCCTTTTACATCCCCAAGATAGCCGAAGGCCTCGGGGTCTCGGAAAAGGAACTTCGCGAGGCCATTGGTCAACCGGGTACAACCCAAAGTCCCAAGGCGATCCAGCTGCATCTTTGCGGTCCGGCCCAGCGGGACCGGGAACTGTTGTCATTTGCCATCAGGTTCCCCCAGTACCTCGAACGCCTGGAGGAATACCACTTTGCTTCCAGCCTGTGTACCCAGCGTGGCCGGGAATTTTGGGAAAAACTTCTTCAGTATGGTCACGACCATCTGCTCTCCCATCTTGATGAGGGGGAGCGGACTTTTTTTGTCAAATGCCAGATGCAGCAGAAAGCCTCTCCCGAGGCCGAACTTGAGGAGTGGCAGGGGCTCAAGGAATTCATGGCCCGGAATGTGTCCAAAACACGCCGGAAACATCTGAAAATGGCTCTGGCCCGGGCCCAGCAGGACGGTGACATTGGGGAGGTCAAGCGGATTCTCGCGCAATTGCAGGACATTATCGTTCATTAATGACGACAACTCGGCCACCTATCATCAACGCGTGCGGATACCAACAGGGGCGTTGGGGTGCATGGTGGCCGGATACATACGGAACGTTTCGCAAGGGGGAAGGATGAGCAACATCAAGGATGTGCAGCAGATCAAGGCGCTTATTGCCATTGGCAAGCAAAAGGGGTTTCTGACCTTCGAGGAACTCAACAAGGCATTGCCGGCTGAAGTGACCAATAGCGATCAGATCGAAGAAGTTATTTCCATTTTCGATTCCATGAATATCGCTATCGTGGATGAGAAGGTCGGCAAGTCCCTTGAGGCCAAGGGTGAGGTCGTGGAAGATGGGGAAGCCGAAATCGAACTTGCCGAAACGGACGATACCGCGGATTATCCCACCCGGAGCAACGATCCCGTGCGCATGTATCTGCGGGAGATGGGCTCGGTGGGCCTTCTTGACCGGGAAGGGGAAGTGTACATCGCCCGCAAGATCGAGGCGGGCGAATTCGAGGTCATGTACTCCCTGGTGGAGGTTCCCGTGGCAGTCGAGGAACTCATCCAGGTGGGCGAGGATTTGCGCAATGGCCGGATCAAGCTCAAGGACGTGGTCAAGACCATTGAAGAGGATGACCCGTCGGAAGAGGAAATGAACCAGCGGGAGCGGGTCATCAAACTGCTCGAAGAGGTCAAGAATATTTACCGGAAGAAGCGTTCCGTTTACGAAAAGCTGGACGAATGCGCCCGTCTTGATCGACGAGTTTACGGTCTGCAAAACAAGATTGTGGAGTACAAGAGTTCGGTTGTCCAATGTCTGCGCGATATCAAGCTGGACAAGAACCTCCTTGATCGCATTATCGAGACCGTGGGAGACTACGTCCGTCAGATGCACAATTGCCGCCGGGATCTTTCTGCCTACATTCTTTCCATTGGCAAGTCCAAGGAAGAGATTTTTGACTTGTTCGAAAAAATGGAAAAAAGGGAAATCAATCCTGTTGCTGCTGCTGATTCATTGAACATGACGGTTGAGGAACTTTTTTCCTTCAAGGAAATGGTTCATGGAAAAATCGAGATTTTGCAGCGGTTGCAGGAAAACTGCATGCATGACGTGGAAGATCTTGAGGAAATTCTGTGGCGGGTGAAAAAGGGCAACCAGGATGCCCTGAACGCCAAGCAGGAACTCATCCGGGCCAACCTCAGACTGGTGGTCAGCATTGCCAAGAAATACACCAATCGGGGTTTGCAATTCCTTGACCTCATTCAGGAAGGCAATATCGGCCTCATGAAGGCCGTGGATAAATTCGAGTATCAGCGGGGATACAAATTTTCCACCTATGCCACCTGGTGGATCAGACAGGCCATTACCCGGGCCATTGCCGATCAGGCCAGAACCATCCGTATTCCCGTGCACATGATTGAAACCATCAACAAGCTGGTCCGGACTTCCCGGTATCTGGTTCAGGAGCTTGGACGCGATCCCTCGCCCGAAGAAATTGCCGAGCGCATGGATTACCCCCTTGAAAAGGTCAAAAAGGTGCTCAAGATTGCCAAGGAGCCCATTTCCCTGGAAACGCCCATTGGTGATGAGGAAGACAGCAGTCTGGGGGATTTCATTGAAGACAAGAAGGCTGTGGCACCGGCTGAGGAAGTGGTATCCACCAAACTTTCGGAGCAGATCGCTTCGGTCCTTTCGGATCTGACCCCGCGTGAGGAACAGGTGCTTCGCAAGCGGTTCGGCATAGGGGAAAAGTCCGATCATACCCTGGAGGAAGTGGGTAAGTTGTTCAATGTTACCCGTGAACGCATCCGACAGATTGAGGCCAAGGCCTTGCGCAAACTGCGCCATCCCGTGCGCAGTCAGGGGTTGCGTTCCTATTACGAATCCTGATGGACCTTGTTGTCCAGAGACTATCAAAAGGCAGCCACAGGCTGCCTTTTTTTCATGGCCGGCACACCAGGGCCGTGACCCTGGCTGTTGCCAATCCGGGTATCATGAGGCATGCACGTTGCCAGAGCCACCGGCCGACCCGGGGGCGCTTGGTCCGTCAACACGTTCTGGGGATGTGTTGTGAAAGTGTCTTCCGGGCGACCCTACGAATGTCTGTGTTGCCGGCCATCCTGAACAGGGTGGTTCGTGATGCATCCGTAATGCATCCTGGGGATCATCCTCAGCCTTGTGTTTTTTTATGCGCCTTGTATCTCTTGGTTACTGCCTGCACAAAGGGGTCGTTGGGATTATTATCCTGGCGGCGCTGGTTGGTGTTCTGCGGGTTGACCTGACCCTGGCGGCGGACTGGATTGTCCGGGCACGCTATGTTCCTGACGGGGACACGCTTTTTCTGCATTCAGGCGAAAAAATACGCCTTGAGGGGATCGACTGCCCGGAGCTGCGGCATGACGGACGTCCTTCCCAGTATTATGCCAGGGAGGCCCGTCAGTATCTGTGGCGTCTGGTACGGGGCCAGGACCTGTGTGTACATACTCGGGACATCCGGGCTGATCGGTTCGGCCGGATTGTCGCTCCCGTGTATCTGCCCGACGGCAGGTCCATCAGCCTGATATTGGTCGAAAACGGCTATGCCTTTTATTATGCCCATACAAAACATCCGCACAGGCAACAGGCCGTCCTGCTTGAGGCGCAGCAGCGGGCCATGAACGGCCTGCGCGGTATGTGGGCCCGGGTTTTGCGTCTGCCCGCTGCCAGCAAAAGGTATGTGGGGAGCAGGAATTCCCGTCGATTTCATACCCAGACATGTGGATTCGGTCGGCAGATCAGTGCCCGCAATAGAATTGTTTTTGCGGATTTGCGTCAGGCCTTTTATGCCGGGTTTGCCCCTTGCAGGTCGTGTACGCCATGGCCTGACGCAAGATAGCTCGTGGCGCCATGTGCCCGGTTGGGGCATTTGTTTACTGCCTCTTTGGTTGGGGGCAGGACGTGTGTGCGTTCTTTTTGCAGCAGAGGTATGGTTTGAAGATCATCATTGTCGGAGCCGGCGAGGTGGGGTTTCATTGCGCCCGCCGTCTTGCCTCGGAAAACAAGGAAGTGGTTGTTATTGATCGCAACCCCAAGGTGCTTGGGCGGTTGCAGGATGCCGTGGACGTCCAGGTTCTTGAGGGATCGGGCAGCAGTCCCGAGGTCCTCAAACAGGCCGGAATCACCGGGGCTGATATTTTTCTGGCCGTGACCGACAGCGACGAGACCAATCTCACGGCCTGCACCTTTGCCCATCTCCTGGCCCCCGGGATCACCAAACTGGCCCGGATCAGGAACCAGGATGTTCTGTGCTACCAGGATATTCTGAGCCGGGAACTGCATCTTGGCACCATCATCAATCCCGAGCTTGAGGTGGTCAAGACCATTTCAAGCCTGCTGGGTACTCCCGGGGCCACGGATCTGAGTGAATTTGCCGACGGTCGCATCAAGCTTCTGGGGGTATGGATCGGTGGGGACAACGACCTGGCCGATACCCGGCTCATGGACCTGCGCAAAAAGATCGTTGATGTGCGTTTCATTGTTGCGGCCATCATTCGGGGCAATGACCTGATCATTCCCACGGGCATGGACACCATCCGTTCGGGAGACCTCATCTATCTGGCCTGCGAGGACAAGGATGCTGCTTCTCTGCTCAAGGACTTTGCCCCGGCCCGGGCCGGGTGGCATGACGTGCTCATTGTGGGAGGCGGGAATATCGGCTTCAAGCTGGCCATTGCCCTTGAAAAGATGTCCGTGAACGTCAAACTGCTGGACAAGGATAACGACCGGTGCGAGTTTTTGGCCGAGCATCTTGACAAGACCGTGGTGCTGTGCGGTGACGGCACGGACAAGGATATTCTCGAGGAAGAAAATGTCAGCAGCCTGGATGCGGTCATCACGGTCACCGGCAGCGAGGAAACCAATATTCTGGCCTCCCTTTTGGCCAAAAGCATCGGAGTGAACAAATGCATTACCCGCATCAACAAGTCCGAGTACATTCCCCTGGTCCGGGCCATCGGCCTTGAGCATATTGTCAGCCCCAGACTTTCTGCAGTGAACAGTCTGCTCAAGCATGTGCGCAAGGGCAATGTCATTTCATCCGTGGCCATCAAGGACGAGGCCGAGGCCATGGAGGCCATTGCCGAGGACAGATCCGCACTGGTTGGCCGACCCATCAAGGATCTTCCCTTTCCCCGGGGGGCCATTGTCCTGTGCATCATGCGCGGGGACACCGTGATCATTCCCACGGGGGAGGATATCATCAATCCCCGTGATCGGGTCATTCTGCTGGCCACCCGCGAGAGCATCGCCAAGGTGGAAAAGGCCCTTACCGTGACCCTGGAGCAGCTCTGATGCGTTGGGGTCAAACCTTGTATCTCATCGGGGTGATCCTGGTCTTTGTGGGCCTGTCCATGCTCGTCCCCCTGGGATTTTCTCTGTACTACCAGGATGCCGGCATCATTCCCCTTGCCGTCGGTATCCTCATGACCCTTGCCGTGGGCACCGGGCTCATTTTCGGGTTCAAACCCAGACCGCCGCGACCGTTGAACCATCGCGAGGGCATGGCCGTGGTTGCCCTGGGCTGGGCTGCGGCCGGCCTGTTCGGAGCCGTTCCCTTTTGTCTGGGCGGCGTGGGGGGATTGACCGATGCGGTGTTTGAGTCCTTTTCCGGGTTCACCACCACCGGGGCATCCATCCTGAACGATATCGAGGCCGTTCCCAGGGGGCTGCTCATGTGGCGCAGCCTGACCCACTGGCTCGGGGGTATGGGGATCATTGTCCTTTCCCTGGCCATTTTGCCCTTTCTCGGTGTTGGGGGCATGCAGCTTTACAAGGCCGAGGTTCCCGGGCCGGTTCCCGACAAATTGCGGCCACGCATCAAAGATACGGCCGTGACCCTGTGGAAGGTGTATGTCCTGTTCACCCTGGTGGAGACGGCCCTGCTCATGTTCGGGGGCATGGATTTTTTCGACGGGCTGTGCCATTCCTTTGGAACGCTGGCCACCGGAGGGTTTTCCACCAAAAACACGTCCATTGCCTGGTACGACTCCGCCTACATCGACGGGGTGATCACCGTGTTCATGTTTCTGGCCGGAATCAATTTTGCCCTGCATTTCAACCTGCTGCGCGGCAAACCCCTGTTGCTTCTCAAGGATTCGGAATTCAGGTTCTTTGCCTTGATCGTGGGACTGATCATTGCCATCTGCACCCTGGTCAACCAGGGTTCGGTCTATCCCTCATGGGTGGAGTCCTTTCGTTATTCCGCATTCCAGGTCATCTCCATCATCACCACCACCGGATACGGAACGTCGGATTACGAGCTCTGGCTGCCCCTGCCCCAGCTTTTACTCCTTGTGTGCATGTTCATCGGCGGGTGCGCCGGGTCAACAAGCGGAGGCATGAAATGCATGCGCATCATGCTTCTTTTCAAGCAGGGATACAGGGAACTGTTCCGGCTCATTCATCCGCGGGGAGTCAGGAACGTCAAGATCGGGGAACGTTTGGTCAAGCCCGAGGTCTTAAGCGGTGTCTGGGGATTTTTTGTTTTGTTTCTCGGTCTGCAAGTCATCTCGACGTTGCTGGTGGCTGCAACCGGGGTTGATGTGCTCACCTCGGTGAGCGCTGTTCTGGCGTGCATAGGAAATATCGGTCCGGGGCTGGGCAGTGTCGGACCCACGGACAATTTCGCGCACATCCCTGCCCTGGGGAAATGGGTTCTGATCCTGTGCATGCTCCTTGGCCGTTTGGAGGTCTATACGGTCATCGTGCTTTTTGTACCCGAATTCTGGAAAAAATAAGACAACGAGGTTGTACTATGGAAGATTGGATAGAGGTGGAGCGGTTTGAAGCCATGGAAGACAAGCTTCATGAGGAAATGCACCGCCTGGGCGAACTGGCCATGGATCTGGCCCTCAATCCCGGAGCAGTGATCAAGGCGGTGGAGGATGACAAAGGGTTTGCCATCCTGGTGCACAAGGTGTTCTACAAGAGCTTTACCTGAATCGCTCCCCGTGTTCGGTTCCATTGTCACCACCATCGTGCCGGTCTTTCTGGTCATGGGACTCGGCTACGTACTCAGACGCAGAGGGCTGATCAGCGACGCCTTTCTGACTGATGCCAACGGGCTTTTATACCATGTCTGTCTTCCCTGTCTGCTTTTTGTGAAGATTGCCGCGGTTCCTGTGGACATATCGTTCAATGGGCTGTTGGTGGCCGGTTCCACAGGAGTGCTCGTGCTCATGTTTGGCGCGAGTTATGGGCTTGCCAGACTCCTTGGGTATCCGGATCAGGTAGTCGGAGTTGTCAGTCAGGGTGCGGCCAGGGGCAACATGGCCTACATGGGGCTGGCTGTCATCTACTACGCATTGGGTGATGCTGGACTGGTCAGCGCCGGAATTCTGCTTGCCTGTCTGGTCCCGCCCGTGAACCTGGGTTCGATCATGGTCTTGTCCATGGCTAGGTCCTCGTGTGGTGGCAGGGGAGTCGTGTTCTGGATGCGGGAAGTCTTTTCCAACCCTCTCATTCAGGCTGCAGCGGCCGGGATTGTGGTTGCCTTGCTGGGAGTGCACTTGCCCGTGATTCTGGACCGGGGGCTCGGGCTGGTTGCCGAGATGACCCTGCCCCTGGCCCTTGTGGCCATTGGCGGGAGTTTTGCCCCCCAGCCCGTTCGTTTTTCCTGGGATGTTCTTCTGATTGTCGTGTTCAAGAACGTGCTCATGCCTCTGGCAACCCTGCTTGTGCTGACCTGGCTGAAGGTTGGCGGGGTGGATCTTGCTGCTGGTGTACTCATTGCCGCGATGCCCACGGCCATGGTTTCCTATGTCATGGCCAGTGAGCTCGGAGGGGATACCCGGGTGGCAGGATCGGCCATTTTGGTTTCCACCCTGGCCTCGCTGGTTACCGTGTCGGGCTGGTTATATGTTGTGAGGACATGGTTGGGGGTATGACGCGCCATGCGTTCCGGGCGCATTGTTTTTCAGAACTGGTCCAAGGACATTGATCATGGATATACAACACGCCACAGCGTGGTTTCTGGCGTATGCCGGACGGTTTCGGCAACAAGATGCCAGGGATCAGGAAAATATCGATCTCAAGATACACCATTCCCTGCGGGTGCTTGCCGAGGCCGAAAAATTGGCCGAACATGAAGCATTTGAACCGCATATTGCCTTTCTGACGCAGGTAGGCGCCCTGTTGCATGATGTGGGACGGTTCAGGCAGTACGATACCTACAAGACCTATAGTGATCCTCTGTCCGTGGATCACGGGGATCTGGGCCGGGAGGTGCTTGAAGCCGAACAGGTTCTGGAAGATCTGGAAGGGACGGACAGGGCAATCGTTCTTGAGGCAGTCAGGCTGCACAACAAAAAGCAGCTTCCCGACAATCTGGACGAACACCTGGGCATGATCACCCGGGCCATCAGGGATGCGGACAAGCTTGATATCATCCCCGTGGTTCTGGCCAGTGTGGCTCCGGGCGCACCTGACAATCCGGTGATCCGCCTGGGGCTTTCCTGTGAACCGGACAGATTTACCCGGTCCGTGTTGGATCAGGTGGCGGCCCGGGAAATGGTCGAGTACACGTCCATGCGTTTTGTGAACGATTTCAAGTTGCTGCTTATTTCCTGGTCCTACGCGCTGGCATATGGATGGACCAGACAACAGATGCTTGCCCGGGGGTATGTGGATCGGCTTTTCGAGCTATTGCCCGCAACCGAGATATTTGTTCACCTGCGTGAGGGGGTGATACGGGATTTACAGGGCGGTTTCGGCGATGAGAAGCCAGAGTAGCCGGTCCAGGGTGGTCAGGATGTCGCCGTACAGGCCGCCGTATCCGGGAAAACGGCCGAACAGCCGGTGACGTTGGGTTTCCTGCCTCGGGCATCCACTGGTGGCAGGGGAGGATTTGCCTTCGGTGGCCAGGACCAGTCGTTCGTGCATCAGGTAGGCGCAGGCTTCTGTGGCGAACCGCGATGCCAGGGTCACGCATTGGGGGCCTGCCTGGTGCCAATATGATTGCGCCGCAGGCGTTGGACGGCTGGCAAGGGCCTGTCTTGTCATGGCGTAGAGAAAATTGATCTGGGATCCGGGAATGCCTCGTCGCCAGCCAAGCAGCCAGGGCAGCCGCCAGGACATGAGAAAATTGTTCCTGGCCAGGCTGATGATGGTTTCAAGACATTCCTGCAGTTCCAGAAGTTCCCGGTCGGGCCAGAGAACATCCAGGCGGGCAATGTCCCATGTCGGGGACAGCTTTTCCCGGATCACAAGACCGGGGATGCGTTGTTCCAGGAGGACGGCCAGAAGATGATTGGCCTGGCGTGAGGCCGGTGTTTCAAGGTGCACGTAGCTCAACACAAAGGAGCCTTTGCCATAGTCGCCCCCGATGATGCACGGTTCTCCCTTGAGGGGGCCGGGGTCGAGCTTGATTCCGTAGACGGATTCCCATTGGCTCAGGTCTGAAGAGGGGCATTGTCCCAGATTCAGATCTGCTGTCCAGAAGTCCCGGGCCGGTCGTTCGTACCGGGCCAGAACCCGGACCTGATCGTCGTCCTCATGGCCGTCGAATTGGGCGGGCCACCAGGCCGGGAGCTTCAAGGTCCGTTCTCCAGGGGTTGCAGGCGCAAAGACCCTGGTATAAAGGTGGCCGCTGAAATTGGGGACGCGTTCCTTGTAGGGTTTTTTGCCCCAGGTGCACAGTTGCAGATTTTTGTGTTCCCCATCGTGGTCAAGACCGAGGCCGGCTCCGCCGCAGAAACCGATATAGTGCCCTCCCTGGGCCAGGTAGTCTCTGATGGCCTGCCTGCCCGTGTGGCCCAGCTGTTTTGATTTGAGCCGGGCCCATCCTCCCGGGACCATGAGCACCGACGGGGGGGAGGTTGCAAGCAGTCCCTCGCGTATCTGGGACGCCTGGACAATGGTCAGCGGCACCTGCCAGGCCCGAAGGGTGTGCCTGAGCAAAAGCCCCCACAGATGGGATTCGTCCCAGAGCATGAAGATACGGCCATTATTTGTGTGCATGCCGAAGTGATATCAAGAGCCGGGCTGGCGAGCAAGTGAATGGGGGGGTACGGATACAGGTCGGGTCGTCAGGTTGCGGAGCCGGATGGATTGCCCTGTGCCAAGACGAGAGAATGTTTGCTGCAACCAGTTTGTTTTTTTACGTTAATACATGTTGAAACGTGCGATTTTCATGTTGTTTTTTTCGATAACGGAGTGATCATGGCAGAATACGCATTGCCCAAGGGCTACGAGCCCGCTGATGTTGAAGACCGATGGCTCAGATACTGGGAGGAGAACAAGACCTTTACCCCTGATCCCGCGTCTGAGAAAGATCCCTACAGTATCGTCATCCCACCGCCCAACGTCACGGGCAAGTTGCATATGGGGCATGCCCTGAACCTGACCCTGCAGGATATTTTGTGCCGGTTTTACCGTCAGCAGGGGAAGAATGTCCTCTGGGTTCCGGGGACCGATCATGCCGGGATCGCTACCCAGAATGTGGTGGAGAAATCTCTGGCCAGGGAAGGCAAGACCCGGGACGATGTGGGCCGGGAACAATTCATTGAGCGGGTCTGGGAGTGGAAGGAGGAGTATGGCAACGCCATTTTGAACCAGATCCGGCGCATGGGCGCTTCCGTGGACTGGACCCGAACCCGGTTTACCATGGATGAGGGGCTTTCCCGGGCCGTGCGTGAGGTTTTTGTGCGTCTGTATGAGGAGGGGTTGATCTACAAGGGCAACTACATCATCAACTGGTGTCCGCGCTGTCATACCGCCCTGGCCGATATCGAGGTGGAGCACAAGGAGATCCCGGGGGGACTCTATGAGGTCCGTTATCCCCTGGCCGATGGCAGCGGTGATGTGGTCATTGCCACCACACGTCCCGAAACCATCCCCGGCGACACGGCCGTTGCCGTGCATCCCGATGACGAACGTTACACGCATCTGGTGGGCAAAAAGCTCGTTCTGCCCCTTTTGAACCGCGAGATCCCCATTATTGCCGATCCCTATGTGGATCGCGAGTTCGGCACGGCCTGCCTCAAGGTTACTCCGGCCCACGACATGAATGACTTTGCCCTGGGCAGAAAGCACAATTTAGAGACCATTCAGGTTATTGACGACAAGGGGATGATGACCGAGGCCGCAGGGCCCGATTTTGCCGGTCTGGATCGGTTTGCCTGTCGGGAGAAGATCCTGGCCATGCTCGAGGAATCCGGCTTTCTGGTTGCCAGAAAGGAATATGCCCATTCTGTTGGTCATTGCTATCGGTGCAACACGGCCATTGAGCCGTATGTATCCAAGCAGTGGTTTGTCTCCACGGCGCCTCTGGCCAAGGTGGCCCGTCAGGCTGTTGCCGACGGCAGGACCAAAATCTATCCCTCCCACTGGGACAAGACCTATTTCGAATGGCTGGACAATATCAGGGACTGGTGCATTTCCAGGCAGATCTGGTGGGGGCACCGCATCCCGGCCTGGACCTGTCAGGAGTGCGGCAGGCTCATCGTGGCCAAGGAAGATCCCACCTCGTGCCCGCATTGCCAGAGCGCCAATCTGGTGCAGGAAGAAGATGTCCTGGATACCTGGTTTTCTTCGGCCCTGTGGCCTTTTTCCACCCTGGGCTGGCCGGATAAAACCCCGGAGCTTGCCACCTTTTATCCCACCTCCGTTCTGGTCACGGGATTTGACATTCTCTTTTTCTGGGTGGCGCGCATGATGATGATGGGCCTTCATTTCATGGATGAAATCCCCTTTGATGATGTGTACATCCACGCCCTGGTCCGTGACGCCAAGGGGCGCAAAATGAGCAAGTCGACTGGTAATGTCATTGACCCGCTGACAACCATCGACAAGTTCGGCACGGATGCGTTCCGTTTCACCCTGACCTCGTTTGCGGCCATGGGCCGGGATATCAAGCTGGCCGAGGACCGCATCGAAGGGTACCGCCATTTCATCAACAAGATATGGAATGCGGCCAGGTTTTCCCTCATGCATCTTGACGAGACCACACCCGCTCTTGATCCGGGTACGATCAGGGGACTGCATCACGCCTGGATTTTGAACCGTCTCGAAGAGGTCAAGGCGGAAGTCAAAAAGGCCATTGAAGGCTACCAGTTCAACGAGTACGCCGGGACCATGTACCAGTTTGTCTGGCATGAGTTCTGCGACTGGTATCTGGAGATGATCAAGCCCGAGCTGTATGGTGAGGACGAGGAGGCCAAGCAGAAGGCCAGGGGGTGTCTGGGACATGTCCTGCGCGAGACCCTGATTCTGCTTCATCCTGTTGTCCCGTTCGTCAGTCAGGAGATCTGGTCCCACATGCCGGGAACAGATCAGGAGAATCTGGCCGAGGCTCTCTATCCGGTGTCGCATCCGGAACTTGCCAACAAGGAGGCTGCCAAACAGATGGCCTTTTTGCAGCAGCTTGTGGTGGCGGTCAGGAATATACGTTCGGAGCTCGGGGTGGAGCCGGCCAAAAAGGTCAACCTCCTTATCAAGGCTGAAGGCGATGACAGCGCGTTCCTCCTGGATCACGAACAGGAAATCGCCAATCTGGCCCGTCTGGATTCCATCCGTGTGGCAGCCGAGATTGAGCCGCCCAAGGGGTGTGCCACGGCAGTAGTTCAGGGGCACGAGATCTTTGTTCCCCTGGAAGGCATGGTTGATTTTGATGCCGAATTGGCCCGGTTGTCCAAGGAGCTGGTCAAATTGACCAAGGAACTTGATCGGGTGACCAAAAAATTGTCCAACAAGAGCTTTCTGGACAAGGCTCCCCGGGACGTGGTTGCCAAGGAAGAGGCCAAGGCCAGGGAGTTTAGCCAGAAGCGGGAAAAACTCGAAGGCCTGCAGGCCAGACTTCGGGACATTATCGGAGAATAATCATGGCAAACGTTTATCTCATTGGTGCGGGTCCCGGAGATCCCGGTCTGTTGACCATCAAGGGCAGGGAGATTCTTGAAAGGGCTGATGTGGTCATTTACGACTACCTGGCCAACAAGGTGTTTCTCGACTTTTGTCGCGATGATGCCCAGATCATCTATGTGGGCAAAAAGGGCGGGGATCATACCCTGCCCCAGGACAAGATCAACGAACTCATTGTGCAAAAGGCCAGGGAAGGCCATGTGGTGGCCCGCCTCAAGGGAGGAGACCCGTATGTCTTTGGCCGAGGGGCCGAAGAAGGCGAGGAACTGCTTGATGCGGGTATTGATTTCGAGGTGGTTCCCGGAGTTACGTCGGCCGTTGCCGGACCTGCCTATGCGGGTATCCCCCTGACCCACAGAAAGTACGCTTCGTCGGTATCTTTCATCACAGGGCACGAAGATCCCACCAAGGGTGAGAGCGCACACAACTGGGAATCCCTGGCCAAGGGGACCAGCACCCTGGTTTTTTTCATGGGGGTGAAGAACCTGCCCCATATCACGGCCAATCTCATCCAGGCGGGCATGGACCCGGATACGCCGGCGGCTCTGGTGCGATGGGGAACAACCTGTCGTCATTTTTCCATGGTCTCAACCGTTGGGAATATTGCCGAAGATGCGGTCAAACAGGGGATTAAGCCCCCCTCTCTTCTGGTGGTGGGGCATGTGGTGTGCCTGCGGGACCGGTTGAACTTTTTTGAGAAACGTCCCCTGCTGGGCAAGGGGGTTGTGGTTACCCGGGCCAGAAAGCAGGCCAGTGGACTGGTTGCACGTCTTGGCGAGCTTGGGGCGTGCTGCTATGAGTTCCCGACCATCAGGATCAAGCCCCTGGATGATTACGGGCAGGTTCAAGAGGCTCTTGCCGGTTTGGACACCTATGACTGGATCCTGTTTACTTCGGTCAACGGGGTTGTGCATTTCTGGGATCAGCTGAGGCAGACCGGCAGGGACGCCCGGGCCCTGGGAGGCAGGAAGATTGCCGCCATTGGACCGGCAACGGCCAGGGAATTGGAAGCTCGAGGCGTGTTTCCGGATTTTGTGCCTGAAAAATATGTGGCCGAATCCGTGGTGCAAGGACTTCTGAAAAGGGGCATCCAGGGAAAAAATGTCCTTGTTCCTCGAGCGAAAAAGGCCCGAGAGGTGCTTCCCGAGGGATTGCGCAACGCCGGATGCCGGGTCGATGTGCTTCCCGTGTACGAAACCGTGCTTGCCGAGGACGGCCAGCAAGAGGTTCTGGACGGGCTTGCCAGCGGGGATATCCATTGCCTGACCTTTACCAGTTCCTCCACCGTGGAGAATTTTTTTGCCCTGGTGGAGCCGGACGTGGTCAAATCCTTTGTGGACAAGGGACTTGCCATCGCGGTCATTGGACCTGTTACGGCAAAAACCCTTGCAACCTACGGGCTTGCTGCCCGGATTCAGCCGGAGGAGTATACGGTTCCTGCCCTGGCCCAGGCTGTGGCCGAGGTGTTGGGGAACCACCACGCATAATGGATCTTTTTTCCAGACGCGAGCAGGTCCGGTGTCGGAAGTCTGCAGTCCATAAACCGAGGCAGCACACCCTCCCGACGTGATCGACGGCTCATGGGCTGCTCCGGGTTGCAGTTTTGCAGTTCCTCGGGTGGTTCACGATCCCGACCGGTGCCGGGATGGCGGCAACGTCAACTATCCCGCTTGAAAAGGGACAGCTTTTCAGGAATCCACAGCTCAAGGAGGATCCATGACCCTACCCATTGCCGTTTTGATTTCAGGCAGCGGTACCAATCTTGACGCCATCATCCGGGCCATTGAGGCCAAGCGCCTTGATGCCCGGATTACCGTGGTCATCAGCAACAATCCCGATGCCTACGGGCTTGAGCGGGCCAAGGCCCATTGTCTGCCGTACCAGGTTATTGACCATGGGGACTATGCCTCCAGAGAGGCCTTTGATGCCGTTTTGGCCGAGGCCATCCGGGAATCAGGCGCCAAGGCCGTGATCCTGGCGGGGTTCATGCGTATCCTCTCTCCCTCGTTTATTTCGGCTTTTTCCGGGAACGTCCTGAACATTCATCCTGCCATTCTTCCCAGTTTTGCAGGGGCCAACGCCCAACGGCAGCAGGCTGATTTCGGGGTCAGGCTGGCGGGGTGCACGGTTCATTTTGTGGATGAAAAAATGGATAACGGGCCCATTGTCATCCAGGCGGTTGTTCCGGCCTATCCCGATGACAACGGAGACACCCTTGGCCAACGCATTCTCGAGTACGAGCACAGAATCTATCCCCAGGCCATTCAATGGCTTGCCCAGGGACGGCTCAAGATCCAGGGACGCAAGGTTGTTGTTGCCAACGCAGGCAAGGCAAAGGCGTTGCCGGAAAACGGCGTGCTCATCAATCCGCCCCTTGAAGAAGGATTCTAGGCTGCTTGATGGGTGCACAGGCGGGAAAAGACCAGAGAGGCGCGGCATGAACAGATTCCGTTTTGAACTGACCAAAGAGGAAAAAACGTATCTCAAGGACCTGGTTTTTGCGAGCATTGGGCATCGTCTGGGCGTGGGTCCAGCCCCGGACATGACTCCGGTGAGCCGGAAACTGACCCAGCCGTATGGTGCCTTTGTCACTCTGACCAGGAACGGGCAGCTCAGGGGATGTATCGGACATATTGTCGCCCAGGACCCCCTGTACAGGACCGTGGCCGGGATGGCCCGGGCCGCGGCCTTTGGAGATCCCAGATTCCCGCCGGTTTCTCTGGAGGAGTTCGGGGACCTTGAGGTGGAAATTTCCATTTTGAGCCCTCTGGAGCGGGTCAAGGATCTGACAGCCATTATCCCGGGCGTTCATGGCCTGTACGTGCGTCAGGGACAACGATCCGGGCTGCTTTTGCCCCAGGTGGCAGTGGAATGGTCCTGGGATAGGGAAACCTTTCTCGCCCAGACCTGTCACAAGGCCGGCCTGCCCCCGGATGCCTGGAAGGATGATGCCACCGAGGTGTACTGGTTTCAGGCAGAGGTTTTCTGAGCCCCAGGAGAGAAAAAAATTTGGTATGTCCATGCGTTCACGGCCAAGAGGGCCGGACTTTTTTGCTGCACAAGCGCATGGTTGCCCACTAACACACATGCCCACAAGGAGAACAACGTGGTACGAATCGAGACCAACAAGGGAACCATTGTCCTGGAACTGTTCGAAGACAAGGCTCCCAAGACCGTGAAGAATTTTCTGCGCTACGTCAAAGACGGGTTTTATGAAGGAACCATCTTTCACCGGGTGATCAAGAATTTCATGATTCAGGGTGGCGGCATGGATGAGAAGATGCAGGAAAAGAAGACCTTTTCACCGGTGAAGAACGAGGCGGACAACGGCTTGAAGAATGAGGCCTACACCGTGGCCATGGCCAGGACCATGGATCCCCATTCGGCAACGGCCCAGTTTTTCATTAACACCGTGGACAACGCCTTCTTGAACCACACGGCCAAGACCGAGCAGGGTTGGGGATATGCTGTTTTCGGCAAGGTGGTCGAAGGCAAGGACGTTGTGGACGCCATCAAGAATGTGGAAACCGGAGCCTGGGGCTTTTACGAGGACGTTCCCAAGGAAACCGTCATGATCACCAAGGCCGAAATCGTGGATTGATCTTGTGGTCGGTGCGCAAAGGGAGAAGGAACCCGGGGTGGTCACCGGTTCCCGGTTTGAGCTGATGCTGCGGCAAACCCCTTAACGGTGTTTGCCGCAGCATTTTTTGTACTTTTTGCCGCTCCCGCACGGACAGGGGGTGTTTCGGCCGATGCTGCGACCCGTTCCCACGACCTGGTTTTCTGCCAGCAGATGGCCGCCAGCGTAGAGCCAGGCGCCTTCTCTTTTTTCAAAGCGGCTGCGTTCTCGAACAATGTGCTGCCTGTTGTTGTGCTCGTACCGGGCCGAGAAGATCACCGTACCCTGGATATCGTTGGCTGTTCCTGCTTCACGGCCCTCTATCTCGAGACGGGTCCAGCGTACATGCCGGGTTGACCTGGCAAGGTCATCGGGGATGAACTTGTCGTAAAGGCTGGGGATGACGGTTTGCTGCAGATAGGCATACCTGCCGGTTGCAAAGGCCGTGAAGCGCGAGCGCATGAGCGCTTCGGCTGTCTGGGGACGTGAGGTCCCTTCGAGTAGGGGGCCGCAGCAGGAGCCAAAGCTCAGGCCCGAACCACAGGGGCAGGGACGGGGTTTTGCCTGCGCAAGAAGGTGGTGTGTGTTCATTTGCATTACCAGAAGCGTTTGGATAAGAGAACCGCTTCACGAAGTCGTGGAAGCATCGCTTTTCCGTTCTTTATATGAGAGGTCCTCATGATCAACATCGACAAATTGAACGCCGCCATGGACATGGCAGCCATGCCGGCTGATTTCAAATGGCGATCGTTCATGATGCACCTTGCTGGCATGGCAACCTATGATTTTTTGACTGGTGAGCAGAAAAAACAGCTCAAGGCCCTGTTCGACCAGATCCTTGGGGAGCGGAATTATTCCGAGGAATATTTTCGCACGATTTTCATGCGCAAGCAGAGCATTCTGGCCGCGCCCTGGAAGACCGAGCTCAAACTGGCCCTTGACGAGGCCATGGGGCGTGTCCACTCCTTCAAAAAATTGTTGCGCCAACGTACCGATGATATCCGCGATCTCGAGGAGGAGACCGTTCGGACCGTGGAGACCGAGACAAGTCTCGACGCCGTGGTGGCAAGTGTCAAGTCGGGATTTGGCGGGCTGATATCGAAGCTGGAAGACGATGCCAAAGTTCTGGTCGAAATGAGTATGACCGATGTGCTCACGGGCTTACCCAATCGCAGAGCCTTTGATCTGGCCATCCAGCGTTCTTTTAAACGGTGGAAGGACAAAGGGGGAAAACTGGCCCTGATCATGATTGATATCGATTATTTCAAGGCCTTTAACGACAAATACGGTCATCGCATCGGCGATCAGGTTCTGGCAACGGTGGGGGCAGCTGTGAAACAGGCCTGTGGGCCTCGGGATGTTACGACTGAACGTTCTATCCTGGGCGCACGATTTGGGGGAGAAGAGTTTGCCGTTCTCCTGGTTGGCTTTGCCGCCCAAGAGGTCAAGGACCTGGCCAAAGAGCTTTGTCAACGTGTGGCTAGGTACAATTTTGTGATCCGGGATGCCAATGGTCGGATTATTGAGAATCATATCCAACTGACCATTAGCGCGGGCTCGGCCATGGCCGAGCCCGGGTGGGACAGTCCGGCCCGGCTTATTGATGCGGCAGACAGTCTCCTGTACCGGGCCAAACGTTCGGGCCGCAATCAGGTCTGTAGTCAACCCCGGTGATGGACTCGTCTGAGCATTCTGCAGCTTTTGGGCATCAGGCAACGCTGATGCACCGTAGCTGTGCGGCATGCACCTGGCAACAAGGGAATCTACCATCATGAGCATTCTGATAACCGGCGTTCTTCATGAGAACAGGATCCAGGACATCCTGATTAAGGGCAATCACATCGTCTCCATCGGTAACCTTGCTCATGTTCAGGCGGATACGTGCATTGACGGAACAGGCAAGGCCATTTTGCCTTCGTTCATGAACGGACATACTCACGCCGCCATGACCCTGCTTCGGGGATTTGCCGATGACATGCCTCTGGGTGTCTGGCTCAAGGATCATATCTGGCCCATTGAAGCCAAAATGACAGAAGAGGATGTCTATTGGGGGGCCAAGTTCGCTTGTTTGGAGATGATCCGGACCGGGACCACATTTTTTGCAGACATGTACTGGCATTTTCCTGGAACGGCCAGGGCCGTTCAGGAGATGGGGATCCGGGCCGGGCTTTCAGCTGCGTTGTTCGATTTCGGGGACAAGGAACGGGCAAGGCAGGCCAAGGATCAGGTCGAAAAACTGTACGAGAAATACGCCTCCTTGTCCGAGCGCATCATTTTCACCCTTGGTCCTCATGCCATATATACCGTGTCCAAGGATTCCCTGGCCTGGGTGGCCGAGTATGCCGAGGACAAGGATCTGCTTATTCATCTGCATGTGAGCGAGACCAGCACGGAAGTGGAAAATTGCCTCAAGGAGCACGGGATGCGCCCGGTGGAGTATCTGGATTCTGTGGGACTGCTTTCCCCTCGGCTCATGGCCTGTCATTGCGTATGGCTGAGCGACCATGAAATGGATCTGCTCGCCCGCAACCATGTCCAGGTCATTCACAATCCTGCCTCGAACCTCAAGCTCGCCTCGGGAACATTCAGGTATCAACCCCTGGCCGACAGGGGACTCAATATCGGTCTGGGCACGGATGGGTGCGCCTCCAACAATAATCTGGACATGTTCGAGGAAATGAAACTTGCGGCTCTGCTGGCCAAGTCGGCATCAGGTGACGCGACCGTGCTTCCGGCTGTGGATGCCTTTGCTCTGGCCACGAAAAACATGGCCGCCATGTACGGGCTGGAGTGTGGAGAAATCCGTGAGGGCATGCTCGCCGACTGCATGCTCGTGAATTTGAATCACCCCCAGCTCACTCCTGGTCACCATCTTCTCTCCAACGTCGTGTACAGTGCCAACGGGGATTGTGTGGACACGGTTATCTGCAACGGACGTGTGCTCATGGAGGATGGTGTGGTCCCTGGTGAGGAGGAGATCACTGCCGGGTTCAGGGCGTGTGTGGACCGCTTGACGGGTGCCTGATGCGGGCCTTTTTGGCCTTTCCGTGGGGATGACGATGGTTTTTGGGTGGCAAAATGATTTCGGGTGTGATAATGAGCTCTTGGGGAGAAGAGAACGGTTCTGCTTGTTCCCGGTCGGGGCCTATGGACATGATGGCGTCACCTGAAGTCTGGTCCTGACCTATAAACAGCGTGGGCAGGGGGGTGGATGTGGCATTGTGGGCTGAAGCGGTTCCCGTGAGTGCCAGAATCACAAGCAGGTGTACGGCAAGGGATTTCATGATGGTTTCTCCATGCGCTATGGATGAGCCGTTGGTGATTGGTAACACCATGCGTGCGGGGACGTTTCGCATGCAACATGGTATATGTTCTGACAGATACGCGTTATGGGATGTTTTGTCATCCATGCAACATCTTTCAGGTCATCAGGCAGGAGCAACTAAGGAGAAAGGTGGCTATGCAGCAGCGTGACAAGGCCTACAAGGAGGCCGGGGTGGATATAGATGCGGGAAACGCCTTTGTTTCGAGCATCAAATCCATTGTTTCGGAAACGTTTACCAAGGGAGTGATCACGGATATCGGCGGATTTGGAGGATTGTTCAAGCCGGATCTGCACAATCTGCACGAGCCTGTTCTGGTGGCTTCCACTGATGGGGTCGGAACCAAATTAAAACTGGCTTTCCTGTTCGAGCATCATACGACCATCGGAATCGATCTGGTGGCTATGAGCGTGAATGATATTTTGGTTCAGGGTGCTAAACCTCTTTTTTTCCTTGATTATTTTGCAACAGGTAAGCTTGAGCAGGAGCGTGCTCAGGAAGCACTTGCGGGGATAGCTCATGGGTGCAAACTGGCTCAATGTGCTCTTTTGGGCGGTGAAACCGCAGAAATGCCGGATTTTTACGCACCTGGCGAGTATGATCTTTCCGGATTCTGCGTGGGCATCGTGGACAACGACCGTATTGTGGACGGTAGAGGTATTCGTGTCGGGGACAGGATCGTGGGGCTGGCATCGTCGGGCATTCACTCCAATGGGTATTCCCTGGTGCGCAAGATTTACAAGGATAGCGGCCTTGGGGCCAGGGACATTTTTCCGGGGACGGACAAAACCGTGGCCGACGTGCTGCTGGAACCGACCAGAATCTATGTTAAAACAGTACTCAACCTCCTGCGTGATCTCGAGATTCGGGGCATGGTTCATGTAACCGGTGGTGGTTTTTACGACAATATTCCCCGTGTACTGCCCGAATCCCTCAAGGCATCTGTCCAGTTCGGAACCTGGGACATCCCCCCTGTTTTTTCTTGGCTCAGGAAACAGGGCAATTTGTCTTGGGAAGAAATGCTTCAGATTTTCAATTCGGGAATCGGGTACATCCTGGTTATCAGCCCGGATATGGAAGAGGATGTTATGTCCCGTTTGAAGGCTCTAGGGCAGGATGCCTGGGTGATTGGTGAAATAGCCGAACGAACCGGTCAGGATTCCGAGCAGGTGGATATTCTTTTCTAGACTTCCTGATGAATGTGAATACAGAAGGAATCTGGTTGGTCGGGGTCCTGGATCGCATCTGGCACGGCCCTCAATAAACAGGGCGCCAACCCCGAAAAAAGGTCGTCCGGTGGGCAGGCCGCGAGGGAGGGGTGCTTTGAACCCCTTGTGGTGTTTGCCCCTTGGGCAGGCGTAAAGGGTGTCTTCCCGGGCTCCTTTTTCCCGCGTTTGTCGCAGATGCAGAAACCGAGGTGAACAATGGAATTTGAGCAGATAGAAAAGGATAATGCCGTGATTCTCACGGTGCGCGGGCGGATGGATGCTGTGACCGCTCCCCAGTTTGAAGAACAATGCAACGCCATCATTGATGGCGGGGCCACAAATATCTGTGTGCAGATGGCTCAGGTGGAGTACATGAGCAGTGCGGGTTTGCGCAGCGTGCTGCTCATTGGCAAGAAACTCAAGGGGCTTGGTGGGGGACTGGCGTTTTACGATCTTTCCGGCATGGTGAGCGAGGTGTTCAAAATGTCCGGGTTCAGTTCGATCTTTCCTGTGGGGGAGAGCCAAGACGATGCGCTCGCCAAACTCGGTTGATGCCTGCACGCAATGTCTGACGGCAGACGCCGACATGGCTTCTCTTGACGCCCTGCAAACCTTTGCCCGCTCCTGTCTGCACCGCTCGGGCGGGCCGGAGGCCCTGCAGGGTAAGATTGAGCTTGTCCTTGAAGAGCTTCTGGTCAATGTCTTCAATTATGCCTATCCTCGGGATTGTCCCGGGCAGGTCACCCTGTGCTGCCGGTGCGAGGCTGACCGCCTGGCCTTCATCATCAAGGACCGGGGCGCAGCCTTTGATCCCCTGGAGCGAGCCACTGCCGACACCTCTTTGGACATAGAACAGCGTCCCATAGGTGGACTCGGCATCCACCTGGTCAGAAACATGGCTGATTCCATTGTCTATGAACGGCGGGATGGCTTCAATGTCCTGACTGTCACCTTTTCCCTTTCTCAGTAAGACCTTCCCAAACAAACGCTCCGACACCCACAGGGTATCGGAGCGTTTGTGTCCTTTGGCTTGGCGCACCATCTTTCCACGTGTTTCAGTCTGTTTCTGGGGTCACGACCCTGTGGCCGCCACTTTGCTTGCCCTTGTAGAGCAGTTTGTCCACCCGATGGATCAGCTCCTGAATGGGAATGGGCTGCTGGGGACCGATGCACATGGCTCCGGCAGAAATGGACACCTCATGTCCCGATGGCAGGGCCTTGAAAACATGATTGCTGACATCATCCAGGATGCGTTGGGCTATGCATCGGGTCTGCTCGGGACCTGTCTGGGGCAGAAGGATCACGAATTCATCCCCTCCGTAGCGACAGACAATGTCGATGTCCCTGCGTAATCCCTGGGAGATCTTCCCGGCAAATTCCACCAGAACCTGGTCACCGACCACATGGCCGAAGCGATCGTTGATCGTCTTGAACTCATCTATATCCATGAGGATGATGCCGAGATAGTGAGGGGTGCGTTTCATTTTGGCCATTTCTTCATTGGCCCTGATTTCGAAATACCGCCGGACATGCACGCCAGTAAGTCCGTCAACAACAGCCAGTTCAAAAAGGTGCATGTTCTCCAGGGAGAGGGCAAAGATCGATGCCAGGACCCTGAGACGTTGCACGGTTTCAAATTCCAGGGGGTGGTTGTCGATGGTCAGTGTGACCACCGCCATGAGTTGCTTGGAGGATCGGGCCACGGGGATGCACAATCCCTGGGTCAGGTTCGATGTCTGTTGGGACGTGATCCAGGGGAAAACGTTCAGGTCCAGGAAACATTCCCGTATTTCGTGGGACATGATGATTTCGTGTTCCGGGGAACCCTTTTTCAGAGAGCAGGCCCTGGAGGAAAAGGTGGTTTTGCCGTGATCAAAAGACCCTTCCTCGGTGAGATTGAGCTTTTTTTCGTCCACGGTCATGATCCCCACCTGCTGTGTCCTGGAGAAATCGGCAAAGGTTTCCAGTGCCGTCTGGATCAAAGTCTTTTTGTCGGTAATGGCCATGAACAGCCGGGTGGCGTAATTGAGGATGAAGAGTTCTTCATCCCACCCGGGACTTTTGGGGGGGCAATGGTTGCCAGAAGGTGGTGATCCGTTTTTGGTCATGGTAACCTGTTATGTTTCAAGGAGCTTTACAATGGTCTCTGGAGGCGGAATCTTCCCTGTTTGGCGTTTGGAATAGATTGTTTTCCCCTCTTTGACCACCTCGAAATCGCCGGTTTGTCCCGGAGTAAGGGTGACCGTGCAGTCCAGGGCGTCTTGCAGGGCAGCCGCCAGACCGGCGGCCTTGGGATAATAGTTTCAAACCGTGCAATAGAATATTTCGATGTTCATGGCTGATCCTTTTCCGGGGAAGTTCTGCCATTGCTGGCGTGCATGTCCCCATGCTATTTCTTTTTGGCCCAGGAATCCCTTATGGTGACAGTTCGGTTGTAGACCGGCATGCCCTGGTCGTTGTCCCTACTGTCCCGGCAGAAAAATCCCTGACGTTCGAACTGGAATCCCTGCTCGGGACGACCTTGGGCCAGAGCGGGATCGGCCTTGCACCCCGTCAGGATACGCAGGGATTCGGGATTGATGAACTCCTTGAAATCCTTGCCCTTGTCCGCAGTGGGAAAGGGAACCGAGAACATCCGGTCGTAGAGGCGCACTTCGATATCCAGGGCATGGCGGGCCGAAACCCAGTGCAGGGTCCCCTTGACCTTGCGTCCGTCAGGAGCGTCCCCGCCCCGGCTGGCCGGGTCATGGGTGCAATGGATTTCCTTGATGGCGCCGGTTGTTGTATCCCGGATCACCTGGGTACAGGTGACCAGATAGGCACCGCGTAGACGCACTTCCCGTCCGGGAGCAAGGCGGAAGAATTTTTTGGGCGGGTTTTCCAGAAAATCATCCTTTTCAATGTAGATTTCCCGGCAAAAGGGCACCTTTCTCGTTCCCATGGCCGGATTCTTGGGATGCACGGGGAGTTCGAAATATTCTTCCTGGTCGTTGGGATAGTCGGTGAGAACGATTTTCAGGGGCTTGAGCACGGCCATGGTTCTCGGAGCCGTATCATTGAGGGCATCGCGCACGCAGCTTTCCAGCACTCCCATGTCCACGCAGCTGTCCTTGCGGCTCACCCCGATGCGTTCACAAAAGGCACGGATGGCCTCAGGGGGAAAGCCCCGCCTGCGCATTCCTGACAGGGTGGGCATGCGGGGATCGTCCCATCCGTCCACCAGTCCTTCCCGGACCAGTTCATGGAGTTTGCGTTTGCTGGTTACCGTATAATTGATGTTCAGCCGGGCAAATTCGATCTGTACAGGGTGGCAGGGAACGCTCACATGGTCGAGGATCCAGTCGTACAAGGGCTTGTGGTCCGCGAATTCAAGGGTGCACAGGGAATGGGTAATGCCTTCCAGGGCATCGGAAATGCAGTGGGCGAAATCGTACATGGGATAGATGCACCACGTTGTTCCCGTTCGCGGGTGCGGGGTCTTGATGATCCTGTAGATGACGGGATCGCGCATGTTCATGTTGGGGGAGTTCATGTCGATTTTGGCCCTGAGAACATGGGTTCCTTCCTCGAATTCTCCCTGGCGCATCCTGGCGAACAGATCCAGGTTTTCCTCAACCGAGCGGTTGCGAAAGGGGCTTTCCTTGCCGGGCTCGGTCAGAGTACCCCTGTAGGCGCGGATGTCCTCGGCCGAAAGTTCGCACACATAGGCCAGATTTTTTTGGATCAATTCAACAGCCAGGTTGTACAGGGTTTCAAAATAATCCGATGCATGGCACGGTGTATTGCCAAAGGAAAATCCAAGCCATGTGACATCGCGGATGATCGCGTCAATATATGTCTGTTCTTCCTTGGCAGGGTTGCTGTCATCAAAGCGGAGGTTGCAATGGCTGCCTGCATAGGATTCGGCAAGACCGAAATTGAGACAGATGGACTTGGCATGTCCGATGTGCAGGAAACCGTTGGGCTCGGGGGGAAATCGGGTCACGATGTGCGCGTGCTTGCCCTGGGCAAGATCCTTGTCAATGATGGCTTTGATGAAATGGGATGAGGGGGTTGATGCTGGTGTTGTCATGCGTTGATCCTTGATTGATAGGCAGAGTGCAGAAAACAGAAAAAAGATGACGGAACGAAAAGATGTGTCATTCCGGACATGCTCCAGGATATCTCCCCGGCGGGCTTTGCCTGGATGGTGGGGCACAAGGCGGTCTGCCGGTGTTGTGCCGAGGAGCACGGGGAGAGAAGGACGTTCACGAAAGGCAATGGGCTGACGCGATCATTCAGCGCAGTTTATCGTTCCTCAATCCGGTCCCAGAGCAGGCTCTCTTTGGGGTGCCCCTTGGGGGACTCTTTGGGATAGCCCATGGCAATGATCGATTCCACTTCCAGGTGATCTGGCAGGTCGAGCACCTGTTTGATGTAGTCGCTTGCGGGTGCTCCTTGCTCGTGCATCCTTTTTCGTACCTGAATCCAGCAGCTCCCAAGGCCCAGGCTGTGGGCGGTCAGGTGCAGAATGAGCGAGGCGATGGACGCATCCTCCACCCAGACATCGCAAAGGGACGGGTCAGCGCATACAACCACCCCCAGGGGGGCGTTCTTGAGAAATCCGGCCCCGTGCGGTTTGCATGTGGCAAGGGTTGCAAGCAGAGACGTGTTGGTGACGAACAGAAAGTGCCAGGGGTTCAGGCTGCGGGAGGAAGGCGCACGAAGAACCGCTTCCTTGAGGGCGGCCACAAGCTCCGGGGCAACGGGACGGGCATCAAAGGCCCTGATGCTTCGTCTGGTGCGCAAAAGGTCGAGCATGGCAAACTCCTTGGACTGGGATGGATCAAAGGTACCATAAATGTCCTTGCGCCTGGGGTTCTGTCAAGCCGCAATCCGGGTACCAGGACGCTTCCAGCGTTTCCTGGGGCCCAACCTGATCATTTACTTGGCACGGGTTGGAGAGTAAGGACTATGCCTTTGTCGATTACAAACCACGGTGCCGGGAGGACCATGAGGCAAACACGAAGCCAAGGTACATTGAAAAAGGTTTTCATCTGTGCGGGAGAGGCCTCCGGAGACATGTACGGAGCCATGCTGGTTGATGCCCTGCACGCGATTGATCCCGCCCTTTCCTGTGTTGGCATGGGCGGAAGCACCATGCGTGCACGGGGATTCAAGGCATTGATCCATTCCGAAGCCCTTTCGGTCATGGGGCTTACCGAGGTCATAGGACACCTGCCTCGGATTCTGGGGCTGTTTACACGCATGCGCCGGTTTCTGGAAAAAGAACGGCCTGCAGTGGTGGTGCTCATCGACTCCCCGGATTTCAATTTCCGGGTGGCCAAAATGGCCAAAAAACTTTCCATCCCGGTTGTCTATTACATCACCCCGCAGGTCTGGGCTTGGCGGCAGGGCAGGGTCAAATTTCTCAAGCATTATGTAGACCGCCTCGTGTGCATCTTTCCCTTTGAAGAGCCTTTTTTCCGCAAGCATGGACTTGATGCGACCTTTGTGGGTCATCCCCTGCTTGAAACCATGGATCTTGCAACCCGCAGGAAGATTGGTCCCGATGCCAAGCGGATAGGCATCCTGCCCGGCAGCCGGCACAAGGAAATTGCCTCCCTTTTGCCCGTATTTGCCAAGGTCGCCTCCCTTTTGTGGGCAAGGGATCCCGCATTGAGGTTTACCCTTGTTCAGGCTCCCCAGGTGGAGCTGCAGACCATACAATCGTTGTGGCTCCAGGACGTGCCCGTGGATATTGTACCGGCAACAGACAGATACGATGCCTTGAGGCAATGCTCCTTTGTTGTTGCTGCTTCCGGCACGGCCACGTTTGAATGCGCCCTGCTCGGGGTGCCGACCATGCTGGCCTACAAGGTGGCTTTTTTGAGCTATCATATTGGTCGCAGGCTCATCCGGGTGCCTTTTATCGGCATGGTCAACCTGATCCTGGGCAAAAGGGTCTTTCCGGAATTCATCCAGCACGAGGCCACCCCCCAGGCCATGGCCGCCCTGGGGCAATCATGGCTTGAGCATCCCGATCGTCTCGAGCTGATACGCAGCGAACTCGAAACCTTGCCCGCCATGATGGGTCCGGGAAAGGCAACGGATCGGGCCGCTGCCATTGTTGCAGAATACGTATCCGGTACGCGCTGACCATTTTCCTGAATGGCAGCTGCTGTACTAGAGGATACACATACCTTCAATGGAGTTACGCATGAACGCACTTGCTTATGGAATCATCGGTGTCGGTCATCTCGGGGCGATCCATGCCAAGGTGGCCAAGCAGATGACTTCGCTTGATCTGGTTGGCGTCTACGATACGGATGTATCCAGGGGAAGGATGGTGGCCGAGCAGGTCGGTGTTCCCTGTTTCGAGACCATGGAGGAACTCCTCGATCAGGTGGATGCAGTGAGCATTGTTGTGCCCACGGTGCACCATTTCGAGGTGGCCCAAAAGGCTCTGGAGCACGGGTGCCATATTTTCCTGGAAAAGCCGATTACCGCCACGGTGGACGAGGCCAGAAGGATCGTTCATCTGGCCAAACAGGCCGGAAAGAAGTTGCAGGTCGGGCATATCGAGCGGTTCAACCCTGCGGTCTTGGCTCTCAAGGAGTATTCCTTTGAGCCCATGTTCATTGAATCCCACCGTTTGAGTCCCTTTAATCCCCGGGGCACGGATGTGAGCGTGATCCTTGACCTGATGATTCATGATCTGGATATTATTCTGGCGCTGGTGGACCGCCCCCTGGCATCCATAGACGCCTCGGGGGTTGCCGTTGTTTCCGATACCGAAGATATCGCCAATGTCCGGTTGACCTTTGACAACGGGGCCGTGGCCAATATCACCACGAGCAGGATTTCGGTCAAGGCCATGCGCAAAATGCGCATCTTTCAGAAAAACATGTATATTTCCATTGACTTTCTTCAGAAGCAGTCGGAAATTTTTCAGCTTTCAACTGGCGAGGTGTCCGGTGGCAAGGGGTTGCCCGTGGCCACCATAGGCGAGGGTGATCGGGCCAAGCAGGTGCTCTATGAGCGGCCTGAAGTGCCCGAGGTCAATTCCATGGAGCTGGAGCTGGACAAGTTTGCCCAGGCCATCAACAAGGGCGAACATACCCCGGTCACGGGAGAGGACGGTTTGCGGGCCCTGGATGTGGCCGCGACCATTTTGCAGAAAATCCGGCATCCCGAGGACGTGCAGCAGGGGGGACGGTGCCCGAATCACAGGGCGCAGGAAGCAGACTGAAGATCTGTCTCCGGCCTTACGGCCATGTGACAAGGCGGAAAGCCTGCATGGTCGTTGCGAACGGGCACGGCTCAGATCAGGCATTGTTTCTGACCACAAGGATGCAACACCACCAACAAAGCAGAGCTATTTCATGAGCATACCATTTATTGATCTCAAGGCGCAGTACGCCCTTATAGAGGACAAGGTCCGCGCCAACATGGACCAGGTGCTTGGGCATGGGGCCTATATCATGGGGCCGGAAATCAAGGAACTTGAACAACGGCTTGGCGAATACATCGGAAGCAGGTACGCCTTGGGCTGTTCGTCAGGGAGCGATGCCCTGCTCATGGCCCTCATGGCCCTGGATATCGGGCCCGGGGACGCGGTTTTCACCACCCCGTTCACTTTTTTTGCCACGGCCGAAGAGATCGCCATGGTCGGGGCCACGCCCGTGTTCGTGGACATTGATCCCGTGACCTTCAACATGGATCCCGCATGCCTGGAAAAGGCCATCAACGCCCTTGAGGCCCGGGACAACTCCATCTATCCCCTGCCCCGGGGGTACGAGGAACTGACCCCAAGGGCGGTCATCCCGGTCGATCTTTTTGGCCTGGCTGCGGATTATGATCGAATCGAATCCCTGTGTAAGGCGCATCATCTCAGGATCATTGAAGACGCTGCCCAGGCTTTCGGCGCCGTGTACAAAGACAGGTCATCCAGGGCCTGCGGGTTCGGTGACATCGGATGCACCTCCTTTTTTCCGGCCAAGCCCTTGGGGTGTTACGGGGATGGTGGCATGTGCTTTACCAATGACGGGGAACTCGAGGAAAAGTTGCGATCCATAAGGGTGCACGGCATGGGTGCTGATCGCTATGACAATGTGCGCATCGGGATCAATGGCCGGCTCGATTCCCTGCAGGCGGCCGTGCTCCTGGCCAAGTTCGAGCTCTTTCCGGATGAAATCAAGGCCCGCAACAAGGTGGCCGACAGGTACGCCCAGCTTCTGGGCGAGGAGGTCATCACGCCCCGGGTACCAGAAGGGTATGTGTCGGTCTGGGCCCAGTATTCCGTTCTGGCCCGGGATGCATCGCACCGGGAAGCACTTCGTGCCCGGCTGAATGAACACGGAATACCAACGGCCGTGTACTATCCCATACCCCTGCATCTGCAAACTGCCTTCAGGGGACTTGGCTATGAGTCAGGGACCATGCCGGTAAGCGAACGTTCCGGCGAGAGGATTCTCAGCCTGCCCATGCACCCGTATCTGGACGGTGCCACCCAGGAACACATCGCCACTGTCATCCGGGAGATGTAGGCCATGCAGCCATGCCCGGCCTGGTTTGTCCGGGGGGTCGTCTTGCCTGGATCCTCGCGTTGTTGGGTAATTCTTGTTTCCCTGCGTCCTCTTCCGCCGGGCATGGATATCCCGGGGGGTGACAAGATGGCCCATCTGCTTACCTATATGGTTCTGGCGGTCACTTTTCCCTGGAAGTTGACCGGCAAGCAAAACCTTGTGCTTTTTGTTGCCCTTGTGCTAGTCGGAGGTATTCTCGAAGGACTCCAGGACATCATGGCCCTTGGGCGGTCAGGGGAGATAGCCGATGCCGTGGCCAATGGGGGAGAAGTCCTCGCCGGTTGTGCGCTTCGCCGTTTGCACCAACATGCAGTCAAGGATTGACAGAGACATGGAACATACTATTTTCGAATTGGGCTTGTCTGTTGAGGCTGTTTCCCTGTATATTCTGTTGGATCATTTCGAGGGGTCCAAAGGACGTGTTACCAGGGAGATCCTTTTGACCAAATGGAATGCCAGTGCAGACAGCTTTGAAAAAAGTCTGCAGGAGCTTGAAATGCAGGGGGTGGTCACCATCAGTGAACAGGGAATGGTTGCCACGACTCCTGTTTCCAGGTGGAAAGCGGCCAGAGAATCCTGACGGCCGGAACCGGCATGCCCTGCCTTGTGCGACCGCGCGTTTGCGTGGGCGGTCGCTTCGCCCCGAACCTCACGCCCCATTTAAGCGTATCAGGAGGCAACCTGTATGAAATCCAGATTGTGCATCTTTTTGGTTCTTCTTTTTCTGATCCCGGTTTTTGCCTGTGCCCCGACCAGTCCACTTCCCCAGCCGCGTCGAGTGGTGGATCCTTCCCAGGTCCACAATGCCATCAAGACCCCTGAATGGGACATTGCCGCCATCAAATATGAGTATTCCGGACAGGGACTTGATTACAGCAAGGCTGATCTTGAACCCGTCTTTCTGGTGTTCAAGAATATCGGCCAGTCCACGCCCAAGGTGCTGGAAGAAGAGATGCGCGGGGTGGGAACCGATGGAGATTATCTGCCCTATTCCACGGACGAGGCCGTACGGCTAGCCTTTGCCTCGGAAACCTTCAAGCAAACCGCGAAAAACGCTCTCAAGTCCGGAGGGCTGGGGGCTGCCCTGGGTGGTGGTCTCGGTGCGATCATTACCATGTTCACCGGAGACAATGTTCTTGTGGGCGCGGGCATGGGCGCGGCTGTTGGCGGGGCGGCCTTTGCCGCCGGGTCGCTGCCTGAGGCCGAGGCCAAGCTCGAACGGAACATCAAACAGGAGCTGGTCCAGTACGCCTGGAAATCAACTCCGATCCCGCCTTCCTATACCCGCATGGGCTATGTGTATCTTCCCGCCAACAAGGGGATCGACAGAATGTCCATCACGGTTCGGTCCGGTCAACGCCTTGAAACCTATGTGCTGCCTCTGCTTGATTCCCCCGAGGATATGGGAAAAACCGGAAAATAGCCGGAACAGATCACTGGTATGACCACAAGAGCCCCTGGAAGGATTTCCAGGGGCTCTTGTTTTGGCATTGATCATGCTTTCTCGTAATCGGGCAGAACACGTGGAATATTTTTCCCGCTATACAAGGAGCATTGATCATGACAGCGTTTGGCAGTTTGTACACCGCAGCCACAGGACTCCAGGCCTTTGGCCAGGGCATGTCTGTTATCGGCAACAATATTGCCAATGTGAATACCACCGGGTTCAAAAGTACAAGTATCCATTTTGCCGATGTTTTCAACGATACTGTTGTGACCGGGGGTGGGGTCGGACAGGTGGGAAAGGGGGTTCAGCTTGCCGATTTGATCACTGATTTTGACAGTGGCCCCCTTGAGCTGACAACGGAATCCTTGGACCTTGCCCTGGGTGGAAACGGTTTTTTTGTGGTCTCTCCGCCGGATAGCGACAAGCTTTTCTATACCCGAAGCGGGGCCTTCAGGTTTGATAAACAGGGATATCTTAAAGATTCCGGCGGAGCAGCCGTACAGGGGTATGAAGTACAGACCAGAAGAGATCCGACAGCCGTTACCACGGAAGGTGCTTCCGGTGCCGGACTGACGGAAAGCATTGATTTCGGGAATATGGTCGACGTGCGATTGGGGACGAATGCAGAGGACGATCGGTTTGTGTCTTCGCCGGAACGAACGACTCGTATTGAGGTCATGGTCAATCTCGATTCCCAGGCTACCGATTTGGCCAACACGCCTGCCGCAGCCTCGAGCCCGGCCTTTTCTCTGTTCAATGCGTGGGATGCAAGCCAGGACGAGCCCCTTGACTCGGCAAAATATACCTATATGTCTCCGTTGACTGTTTATGATCAGGCAGGCAATGCTCATCGCGTCAGTGCCTATTTTGATCCGGTTTACACCCCGTCCCAGGGTGACGATGTGAACGGAACCATGGTGTGGGAATACCTACTGGCCATGGACCCCTCGGAAGATGGTCGGGCCATTGCCCAGGGAAGCTCGAAATCCGGCGTGCTCATGATGGGCACCATGACCTTTGACGCTTCAGGGGAGTTGGTCAATCAATCCGCATTCACACCAGACACGACCGGCAACATGAGCGATCTTGCCAGCTGGACAGGCGCTTTCATGTCAGATGATGGCTATTTTTTGTGTGATCCCGTGTTTGTCGCTGCAGACGGGCAGGAACTTGAAGGGAGTATTGAGGTCAATTTCGGTCTTGCCGATACGTCTCCCCATGCTCCCGATCCCCTTTTGACGGCTGCCGATATCCCTGCCCTGGATGCCGAAACAGCCCTGCAGATGCTTGGCATGGTCCAGGATCCTTCGCGATTGGCCAACGCTTCCACCAGTTACAACAGGGGTTCGGCTACCTTATATCAGAATCAGAATGGCTATCCCGAAGGTGCGTTACAGGCGCTTTCCGTTGACCGTGACGGGGTGCTCACTGGACATTACTCCAACGGGCAGGAAAGAAGTCTTTTTGTCTTGGCAGTGGCTGATTGTCCCAATCGATTTGCCCTGCACCGGGAGGGGGGAAACCGGTTTGCGGAAACACCTGATTGCGGAGGGATGCAATTCGGGTTGGCAGGTACAGGCAATGCCCGGTTCGATTTGGGCCCGGATGCTCTTGACGGCTTGGGAACTATTGCCTCCAGTACCCTGGAACAATCAAATGTGGATATGGCCACAGCCTTTGTGGACATGATCCTGACCCAAAAGGGATTTCAGGCCAACAGCAAGGTGGTGAGCACCAGCGATGAAATTTTGAAGATGCTCAATGAGATGAAGCGTTGATGGTAGCTTGGCAGCCTTGAACCCTGACATCTTTGCATAAATAAAAGGCCTTCCCGGGAAACCGGAAAGGCCTTTTATTATGGATTGATTGCAGGCGTTAAGGATTAACGTCGGCGGTTGTTGTTCCCACCGTGGCGCTTGTTGCGGTTGTTCCCGCCACCACTGGGCCGTTTGGCCTGGTCCATGGAAAAGGTTTCACCGGCTTCTTCCATGAGCACGGCCTTGCGGCTCAAGCGGATTTTTCCGGATGGATCCACTTCAATGACCTTGACCTTGATGGGATCGCCTTCCCTGACCACGTCTTCCACGCTGTTCACCCGTTCGCGGGCCAGCTGGGAGATGTGGCAAAGGCCTTCAAGGCCGGGAAGAATTTCGATAAAGGCTCCAAAATCCATGATCTTCTTGACAACACCATCATAGTCCTTGCCCGGTTCTGCCTTCTGGTCGTAGAATAGAACCATTTCCTTGGCCCTGTCCAGTGCGTCCTGATTACAGGCAAAGATGGAGATCTTGCCCGAGTCTTCGATATCTATGGAGGCGTCGGTGGCCGCGGTAATGGCCTTGATGTTTTTACCGCCGGGGCCGATGACGTCGCGGATCTTGCTTGTGTCCACATACACGATTTCCATTTGCGGGGCATAGGTGGAAAGTTCGGTCCGCGGTTTGGCAATGGTCTTGGCCATTTCTTCGAGAATGTGAAGCCTGGCTGCGCGGGCCTGTTCCAGTGCCTTGGCCATGACCTGGGAGGGAATACCCGCGATTTTGATGTCCATCTGGATGGCGGTGACGCCTTCGGCCGTACCGGCAACCTTGAAGTCCATGTCACCAAGATGGTCCTCGTCGCCAAGGATATCGGTCAGGATACGGTATTCGTCCCCTTCCTTGATGAGTCCCATGGCAATACCGGCAACAGGGGCGCTGATGGGAACACCCGCATCCATGAGGGCCAGGGTGCCGCCGCACACAGAGGCCATGGACGAGGACCCGTTGCTTTCAAGGATTTCCGAGACGATTCTGGTTGTGTAGGGAAAGTCTTCAAGACTGGGCAGAACAGGTGCAATGGCCCGTTCGGACAAGGCACCATGCCCGATTTCCCGGCGGCCCGGAGCGCGCAGGGGACGGGCCTCACCCACACAAAAGGGCGGAAAATTATAATGGAGCATGAAGGGTTTGACCATCTCGCCGGTCAGGGTTTCGATGCGCTGCTCGTCCCTGCTGCTGCCAAGGGTTGCCGTACAAAGGCTCTTGGTTTCTCCGCGAGTGAAGATAGCTGAACCATGGGCCCTGGGAAGCACGCCCACCTGCATGGTCAACGGCCGGACCGTTGTCATGTCGCGTCCGTCGATACGGATGTTCTTGGTCACGATCTGTTGACGAACGATGGTTTTCTCCATGTCCTGGAGAATGGCCGGGATTTTGGCAAGACGTTCCGGTGTGTCTTCAAGCTGCGCGGCAAGGGCTTCAATGGTCTGCTTCTTGACCTGTCTCTTGGCGGCGTAGCGTTCCATCTTTTTGGGAATGCCAAGGGCCTTTTCAAGATCTTCCCTGGCGATCTCCTCGACCATCTTTTCAAGTTCCACGTCCGGTTCGGGCGTCACAACCTCGAGCTTTTCCTTGCCCACTTTTGAACGGAGTTCTTCCTGGGCATCAATCATGGGCTGCATGGCCTTGTGGCCCCATTGGATGGCTTCGGCCAACAGGTCTTCCTTGAGGAAGTGTGCGCCCCCTTCAACCATGACCACGGCATCACGGGTGCCGGCCAGAAGAAGGTTGAGGGTACTGTTTTTCTGCTGCGCATAGGTGGGGTTGAGAACGAATTCGCCGTCTATGTACCCGATGCGTGCTCCGGCAATGGGCCCGAGAAAGGGGATGTCGGAGATGTGCATGGCGGCCGAGGCACCCACCAGGGAGAGGACGTCAGGATCATGCTTGTCATCGGCCGAGATGACCGTGGCAATGACCTGCACCTCGTCCCGGAATCCCTCGGGAAACAGGGGGCGGATGGGGCGGTCGATAAGCCTGGAAACAAGGGTCTCATGATCACTGGGTCTGCCGATTTCCCGGCGGAAGTACGATCCCGGGATCTTGCCGGCAGCGTACATTTTTTCCACGTAGTTGACCGTCAGGGGCATGAAGTCAGTTGTCCGTTCCATGGGCTGGGTAACGGCGGTGACCATGATGGATGTTTCGCCGCAACTGACCAGTACGGCTCCGTTGGCCTGCAGGGCGATGCGGCCGTGTTCAATGGTAATGGCGTCATTGTTGACGGGAATGGAAACCGAAGTGGTTTCAAATGTGTTTGACATAGATGTTCCTTTGCAGTGCTGATGGTAACGCTTCCATGTTTTGCACATCCCTTGGGGGTTGTTTAGTGTTTTGCCTGTGTCTCCAGGGTCATCCGATTCTGGAACCACGAGCCAAACACCAAACACAAAACATGAAGCACAAAAAAGCAGGACAGAAGGGCCTCCTTCTGTCCTGTCAGATCATGAGCCTACTTGCGCAATCCCAGCTTAGCGATGAGGTCGCGGTAGCGCTGGATGTCCTTTTTCTTGAGGTAATTGAGGAGCTTGCGTCGTTTACCTACGAGCTTGAGCAGACCGGTCCTGGAATGGAAATCCTTCTTGTGAACCTTGAAATGCTCGGTCAGGTAGGTGATACGGTGAGTGAGCAGGGCCACCTGGACTTCCGGTGAACCGGTGTCGCCTTCATGGTGGCTGAATTCTTCGATGATCTTGTTTTTTTCTTCTGGGGTCATGACCACAGCGGTATCCTCCGATGAGAATGATTGGTTTTCAGTGCCATTGCCGATTCGGGTCGGTGCATGAACCGGACAGAATTCACGTTGATGCCGGTGACCAGAGTCCTCGCAGGATGGCCCAGTGCAGGGTGCCTTGACGTATGGTCGCTTGAACCAGGGCAAGGGGGCTGCCTTGGGGGTCAAGGAACATGCGCTGGTCGCCTTCCGCATGGTTCTCCTCCAGAGGAACCGGAAGCCAGGTGCCGTTCATGATCTCCAAGGTCTGCTCGTTGGAGACGACCTCGGTGGACCAGTGGGGCAGGGCCTTGGCCAAGGGGATGATACGGTTGTGCCATCCCTCGGCGTCGGCCACGACATCATCAAGAAGATGTGCCTGGCTCAGGTCAAAAGGGTGACAACGCTCTCGTCGCAGTTTCGTGAGAGTTGCTCCGCACCCTAGACGTTTCCCCAGGCTGTGGGCCAGGGAACGTATGTAAGTGCCTTGGGAGCAGGTGACCCGAAATTGTACCAGGGGAAGATCAATGCCAATGATCTCCACCTGGGAAATATGAATGGGTTTCGTCTTGACAGGTACTTCTTTACCTTGACGGTGCAGTTTGTAAAGGGGTTTGCCCTGGTGCTTGGCGGCCGAGACCGGTGGCACTTCCTGCATGGTCAACGTCTGCCAGTCAAGTACTTCCCTTTGGATTTTCCGGGGGCTCAGGCCGTCAATGGGGTGTTCTTCAATGATCCGGCCTTCAATGTCATAAGTATCCGTGGTCAGGCCCAGCTTGAGTTCGCCCGCGTAGGTCTTGATTCCCGATGTCAGATAGGGCGCCAGTTTGGTTCCCTGACCGAGGAGCACAAGCAGCACCCCCGTGGCCATGGGGTCAAGGGTTCCGGCATGGCCGATTTTTTTCTGACCAAGCTTGCGCTTGATGACGTTCAGGCAGGCAGCCGAAGTGGGACCCTGGGGTTTGTCCAGAACGAGAATGCCGTGTTGTTGGGCGGATTGCATGAATTTATTCGTCCTTTATACCCAAGGTGTCCTGGATCATTTTGACCATCTGGCTTTCAGCCGAATCAAGGGAGGCGTGGATGACCCCGCCCGAGGCATTGATGTGTCCTCCTCCGCCAAAACGGGCAGCCACCTGGCGAACATCCACCTCACCGGTGGACCTGAGGCTGAACTTGATCTTGCGCGACTCTTCCTCCCTGAAGCTCACGGCAACAACCACGCTGCCCACATTGCGCACCATGTCCACGAGCCCTTCGGTATCATCGCCTGTTGCCCCGGTCTTGGCAAAATCCGTGCTGGAAGCGGAAACAACCCCGATTTTTCCCCGGGAGTAGAACCGGGCGCCGGCCATGGCCCTGCCCATGAGACGAATCTTGCTGGGGGTCCAGTTGTAGTTGAGCCTGGGCGTGAAAATATCAGGGCGCAGCCCCTGGCGAATGATGTCGGCAGCCAGTTCCATGGTCTGGGATGATGTGTTGCCGTAGCTGAACCATCCGGTATCGCTGACCAGGGCAAGGTAGATGGCCTCTCCCATGTCCCCGGAAAGGGGAATGCCCAGATGTTGGGCTATGCCGGCAACCATCTCTCCAGTGGAGGAAATCTGGGTATCCACCCAGTTGATCTGTCCGAAAAGCGGGTTGCCCTGGTGATGGTCGATGTTGATCACCCGGGCTTTGCCCAGCCGTTTGGCCAGGTCCTGGCCAACACGGTTGGAGTCTCCGCAATCAAGAACAATGGTCCAACCGGGTTTGTCCGCCGGCAGTTCCGTTTCCACGGGAGCGGGCATGGACAACCAGGCGAATCTGTCCGGCATGCCGGAAACATTGTACATCCTGAAGCGTTTCTCAAGGGAGGTGAGTATCCAGCCCATGGCGGCCATGGAGCCTATGGCGTCCCCATCCGGATTGAAATGGGAGACGATCAGGAACTCGTCTTCCGTTTGGAGGATTTCAGGAATCCTGTCCATCGATGTGGTCATAGACCATCTCCTCCAGGAAATCATCCCATGTGAACCGAAGTTCGGGAACACGACGCATCCTGAGCCGCTGACCAAGGCGGGAACGCAGGAATCCGGCAGCTTGTGCAAATCCTTTTTCCAGCTCGGGAATGCTCCCCTTGCCCTTGATGTGGGTATACATGACCTCGGCGATGCTGAAGTCCCTGTTCAAACGGACGCCGGTGATGGAAACCAGTTCAAGTCGCGGGTCCTGGGACTCTTCGACCATGATCCTGCTCAGCTCGCGCATGAGCTGGTCCGCCATCCTGGTGCCACGTCTTGATGTTGTTCGTTGCATGTTCAGGCTCCAAAGATTTCAAGATGGGTATCCACAAACTCTTCCGACGTGCTTGCTTCGATCATGGAAATGGCCTTGGACAATTGGCTCTGGACCCGCTTGGTCTCGTTGGAGACCGTGACCGCAGCAAGGGCGAGCCATGTGTGGGAATCCTGGTTGTCCACCTCGGAAACCGCCACGTTGAACTTGTTTTTCAGCTTCTGTTTCAGACTGTTGGCGATGCGTCGCTTTTCCTTGAGGGAATGGACGTTGTGCAGTCTGAAATCAAGTCGCAAAATGCCGATGATCATAAGGTCCGTTTTTCTTCGACCTCTTCAAAGGCTTCAATGATGTCGCCTTCCTTGATGTCGTTGAACCTTTCAAGGCCGGTTCCGCACTCAAAGCCCTTTTGGACCTCGCGTACATCGTCCTTGAAGCGTTTCAGGGAATTGAGTTTGCCGGTGTAGATGACCACGCCGTCGCGCAACAGTCTGACCATAGCGTTGCGCACCAGTTTGCCGTCAATGACCGCACACCCGGCAACCGTGCCCACCTTGGGAACGTTGAAAGTCTGTCTGACTTCTGCCTGGCCGATGTACACTTCCTTGATGGTCGGCGCGAGCATGCCGCTCATGGCGTCCTTGATCTCGGCGACCAGCTTGTAAATGATGTTGTAGAACCTGATCTCGACCTTTTCCTGCTCGGCAACATCCTTGACCTTGGCCGTGGGGCGGACATTGAAGCCGATGATGATAGCGTTGGATGCCGAGGCCAGCAAAATATCCGATTCCGTGATGGCGCCTGTTCCGCTATGGATGATTTCAATGCGCACTTCATCACCCGAAAGCTTGTTCAAGGCGTCGATGATCGCTTCCTGGGAACCCTGCACATCGGACTTGACCACCAGGTTGAGTACCTTGACCTTTTCCCCGGCCTTGGCAGCCAGAAACTTGTCCAGGGTGAATTTCGTTTCCTTGGCCAGTTCCTTTTCGCGCTGCTTGCCCTTTCTGGAATCCGAAATCTTGCGGGCCACCTTTTCATCGGCCACAACCACAAATTCGTCACCAGCATCCGGAACACCGTCAAATCCCTGAACCTCGACAGGCATGGCCGGTCCGGCCTCCTTGAGCATCTTGCCCTGGTCGTTCAGGATGGCCCGGATCTTTCCAGCATGCAGGCCGCAGGTAAAGGCGTCACCCTTGTGGATGGTTCCCGCCTGGATGAGCACCGTGGCCACAGCGCCACGCCCCTTGTCCAGACGCGCTTCAACAATATGACCTACGCCCCGTCTGTTGGGGTTGGCCTTGAGTTCAAGAACCTCTGCCTGGAGCAGCACCAGTTCCAGAAGTTCGTCGATCCCGATCTTTTTCTTGGCTGACACATTGGCAAAAATGGTGTCTCCACCCCATTCCTCTGGCACAAGACCGTGTTCGGCCAGCTCGCGCTTGACCCGGTCGGGGTCGGCTCCTTCCTTGTCGATTTTGTTCACCGCCACCACAATGGGCACGCCGGCTGCCTTGGAATGGTTGATGGCCTCTCGGGTCTGGTCCATGACACCGTCGTCAGCAGCAACGACCAGGATGACCAGGTCGGTCACCTGGGCGCCCCGGGCCCGCATGGCCGTGAATGCTTCATGGCCGGGCGTGTCCAGAAAGACGATTTCGCCCCGGGGGGTGGTTACGTGATAGGCACCAATGTGCTGGGTGATCCCACCGGCTTCGCCCGAAGTGATGTGGGACTTGCGGATGACATCAAGCAGTGACGTCTTGCCGTGGTCGACATGCCCCATGATGGTGACAACAGGGGGACGAGGTCGAAGATCCTCTTCCTTGTCCTCGTGAACCGGTGCGAGAAATTCCTTTTCGGAAAAGCCGATTTTTTCCACATCATAGCCAAAGTCGGCGGCAATGATTGCTGCCGTGTCCGCGTCAATGGACTGGTTGATGGTGGCCATGACGCCCATGCCGATCAGATTCTTGATCAGGTCCTGGGCCTTGATGCCCATCTGCTGGGCCAGATCCGCGATCCTGATGGCCTCGTCAATGCGGATCTTGCGTTTGGCCGCCTTGATGGGCTGGGTGGTGACCATGGGTTTGGTCTGGACCTGATCGCGGCCCCTGCGTCCGCGTTTGCCCCGACCCTTGCGACTTCCCACCAGTTCGGGCCTGGAAGTTTCGGCCTGGCGAACCTTGCGGTAGAGTTCATCCGCTTCAACGGTCCGGCGATGCTTTTTCTTGAAGGACTTCTTTTTCTTGTCCTGGGACGTGCTGGCAGGCTGGGGAGCGGGCTGCTCCTTTGCGGGATCCGGTCGGGAAATGATCTTGACCTGGGGAGCAGGCTGCGGCGCTTTTTTCTTCTTGCTCTTCTTGCGTTTGCCCCGTTTCTTTTCCGTTGCCTTTTTCTCGTCGTCCTCACCGGACTCCGGCTGCGACGCTTCCCCGGAAGGTTCCTGGACAGGTGCCTTTGCAACAGAGGCGTCCGCATCCTCGGTCACTTCCCCGGTTACTTCCTCGGTCACGTCCCTGGGCGCATCTGTTGCCGTTTCCGGAGCCGCATCTTCGGGCTGTTCGGTCTCGGCTGTGGGGATGGATGGCGTTGCCTCGTCATCTGCATCAGATACGGGGGCTGCTGTCGAGGGAGTGGGGGACTGGGAGGACGTTGGCTGCACAGGGGGTTCTTCCTGAACGGCGGTGTCTGCTGGCTCGGCCTTGGGTTGTCGTACCGGTTTCTTTTTCCTCCGGACAATGACACCGGAGCGGACACGCTTGTCCTCAATGGACGGTTCGTGGGATGCCTTGTTGAACTCCTTGCGTGCCATTTCGGTTTCTTCGTCCGTCAGACCGCTCATGTGACTCTTGACGTTGATATTGAGCTTGCGGAGCAGATGGATCAACTCCTTGTTTGAAATGCCGAGTTCGCCTGATAATTCTCTTACCCGCATTTTAGTTGTCATAATGTTCCCCCCTACATTTCTTCTGCCAGCCCCTGAACTTCTTGAACTTTTTCATGCATTCACTGCTTGTGCACACGTAGAAACCCCGTCCGGACCGTTTTCCTGTAGGATCAGGACATAATTCCTGTTTGTCGTTTTGGGGACATGTGTATCGTATGATTTCCGATTTGGGAAATCGCTGCCGGCAAATTACGCACATGCGCATTGGAACATGATTGCACCGATGCGGGGTATGGTTGTTCGGCTCGATCTTGCAAGATCGGTTTGGTGGATGCATAGCAGGTCGAAAAATAATGTTTTTTGGAAAATTGATGGTTGGTAAGATGCAGCTTCAAAAAACGTGTGACGTCTCCTGAACGATGCACGGATTTCAGCTCTGTTGGTCGTTGTCGGATTCAGCTGTTTCGGCATCCTCGTGCTCATCGCTTTCAGGAGCCTTTTCCGCAAGCAGGTTGGCAGCAGCCTTGAGATCGGCGACATTTTCTTCCCCGATACCCTCAATATCCAACAGTTCTGCTTCCGTGCTCTCGACGACACTGTTTACATCCTCGAAACCGGCCTCAATGAGATTGTCCACATGGATCTCCGCAGCACTGGCCAGCTGTTCCAGACCCCGACGGTTTTTGTTCAGTTCTCCGTAACGGCTTTCCGTGAAGATATCGATACGCCACCCGAGGAGTTTGGCCGCGAGTTTGACGTTTTGCCCCTTGCGGCCGATGGCCGGCGTGAGCTGATCGTCGGGAACAACCACTTCCAGGGTCTTGTCATCGTCATCCACGGTGATTCTGGATATGACCGCCGGTGAAAGTGCGTTGGCCGCATAGGTGGTAATGTCCGGATTCCAGAGCACGATATCAATGCGTTCACCCCGGAATTCCTGGACAATATTCTGGATGCGCGAGCCCTTGACGCCCACGCAGGCCCCAACGGGATCAACATCGGGTTCGTGGGAAATGACCGCCACCTTGGCACGCAGGCCCGGATCACGCGCCACACCCATGATGGTCACGATGCCATCGTCGATCTCGGGAACTTCGCGTTTGAACAGGGCTTTCATGTACTCGGGGTGCGATCTGGAGACAACGACCTGAGGACCGCGGCCTTCCTGCTTGACGTCTACAATATAGGTCTGAACCCGATCTCCCTGACGGAAACGTTCCCTTGGGATCTGTTCGTTCTTGGGAAGGATGGCTTCGGTTCTGCCGAGGTTGATCACCCAGCCGTTGCGATCCCGGCGTTGAATGATGCCGCCTACGATTTCTCCGATGCGATCCTTGTATTCTTCGTAGATGATTTCATGCTCAGCGTCACGCATCCGCTGGATGATGACCTGTTTGGCGGATTGGGCTGCGATTCTCCCCAGGTCCTCGATTTCCATGCGAAATCCCACTTCGTCGTCCAGCTGGACGTTGGGATCGTGGATCTTGGCATCTTCCAGGGTGATTTCCCGGGAGGGGTCGTTCACCTCGGCAACCACCACCTTGAACTGGTAGACCTCGATCTCGCCGATTTCTTCATTGAAGCTGACTTCGATATCAAGATTGTCGCCGTATTTTTTGATCACCGAGGCCCGGATGGCTTCTTCGAGAGTGTCCACAAGAAGATCACGGTCGATGCCCTTGTCTTTGCTGATCTGATCGATTGCTTTTTTTAGCTCCATGCCCATGAGGATTCTCCGCTTCTTCTTGGAATCAAAAGGATTCGGATAACGGTTGGTTGAAAGGACAGCGGGTGCACCATGTGCCTGCCGCGGTCGTGTACTCTGATCAGCCCGTGAAGACGAGTCGCAGTTTTTTGGTTTCGCCCCATGAAAATTCGTGTTCGCTTTGGTCGTCGAGCCGCAGGGCAAAGGTGTCTCCCGTACGCGAGGTCAAGATGCCCCTGAACTGCTTGCGTCCCTGCCTGGGCGCGTTCAGGGTCAGTTTGACGGTTTTGTTCAGAAATCCGTCGAGCTGCTCGGGCGAAAAAAAGATGCGATCAAGACCTGGAGAGGAAACTTCCAGATTGTACGCGCCTGCAATGATGTCTTCCACATCCAGAAGGACGCTTGCCTGGCGGCTGAATGCCGCGCACGTGTCAATGGTCACCCCTTGGGGTGAGTCAATGAAGATGCGCACAATCCGGTGTTTGGGAGACGCAAGAATCAATTCAATACCCCAGATGGCGACGTTGTGTTCCTCGCACAGGGGGGCCAGAATGGAAATGAGCTGGTCGTAAAGTATGTGTTTTTGCATTTGTTTCCAAAAAAAAAGTGGACCAAAATGGTCCACCCCTCAATAACCCTACCACTTCGGTTATGTCATTACATCTTGGAGTGGAGCGGATGACGGGGCTCGAACCCGCGACACCAAGCTTGGGAAGCTTGTACTCTACCAGCTGAGCTACATCCGCCCGGAAAGCTCTTCTCTTTTGTCGAATTTTCTGGGTTTGTCAACTTTTTTTTCCTGAGATCGACCCGGATGCGTGCCTGCGCCATTCTTAACACAAATGGTCCGGATAGGCAAAAAATGCCCACGCTTTTGGCGGGGACGAGGAACATGGTTTTTTGGAAAACAATATGAATTCTGGCAGGATTATTGCTTTGGTGGAAGATTACGGAGGGTATCAGTCATGCAATCAGCAGTATACAGCGCGGTTTTCGGGAGTACAACCCAGTCCAAGCGGCTTAATTACATCGCCAATAATTTGGCGAACGTCAATACGACCGGCTTCAAAAGGATGGCCATGTCCTTTTGCGATGCGTTCAGGAATCAGGAAATTGGCAAGGACCCCATGGTCTCACAGACCCGGTTGCATACCGTGGACGTGGATCTTAGCCAGGGCGGCTTGACCATGACAGGCAATCCTCTGGATCTGGCCATTGAGGGCAAGGGCTTTTTCAAGCTGGAGACCCCCAATGGGGTTCGCTACACCCGGGCGGGCATGTTTCGGCTTGATGACAATGGGGTCATAACGGATGTTCATGGCAATATCTTGCAGGGCGAGGGCGGTCCGGTCACGGTACCACGTGATTCACAGCCTGTTATCAACGATGCCGGGGAACTGTATGTTGATGGAGCTGTTGTGGGACGTATTGCCGTGGTTACTTTTGATGAGGCCCAGCGCCTTGAACCGGTGGGTCGGCATTTGTTCCGGACTCCTGATGATCAGTCCTTTGAGGAAATACCGGCCACTGACTCCATGGTCCATCAGGGCTTTCTTGAAAATTCCAATGTGGAGGTTGTGCAGGAAATGGTCAGGATGATTGAGGTCTCTCGCAATGTGGGTGCTGAACAGAAAATTATGACTACGTCTTCGGACATGGACGACAAGGCAATCAACACCGTGGGCAAGATTTAGACGGAATCTGTAGTTAGGACGCGAAATGGTCCGAAACATGGGCCGTGTGTGGGTAGGACATTAATGTATGAAATGTAAAAATTAGGAGATAACAAGGTTATGATGCGATCATTGTGGACAGCAGCTTCAGGCATGGTGGCCATGCAGCGCAACATTGACGTGATTTCCAACAATCTGTCCAATGTGAGCACAACGGGGTTCAAGAAGAGTCGGGCGGAATTCGAGGATCTCATGTACCAGAACCTTAAGATATCCGGTGCCCAGAATGTTTCCGGCGATCGGTTGCCCACGGGTATTCAGGTGGGCATGGGGGTGCGGGCCGTGGATGTGCACAAGATTTTTACCGAGGGTGATCTGACCAATACCGGCAATCAGCTTGATCTGGCCATCGAGGGGGATGGGTTTTTCAAGGTGGAGGATGCCAACGGCGATGATGCCTATACCCGTGTAGGATCGTTCAAACTCAATGTTGACGGTGAGCTGGTTACCTCGGGGGGATACAGGTTGCAGCCCAATTTTACGGTTCCCGTGGAAACACAAAATATCGTCATTACCGAAGACGGACATATTAGCGCCCTGGATAAAAACGGCGAGTCCCTGCAGGAAGGGGATATCCCTTTGTATACCTTTATCAACCCGGCCGGGCTCAAGGCCAAGGGACGCAACCTGTATGTGGAGACTGAAGGGTCCGGCGATCCTGTGGAGGGAACCCCCGGAGAGAACAATGTGGGGACGCTGGCCCAGGGATTCCTTGAGTCTTCCAATGTGGATCTCGTGGAGGAAATGGTCAACATGATTGTCGCCCAAAGGGCCTATGAAACCAATTCCAAGGCCATTACCACGGCCGATAACATGCTTCAGACCGCCAACCAGATGAAGCGATAGGTTTGCCATGCGGGATCTGTCTGCAATCATAACGCGCATGCTTGCGCTTTTTATTGGGATGCTGTGGTTGGGCGTTGGACATGGGCATGCAGCCACCGTCGAACGCCTCGTGTTTGCCGATGCCGTCTGCGTACAGGGGCCCCAGGTAACCCTTGGCGATCTGGCCGTGTCCAGTGGACCGGAATCAGCGGTTTTTCTGGAGCATTTTGCCTCGTTCAAGATGGCGGATGCTCCTTCCCGTCAAGGGGACCGGATGATCCTTGCTGCGGACATGATTCGTGCTGCTTTGGGTCGGATACCCCCTGTCCCTGGCGATTGCGACATCCCTTCTCAGATCCATGTCCAGCAGGGAGGGCGGGTCATTGCCTCGGCCGCCATCAGACGTCAGGTCGACAAATTTTTGACAACAGCCCTGACATCCACCCGGGCAGAGATCACCATCCGGGACTACCGGATTCCTGACCGGTTGTTTTTGCCTGATGCCCTTGGAACGGTACGCATTGACTCGTCGCGGGCCATTGCTCCTGGCCGCGTCTCGCTGCGCATCAAGATTCTGGACGGGAACAAAATGGTTGTGCGTCAGATTGCCGCCAGCGCATTTGTGGATGCCTGGGTGACGGTTCCTTGCGCTGCCAGGCCCCTGAGCAGAGGACGAATCATTGTTCCTGATACCGTGCGTTTTGAACGCAAAAATCTGGCTTACCTGCGGGGGGCTGTCTGGAACGGCCGGGGTGGTCCCTGGCGGGTTAAAAGGCCCATGGGTACGGGGGAGGTTGTGTACGACAAAAACATTGAACTCGTGCCGACCATTACCGAAGGTTCACGGGTGTCCCTGGTGTTCGAGGGACCGACCATCCGTTTGGAGGTGCCGGCCGAGGCCCTTGAAGATGGACGCGTGGGTGCAAGCATCGCGGTTCGCAATTTGCAAAGTGACAAACAGGTCCTTGCGCGTGTCAAGGACAAGGATACGGTTGTGGTTCCATAGGCCCGGGGCCGAGCCACATTCCAGGAGATTTTACCCAAGGGTTCACCATGTCATCACCTCGACATTTTTATCCTCATCAATGGTTGGATACAGGTTCTTGGCCACGGCTTATGAGCCGCATTGCCCTTTTTTGCTTTTTCGGTCTGCTTTTTGGCGGTTGCGCCACCACCCAGAAGCACGCTCTGCCCGAACCCGTGTACACCCCGGCCAATGAGTCCATCCCTCCCGAAGAAAATCCGGGTTCGCTATTCAAGCCCGATCAGGCCGATTATCTTTTTGCAGACAGCAGAGCGCGTCGTGTCGGGGATATCGTGACTATCAACATTGTTGAAAACACCGTTTCCAAGAACAAGGCCTCAACTGATGCCAGCAAGGATTCCAGTATCAACCTCGGTGTCCAGAATTTTATGGGAAATGGATATATCAAGGGCATTCCTGTTGGAGCAACGCCAGCCATTGAGGCGGGTTCCTCCAGTGAATTTTCCGGTGACGGAGAGACTAAGCGCGAAAATTATCTGACAACCACGGTGTCCGTGCGCGTCGTGCGGGTTCTGGCCAACGGTGTCCTCGAGGTCGAGGGAGGGCGTGAGGTTCGGGTCAACGACGAGACGCAGATCGTGGTTGTCAGGGGGATCATTCGGTCAAGGGACATTGGACCTGATAATTCCATTGCTTCCACGGCCATGGCAGACGCCCGCATTGAATTGTACGGCCGGGGAGTCCTGGCGGACAAACAGAAACCGGGCTGGCTGACCAGAATTCTGGATAACATGTGGCCCTTTTGAGGCATGAGCATAAGGGGAAGGTGCAGGCATATGGCAAATAATGCCGAACATGGGAAAATCCGTTGTACGCAATGGGCAGCCATGCTGATGGCGGTGGTGGGACTGGGGTTGTTTGTTCCCCGGGCAGATGCTGTCAGACTCAAGGACATGGCCACTTTCAGCGGGGTACGTACCAATCAGCTGGTGGGATATGGGTTGGTTGTGGGCCTTTCCGGGACCGGAGACGGGTCCGGTACCGAATTTACCATCCAATCCATGGTCAACATGCTTGAGAAAATGGGTGTTCGCGTGGACAAGGATGATCTGAGTGTCGACAATGTGGCAGCGGTCATGGTCACGGCCAAAATGCCGGTATCGGCCCGTCCCGGGGCCAAGCTGGACGTGGTTGTCTCCTCTGTAGGTGATGCCTCGAGCCTTTATGGGGGGGTTCTTTTGATGACACCTCTCAAGGGCATTGACGGCAAGGTCTATGCCCTGGCCCAGGGATCGTTGGTCCTGGGCGGGTATTCTGCAGAAGGGCAGGCAGCCCAGGCCACCAAAAACGTTACAACCGTGGGGCAGATTCCCGGAGGCGCTACTGTGGAACGGGGAACACCCTTTGCCTTTAATGAACAGGATTCCCTGCTCATTCATCTCAATGATCGTGATTTTTCAACGGCAGAACAGGTGGTCCAAAGCCTTAACCGGTCTCTGGGGGGCGATTACGCCCGTGCCGAGGATATTGCCACCATCCGATTGCAGATACCGCAGCGTTTCAAGAACAATCTTGTTCCTCTGATGGCTTCCCTTGAGAATATTCAATGTACTCCGGATACCAGGGCCAAGGTGGTCATTGACGAGCGCAGCGGCACGGTAGTCCTTGGGAGCAATGTGACCCTGTCCCGGGTGGCCGTAACCCACGGCAATCTCAATGTGGTGATTAAGGAAAACGCTAATGTCTCCCAGCCCAATGCCTTCAGTCAGGGGCAGACCGTTGTGACACCGGACACCCAACTCCAGACCCGGGAGCAGACCAATCGTCTGGTTCTCGTGGAGGGAGCCAATATTCAGGAACTGGTCAACGGTTTGAACGCCATTGGTGCAACCCCGAGAGACATCATGTCCATTCTGCGGACATTGAAAGCTGCCGGCGCGTTGCATGCTGATCTTGAGAGTATCTGATGCATCCAAGAGCGGGAGAGATGCGTCTATACAAAGGCCCGCACAACGAGGTGGATGATGGGAATCAATGGTATGGCCTCCGTCCAGGCCCAGGATGTCGCTTCCGTGGACGAACAGTCAAAATTGAAGAAACTCGAACGCTTGGGTGATAATGCGGACAGTGAAAAGCAACTCAGGGAAGCTGCTCAGGGGTTTGAATCCATTTTCATAGGCAAGTTGTGGGAGCGCATGCGCGCCACCGTGCCCAAGGACAATTACTTGCACAGCAAGGAAGAGGAGTTCTATCTGTCCATGTTTGATCGGGAATTGTCCCGGAAAATGGCCGAGGCCGGTGGCCTGGGTCTGGGTAAAATGCTGTATGACAGCCTCAAAGACAAGCTTAATCAGGCCAGTCATGAGGCTGCTCCCGTAAAACCACTGGACACACCCCTCCCCACCCGTTCAGAGCCCATGGAGCATTCTGGAACATCGCCTTTGCTGTTTTCGTCGCCCACAAACGATGCCGGAACCATGCGTCAGCTTGAGCAGCTCATTCAGAAAATCGAGCAAGAACATGAGGCTGACGCATCGGATGCCAAGCTTGTCAAAGACGTGTAGGCATTGACGGTTGTCAGCCTCCTGTCGGGATTTGTGGGACGAAAAGGGGGGGCAGCAGGACATGACAAGGGATCATGCATGTTCCTTAAGATTGATGGCCCCGCTTTTTCGGCTCTGCATGGAGCGTGGAAATGCGGGGTTTTTTGTGAGATTGTCCGCGGTTGTCTGTTTCCCAGGACTGTTTGCAGTGAGGACGGGCCTAGGGTTGGCAGGGAAAAATATTTTTTGAACGGATGTTCAAGCTAAATGGTAAAAACTTTGCATGGAATATGACACCAGGATTTTTTTTCCTCCTTGCTGTGCGGGAAATCATGTTGTTCAGTCAATTCAGGGGATACAACGTTATGCAAAAAGTCATTATCCAGAGTCTTGCAAGACAGGCCAAAGGGCTTGTGCTCTTGGGCTCGCTTCTGGATCAGGAACTGCGACTTTTAAAGACAAATGCCCCCCAGGCCGTTGCCGGGCTCGAATTTTCCATTCAGGAATTGTTGCGTCAGATAGCCTCCGAAAAGGCGTGGGTCGCATCCTGTATGCGAGCAATGGGGGTTGAGGCCGTACATCTGACAGATGTCATGGACCTGTTTGCTCATGACGAACGGGTACGCTTGGAAGAACTTCTGGCCGCTATTGACAAGTATCAGCAGGAGTGCGCGCGCAAGGCGGCTATGAACGCAGACATTGCAAAGGCGTTGCAGGATCAGAGCAATTCCCTGCTTTCCTTTTTTCGCGACCAAGTTATGCCCACGAGCCAGCATACTTATTCCTCCCATGGACGTTGGTCGGCCAGAACCAGAACGGCCACACTCATAAGCGGGAGACTCTGATGAGTAGCATTTTTGGGACCATGGACATTGCCAAGCAGGCCCTCAATCTGACTCAGACTCAGATTGAGGTGACCGGCAACAATATCGCCAATGCAGATACCCCGGGGTATAGTCGGCGCGCGGTCAATGTTGAAGAAAACCAGCCGATCAATACCGCTCCCGGACAGATCGGTACGGGGGTCAACGGCACAGAAGTTGTCCGTATTTTTGATGAATTCGTGGAACGACAGTATATGCAAAAACTGTCCGACCAGGGGATGTGGAGCTCCCTTTCTTCACACCTGCAAAGTGTTGAGATGCTTTTCAATGAAAATCAGGAAGGGCGCCTCAACGATGTCATGGCCCAGTTTTTCAAGGACTGGCAGGATCTTTCCATCCGTCCTGACGATGCCAATGTCAGGAGTGCACTGCTTGGCAACACCCAGAGCCTGCTGGAGACATTGGGATTGCTGGCCGAGGATCTGCAGGATCTTGCCGGCCGCATGGACGGGTATATTGAGCAGGAAGTCGAGGACATCAATACGATTGTCAAGCAGATAGCGGCATTGAACAATCAGATTGCGGTGAGCGAACAACCGGGGATCAATGCCAACGTGGCCAGGGATGAACGGGACCTGAAGATTCGTGAGCTTGCGGAAAAGCTGGACATTAATTGTATTGACAATGGTGGCGGCAAACTGACCATTACCACCGGGGGCGGTCAGACCCTTGTGGATGGTGATTCTTATTTTCTCCTGGATGTCCAGAATCCCAAGGCCACGACTTATCTGACGAATGGCTCTTCGTTCGGCACAGATGGCCAGATTTATTTCAGTGGTTCGTCGAGTTACGAGTACACTATCAAGATGGCAGATGCGGGTGCCGTGGATGCCGTGGCTCCGGCAACGCAAGCCACTTTCAACGTTTCCCTGGACGGAGGACGAACCTGGCTCAAGAATGATGATGGCTCGGTCCGGGAATTCGAGGCCACCAGTTATGACAATCGGATCAGTTTGCCGGGAGGCGAGCTGCAGGTCTGGTTCGGGACCAAGGATGACATTAACGGGGTTCCCACACATGACCTGGAGCAGGGGGACATGTTTACCATTGTGCCCAAAGATGGGGTGTACTGGTCAGGGGGCGATACCCTTTCCACGAATATCACCACCCAGATCTACGGCAATGGCGAGGCTAACCCCTCCCGGATCACCGGAGGAAGTCTTGGTGGCTATTTGGCTTTCAGGGACGAGTATGTGGGAGAATATCAGGAACGCCTTAACGCCCTGGCCCGGGGATTGGTCTGGGAGGTCAATGCCATCCACAGTCAGGGAAGCGGGCTCCAGGCTTTCACTGATGTTGTGGGGACCTATTCTGTGACCACGTCAGATGTTGCATTGGGCACGGCCGGGTCGGGCCTTGCATTTGCTGACAAACTTCAGGCAGGCAATCTTATGGTCAGCCTGCATGACGATATCTCCGGCGAGACATCCACCACGGTGCTGTCTTTTGGAGGCGGGACCAATTTTGATCCGCAACAGCACTCCCTGGAAGATGTACAGGCGGCATTTAACGCCATAGACGGTCTGACCGCCACGATTCAGAACAATGCCTTGTATCTGCAGGTGGATCCCGGCACCTCCTTTTCTTCCTTTTCCTTTGGCCAGGATTCCACGGGATTGCTGGCAGCTCTCGGAATCAATACCTTTCTGGATGGTCAGGATGCCTCGTCCCTGGCGGTCAATTCCATGGTCGCGGGCAATCTTGATTATATCAATGCCGGTCAGCTGGATGCCTCGGGAGTGATGGATTCCGGCAGCAATACCGTTGCGCAGGACATTGCCGCCTTGCAGTACACGGGAGTCGCCTTTTCTACCTTATCCAGCGAGACGAGCAATCAGACCCTGCAGGATTATTATACCGCATTGGTGAGTAAGGTTGGCGCGGATACGGCCCGGTCCACGTTCAATCTCGATTATCAGCAGAGTCTTGCCGAGGATCTCAGGGCCAGGCAGGACTCTATTTCCGCCGTCAATCTGGACGAGGAAATGAGCAATCTCATCAAGTTTCAGCAGTCCTATGCTGCAGCGGCCAAGTTGATTACCACGGCGAATCAGATGTTTGACACCTTGTTGGCCATGAAGAATTAAGGAGAATGCCATGCGGGTTGCCCATCGTTCCATGTACGCCAATTTTCTGACCAATATGAATATGGCCACGTCGGAACTGGTCGAATTAAATAACAAGGCTTCCAGTCAAAAAGACGTGAACAAGCCCTCGGATGATCCCTTGGGAACGGCCAGGATTTTGGCTTACAGGGATTCTTTGTCCGCCCTGGATCAATACCTCGAAAACATTGATACCGCTACGGGATGGCTCAGCCTGGCAGACGAAACCCTGGTGCAGGCCAGTGATCTGGTCACGCGGGCCAAGGAGATTGCCGAACAGGCGGCAACCGGGACCATGACAGCAGCCAACCGGGATATCCTGTCCTATGACATGCGTCAGGTTTTCGACCAGATGATCAGCCTGGCAAACACCAGCTTTGGGGGAAAAAGTATTTTTGCAGGCCAGGAGGTGAGCAAGGACGCCTATGAAAGCGGATTGATGGTGTATGATAGGGATGGCGCTGTGGAGCCTTATGTGGAGAACATCTCCGGAACGAGTGATCGGTCCGTGAAGGTGCAGTTTCTTGAAGACGGTACAACGGGTACGGATGATATCGATTATCGGTATTCAAGGGATGGTGGCAAGACATGGGTGAATGGAGTGGTTTCAAGCGCCGACAGAAAGCTTGATCTGGGCGATGGCCTTTCCGTGACCCTGCGTGCCGGATTCCCGGTTACCGGGTCTCCGGCAGACAACGAAGACGTGAGTGTTGGCACCTGGCTGACCGTTGCCCCCACGGCCGTTTATGTGGGAGGCAACGACCAACAGGCTGCGGTTACCCTCTCTTCGGAAGATTTTCAGGCCAGCACACAGGGGGCCTTTGAGCGCGATGTTACCGTTCAGATCGTGTCCGGCAATCTGACCACACCTGTGGATGTGACCTATCGGTACAGCTATGACGGGGGAGGTACGTGGATTCCCGGGCCGCCAGATACGTTCACGGCCAAGGAGACGGGCGCCGATTCCTGTACCCTGGAACTTCCGGGCGGTGAGATCACGGTCAATGGCAGCGGTGATGCCACGGGCCTGGAATTGACCGTGCAAGCGGATACCGCTTCTGTTTTGCAGATGGGCAGTAATGTCAACGCCTATGCCGAAGGTGGGTTTGATCGATCCATGATGGTCCGCATTGACAATGATCCCGGGATGTTTGGTACCGGCGATACCATTGAATATTCCTACAGCCTTGATGGCGGCCGATCCTGGGTCACAGGCAGGCAGGCCGACAACACCGCAGAGCCGGAGCTCTTTGTTCCCGGAGGAACCCTCAAGCTGTCAGCCAAGGGAGGCAACGATGATCTTGCGCAAGGCGACCAGTTCGTTATCCAACCCCAACTTGCGGAACTGGCCGTGGATATTGCCGCAGATAACCGGGTGACCATCAATAACGTGGGATCGGATATTTTCGGAGGCTCCCTGGCCCATGGAACCGGGCATTATGGCTCCATGGATGAAGACGGGTCCAACTTGTTCGTGACTATGGGCAAGCTTATTGCCGCCCTGGAAAACAACGATCAGGCAGGCATTGCCCAGTCCCTCGACGATTTGAAAGTGGCTCAGAGCCAATTGCTGAACCAGGCCGCGGACGTCGGGTCCAGGGAAAATCGTCTTTCCGCCACAAAGACCATTCTTTCGGGACTCAAGCTCAATCAGGAAGAACGGATGAGCACCATTGAGGATGTGGATATTGCCGAGCTGATGACGGATCTGAACAAGCAGGAGATCATTTATCAGGCGGTATTGACTTCTTCCTCCAGGATCATGAAGATGAGTCTTCTCGATTACATCTAACCACCCACAATATGCTCATTCTGTCCAGACGTCCGGGGGAGAGCCTTCACCTGGGAGATCACATCAAGATTACCGTGCTGTCCGCCAAGGGACAGCGGGTCAAGCTCGGGATCGACGTCCCTGACGGGATGCCGGTGTATCGTGAGGAAATATACGATAAAATCCAGGAGCAGAACACAATGGCCGCCCAAGCCTTGCAGGAAGACCTTCTTGCCGTAACCAAATTATGGAAACCAAAACACAACAAATAATCCTTTCCCGGCTCGGGGAAAAACAGATTGATCTGAACAAGGTCATTGCCTTTCCCCGGGGGCTCTTCGGTTTTGAATCCAGCCGCAGGTTCATCCTGTGCAGGATAAGGCAGGACTCACCATTTCTCATGCTCCAGGATGTGGACAACAGCGCCCTTGGGCTGATTGTGACCGATCCCTTTGATTTTGTGCCCGATTATTCTTTGAAGGTGGAAGATTGCGATGCCGATGTCCTGGGCACCTCAAATGTTGACGAGATCTCAGTCATTGTTACGGTGAGCATACCTCATGGCGAACCGGAGAAAACCAGTCTCAATCTGTGCGGGCCCATTCTGATCAATACCTCCACACGTGTGGGGGTTCAAGCTCCCCAGCTTGACCCGGCCTGTAAGTCTGTTCTGCTTCGGGATTTGTGATCATCGTCCGCATGCCGCTATACACAAAGCCAAGAGCCCGTCGGCCAGATGCATCTGGCCGACGGGCTCTTGGCTTTGTGTTGCAGAAGGGGGGGTTAGCCCATAATATCAAGCTCCTCCTGGAGCATGTTCCGGGCGATGTTCCCGGCATCAGTTGTATAGGTACCCGATGCTACCTGGTCCTTCAGGATCTCCACTTTGTCCTCGCGAATACCCGGGGAAGCGTTTGCTGTTTCCTGGGCGGTCTGCAAAAGCTTCCCCTTGTTTGACAGGGATATGGTATCGGCTGCTGATTCCGCCTGTCCTTCTGGGGGCGAAGGTTTGGCCTTGTTGGCCTGGGTCAGGGAACTTGTCTTGTACTGGTCGATTTGAGCTGTAATTGTTCGTATATTCATGAAGGCTACCTCAAGGGTGGTTGGCATTCCAGGGGGATCAGGGACAGATCAGGGTCCTGCTCACCTTGTCCCGGGTGATCTCCTCGATTCGGGTCATAACTTGGGCCCTGTCCTCGGGAGAGAGCACGGTCACTCCCTGTTCCGTGCTGCGCAGGATTTTCAGTTCCTTGTCTGATGCGCCATAGGAAAAAAAAAGTTTTTCCGGAAATTCACGGTCGAGTTCTTCCTTAATTTCCTGAACAATGGGGTTGGTGCTTCCCGATCCCAGCAGATTGTCCATGATTTCCCGGGATATCTGTTGCACCAGTTGATCCCGCTTGGTCTGGCCATGATCATCTTCCTGATCGCCTTCCTGGGTGAGCAGAGGGGAAAGGTGTTTTTTGATGCGCTCCAGCCTTTGGCCATTGCCGAGCTGACGGTCATAACTGCGCATCATGTTCTTGAGCATGTAGGAATGGATAATCATGGTGTTTGTTCTATCCCCTCACATTCCATATCGGCTGCTTACCGGAATATCTTTAGCTTTTTTCATGTCAGGTTGCATCGTCAGGGTCAAGATCCCGTCGAAAGGTGGTTGTTTGCGGGCGGAGTGCTGTCCCCCTGGCAATACGTCATGTTGTGTCCTTGTCCGGGTGTTGCCTGGGAAACGGCGTGTTCCCTTGCGGTATCTTTTCTTGAATCCCAACCCATATTTGGCTAGACAGGCGATCATGAATGCCTTGATTCGACATATTACCCTGGTGGTCAAAGCCGGAAACAACAACGCCCGGAACCTTGCCCGGAAAATCAGCACATGGATTGATGCGCGCAACGTTCATGTTCATATTGTGGAAAACACCATGGACTGCGAAGTCCTTGAGCTGGGTCGCGAAAAACCCGATTGCGTGATTGTGCTGGGCGGAGACGGCACCATGCTGTCTGTTGCCCGAAAAATCAATGGCCATGGCATTCCCCTGCTCGGAGTCAATCTGGGCAATGTGGGCTTTTTAACGGAAACCACGCCCTTGGCCTGGCAACAGACCCTTGAGGACCTGCTTGCCAACAGGTGTACGGTTTCTTCTCGGGTGGTCCTTGAATACACCCTTTACAAGCGCGGGCACAGCGAACCGTCGTGTTCGGGCAAGGCGTTCAACGATCTGGTCGTCAACCGGGGGTCTCTGGCCAGACTCATCACCTTGCAGGTCTCGTATGGTGACCAGTGCCTGGGATGCGTACGGGCCGACGGCCTGATCATTTCCACACCCACGGGCTCCACGGGATACGGTGTTTCCGGCGGCGGTCCACTGGTTTACCCCGATCTCGACGTGTTCATCCTCACCCCCATCTGTCCCTTTTTAAACACCTTTGCTCCCCTTGTTCTTCCTTTTGATCAGACGCTTGCCATACGGGTTGAGCCGAACAACGGCGAGGTGTATCTCACCTTGGACGGACAAAAGGGATTTTGTCTTGAAGACGGGGATCGCGTTGAAATCGGCAGAGCCAAAACACCCATCAAACTTATCCACTCGGCCGCTTCCTCGTACATTACCAAACTCAAAGCCAAGGGATTCATCAAGGAATACCCATGAGCACGCTACCTCCATTCGAATCCAGCACCGAACTCTACTACGGCAGGGACCCTCATCTTGATGCCTGGTTGCTTTATTTTTTTACGGAGAACAATATCGAGTATGCGGTCAAGCCTGATCTGAACGCCTCGCCGGAGCAGATCAGGTTCATGGTTGATATCGGTCCTGATCAGGTTTTTGCGCCCTGCTCGGACTGGATGCTCAAGAATCTTCTGGGAACCCATCTCAGCGAGCCTCTCAAGGAAGAGTACAAGAATGAATGGCGGTTGCTTGTCCAACTCGTGTACGAGAATATCGAAGACCGGTATACACGGAAAAAGATCCTCTCCCTTTCCCGGCACAAGTTCAGGGCTGCCTTGAATTCGACCTTTCTCATTCCTTCACGGCTTTTGAAGCAACTGGTAACCATTTTTCTTTGCCAGTGCGCTGTGGAAGATCCCATGCGCGAGAAAAAGCGGCTCATGAACAAGCGGGCCAATGATTTTATCTATTCCCAGGCCTTTTCCAGCTACTTGAGCGCCTGTCCGTCTTCGACCCTTGGGTGCCAGCGCATTCAGGATCTTCGCTGGAAGCTTGATGTGCTCGAACTCAGACGTCTTTTCAGCCTGTCAACGTGCAACATGATCTGGGAAGAGGATATGGACATGTTGGACGTCCGCAGATTCTGTGAGGAAACCAACGGGTTTTCCACTGAGTTTGATTCCATTATGCGTCCGTTGATAGGCCCCCAGGCCCTGCACCCCCTGCGCATTCTGTTCCTCCCGGACACGAGCGGGGGGATCATGTTCGATCTGATGATCATCAAGTCGCTACTTCGGCAGGGGCACAAGGTCATATTGGCCCTCAAGGAAGGCTTTTATTTTGAGGCACCGACCTTCTGGGACAGGGAATTTGACCCCTTTTTTTCCATGGGCCTTGGCGATGCGGTGTTTCTGGCGGACAACGAAGTTTCCAAAAACAAGCTTCTCAAGACCTTGAGGGAAAATTCCTTTGTGGTCATCTCTGATGGCACCAGGGAACGGCTCAACCTGTACCGGACCAGTGTGACCTTTGCCCGGGCCTGGAAAGAGTCGGATCTTGTCATTGCCAAAGGAACCCGCAATTACCGGCGTTTGATTCTGAATACCCACGCTTTCACGAGAAATATCATCTCCTATTTCCGTCAACCCGATGGCAGTCTTGAAATGCATTTCAAAAAGCGCTCACCCCGGGTGATCAAGATCACGGAAAAGCAGATTTTGAACAAGGCGGAAAAGATCATGAGCGCCATGCGCAGGAAGCGTTCCGAAGGGGAACTGGTCATGTTTTACAGTGCCATCATCGGCAGCATTCCGGGACAGCTCAAGACCGCCAGACGTGTTTTGAACACCTTTGTGGGGTATTTGCGGAGCAAACTGGGAGGGGCCCTGATCATCAATCCGGCCGAGCACTTTGAGCAGGGCATGGATGGTGATGATCTCATGTACATGTGGGAAAAGGTCCAGCGGAGCGGGCTCATTGATGTCTGGAGGTTCCAGACGGTTACCGATATTGAAAAGAGTTTCGAGCTCATGGGTGAAAAGGTTCCTGCTGTTTGGCTCGGCAAGGATGCGACCTTTTCCACCGGATGCACCAAGGAGATGCACATTGCCCTTGATGTGCAGAAAAAGCATCCTGAACTCCAGATCATAGGGCCAAGCCCGGAAAAGTTCTTCCGCCGCAGGGATTACGGGATCGGAAAATATTTCGACGCCTCCCTTGATAGGGCGTAGGCGCATTGGATACGACATGTCCCAGTGGGATGTTGTGGACAACAGGGAGTAGCATCCCTTGGTTGTGGCGGTCATTGGGTATGGGGAAATGATAATGGCGTTTCTTGTTTGAGCCAGGGAACACGAGGGAGTCAAAAGGAGGCTCAGCCATGTATGCAAACAGGCTTTTTATGCTCCTTGCTGGACTTTTGCTGGCCGGGTGCGTGATTACCGGCTGCACCAAACCCTGTCCCCCTTGCCCGGATTCCGAGGCCCGGATCAGGGAACTGGTTCCCCAAGCCCCGCCCTCGTCGCCCGTACCGCCCCACAAGGCAGAAGATGCAACGCAAATTCCGCCTGCTGCGGGCTATGTGCTCCTTGGTCCCCGGGAAAAGCAAAAGATGCTGGAGAGGTTGAATCTGGAGCGGCAACGCATTGGATCATGGCAGGATCTTGGGCCCGCTCTGGCCAAAAGCCTTGCCTATCTGCGCACCAAACCGGATCAGGCACTGGCCATTGATGATGACAACCTGACCTGCACCTATGGCGATCTTCGCCGCACGGTGGAAGAGCTCATAACCCTTTTGCCGGAACTTGATGCCCATCCCGAATACCTGCTCAAGCGGTTCCACTGGTACAAACTCGAGCCCAATACCCTCATGACAGGGTACTACGAGCCTCTTGTGCATGCGAGTCCTGCGCCGTGTCCGGAATATCCCTTTCCCCTGTACGGGGTTCCCAAGGACTTGAAAATGGCCGATCTGGGGGCGTTTCATCCCCGCTGGGCCGGTCAGAAACTCGTTTATCGCATCGAAAACGGGCAGATTGTGCCCTATTATGACAGAAAGGCCATTGATTCCGGTGATGTTTTGGCCGAGCAGGGAGTGGAGATCGCCTGGGTTCGCGATCTTGTGGACATCTTTTTCCTGCAGATTCAGGGCTCGGGCCGGCTGGTTTTTCCCGACGGTTCCATCCGTCATGTCCTGTATGCCGGGAAAAACGGTCACAGATATGTTTCCCTGGGCAAGGTGCTCATTGAAAGTGGGTACATGAACCCCGAGGAAATGAGCATGCAGAACATCAGAACTTTTTTGAAGAATCGTCCGGACATGGTGGAGCCCTTGCTCAACACCAATCCCAGTTATGTGTTTTTCCGCCTGGCCGACAAGGGACCCTACGGAGCCATGGGCCAGCCCCTGACGCCGCTTGTGAGTGTTGCTTCGGACCCTGACCGGATTCCTCTGGGATCAGTGCTTGTGCACCAGGTCAGTCTTCCCGACAGCAAAGCCCCCTCTCCCCCAGTGGTCATGCTGGGCCTTGCCCAGGACAGGGGAGGGGCCATCAAGGGGGATCGCCTGGATCTTTTTTGCGGTGCCGGGGACATGGCCGCTTTTCTGGCCGGCCACATGAAAGAGGAGGCAAGGGTTTGCCTCCTCATCAGTTCCAAATCGGATGATCATTAACCCAACAACATCCGAACCCATGCTTCGGATACGGATACACATGGACACCATTGCAAGCGTTAATCAATTCAAAAAGGACATCAAGGCATGCTGGCAAGCGCAGCTGGAAACCGTTTGCCAGTGGCATGAAACACTTCCCGAGACCATTACAGCACCAGGATTGATGGGGCTGGTTCTGGCTCAGCATCTGTGCAATTTCAAACTCTGGCATGTTGAGGACCGGGCCCGGATGCTTCATGTGGACGGTGAGGTCATTGCCGGTTGCAAACGGGAGATTGACGGGCTCAATCAGCAGCGCAACGATTTCATCGAACAGATCGATGCCGAGATCATTGCCCGGGTGGACACCTTTTTGCCAGCCGACGCTGCGCACAGATACAATACCGAAACCCTGGGGAGCGTGCTTGATCGTCTCTCCATTCTGAGCCTCAAGATTTTTCACATGCGGGAACAGACATTGCGGGACGACGTGGACGAGAACCACAGGGTTTCCTGTGGGAAGAAACTGGCAACCCTTGAGGAACAGCATCATGATCTTGCCTCCAGTGCCCTGGAGCTTGTTGATGACTACGCCCAAGGGATAAAACGCCCCAAGGTCTATTTTCAGTTCAAAATGTACAATGATCCCCGTCTCAACCCGGCATTGTACGGCAAGGGAAAATGATTCCCCCCGTCCTGGCCGCGGATCAGCACTTTGTCCCGCATCATGGTCATGCGGCAAAGAAACTCCATGTAGGAAGCAACCGGCAGGGGGATAGCCGCGGCCAGACCTGTCAGAAGTTTGCAACCAGTCTGTTTCGGACAACCGGTCCACCGGTTGTCGTTTTTTTGTTACGCCAATGTCTCCAAGGAGAAAAGGATGAGCGCATACGAGACCGTCATTGGGCTTGAGGTTCATGCCCAGCTTAAGACCAAATCCAAGATCTGGTGTTCCTGTTCCACCCGGTTCGGAGCCGAACCCAATGCCCATACCTGTCCGGTGTGCACCGGGATGCCGGGAACCCTGCCGGTTTTGAACAAGCGGGCCGTGGAGTACGCCGTCAAGATGTCCCTGGCTGTTGATTGTACCATCAACAAGCGTTCGGTCTTTGCGCGCAAGAATTATTTTTATCCGGACCTGCCCATGGGCTATCAGATTTCCCAGTTCGAGCTTCCCGTGGCCGAACACGGGCATGTGGTCATCACCACCTCCAAGGGAGAAAAGACCATCGGGATTACCCGGATTCACATGGAAAACGATGCCGGCAAGAACATCCATTCCGATTCGGAAAATGTCAGTTTCGTGGATCTCAACCGGGCAGGTGTTCCGCTTATCGAAATTGTCAGCGAACCGGACATGCGCAGTCCCGAAGAAGCTGTGGCCTATCTCAAGGCCCTTCGAGCCATCCTGGTCTATCTTGAAATCTGTGACGGGAACATGGAGGAAGGAAGTTTTCGCTGTGACGCCAATGTATCCCTCCGCCCCGTAGGACAGAAGGAACTGGGGACACGAACCGAGCTCAAGAACATGAATTCGTTCAGAAATGTGGAGAGAGCCCTCAAGTACGAGATCGAACGCCAGCGCGATATGCTTGATGACGGCGAAAAGGTGGTTCAGCAAACCCGGCTTTTTGACGTTTCCAAGGGCGTGACACGTTCCATGCGCGGCAAGGAAGAGGCCAATGACTACCGGTATTTTCCCGATCCCGATCTGGTCCCCCTGGTCTTTGACGACCAGCAGCTTGAAGCCTGGAAAGAGGAGTTGCCTGAACTGCCACGTGCCAAGAAAGAACGGTTCATGAAGGAGTACGGGCTGTCCTTGTACGATGCCGAGACCCTGACCGCGGACAAGGGGTTGGCCGAGTATTTTGAACAGGCGGTTGCCGCCTACCCCCAGCCCAAGAAGATCGGCAACTGGATGATGACCGAGATGCTCAAGGAATTGAACGACACGGGCCGGGATATCCGAGCATGTGTTTTTGAGCCCGTGCATCTGGCCAAACTGGTCAAGCTCATGGATGATGGTCTTATCAGCGGCAAAATCGCCAAAAAGGTCTTTGGGGCTCTTTTTGAAGAGGGCGGAGATCCGGAAGCCTATGTCAAGGAAAAGGGCATGATTCAGATCTCCGATACCTCGGCCATTGAAGGATATGTGGACGAGGTCATAGCTGAAAATCCCGATGAGGTTGCCCGGTTCAAAGGCGGGGAAAAGAAGCTGACCGGTTTTTTTGTGGGTCAGGTGATGAAAAAGTCCAGGGGCAAGGCCAATCCCAAACTGGTGAACGAGCTTTTGGCCAGAAAGATGGGATGATTTGGGGGACGTTGGGCAACCCTGCAAGCCGTGTCGACCTGTTGGGCGACATGCATCAGCTATAAGGAATCTTTATGGAAGACCATATCCGTTTTTCAGAGGAACAAGACGCTCTCATCCTTCTGGATCAACGCTATCTGCCCGTCAGGGAGGAGGCATTTGTCTGCTCCGGGGTCAAGGATATCATATACGCCCTGCAAACCATGGTTGTCAGGGGTGCTCCTGCCATTGGCGTGACCGCGGCCTATGGATGCTATCTGGCTGCCCGTGAAGTGGACCCGGCTGATCCCCATTGGTCCGAAGGGGTCATGTCCCGGCTGGACAAGCTGGCCCAGGCCCGGCCCACAGCAGTCAATCTCAAGTGGGCGGTGAACCGCATGCGTGCGGCCTGGCAGGATAATGAGGCCATCACCAACCTGGGGGAGCTTGCCGATTTCTGGCTCTCCCTTGCCCGACAGATCCAGGCCGAAGACATTGCCATGTGCAAGGCCATAGGCCGGTTTGGCGGAGAACTCCTCGAAGATGGAGACACGGTCATGACCCATTGCAATGCCGGAGCCCTGGCAACAGCCGGGTACGGGACCGCCCTGGGGGTCATCCGGGGCGGGGTGGATATGGGCAAACGCATCCAGGTCATTGCCAACGAGACTCGTCCCTTTCTCCAGGGAGCGCGGCTGACAGCCTACGAGCTTCACAAGGACAATATTCCCGTGAAAGTGGCCTGCGACAATGCCTGTTCCCTGCTCATGGCCAGAAAGCTCGTGCACAAGGTGGTGGTGGGTGCGGACCGCATTGCAGCCAACGGGGACGTGGCCAACAAGATCGGCACTTCGGGTGTTGCCATCCTGGCCCGGCATTACGGGATTCCCTTTTACGTGGCTGCGCCATCCTCCACCTTTGATCCGGACACCCCTGACGGCAACAGGATTCCCATTGAAGACCGGCCGCCCCGCGAGGTCACCCATGTGGGCGATGTCCAGATCACGCCGTCCGGGGTGGAGGTGTTCAATGTGGCCTTTGATATCACCCCCAACGAGCTTATTACGGGGATCGTCACGGAACAGGGGGTGGTGTATCCGCCATATGGGGAAACCATTGCGTCCATGATATTTCACAACAGATAACGGCTTTGGTTCTCATGGCTCCGGTTTAATCGCACGGGATTGGGTGGGCATGGGCATGCCCGGATCCCGTGCCTGATGTGGCTTTAATCTTCCAACCCGCGGGCAGGCATGTTTCCACTTCGCGATGACACCCCCAATGTGCACAAACCGGTCATGGTGACCACCATCGTGGTCGTCAATGCGGTGTTGTTTCTTGGTGGGCTGCTCCTTTCCCCCCGGGGTCAGGCGTACGTCTTTCACGTCTTCGGGGTGGTACCCCTTCGACTGACCGATCCCATGTGGGCAACGGCCCACGGGTATCCGGGCGGAGTTCTGGTTTCCCTGGTCTCGCACATGTTTTTGCACAGCTCGTGGATGCACATCATCGGGAACATGTGGACCCTTTGGATCTTCGGGGACAACATCGAAGATGTCATGGGACCCTTCAGGTTTCTGCTTTTTTACCTGTGTTGCGGGTTTGCCGCTCTGCTGACCCATCTTGTTTTCAATTTTTCCTCACCCATCCCGGTTGTTGGCGCTTCAGGAGCCATTGCCGGGGTTATGGGCGCCTATCTTGTGCTTTATCCCCATGCCAAGGTGGTCACCCTGATCCCCATCTTCATTTTCCCCTGGTTTGTGGATCTGCCGGCTGTTCTCTTTTTGGGCATCTGGTTTCTCTTGCAGTTTTTCAATGGAGCTGCTTCAGCAGCCGGAACCGGAGGGGTTGCATGGTGGGCCCATGTGGGCGGTTTTGTGGCGGGCATTGTCTTGCTTCGGTTGTTTGAAGACAAAAAGCGCTGTCAGAAATGCTATCTTTCCGGCAAGAACGTGACGCCCTTCTGGAATGCTGTGCCCAAGGGGCCACGACCCGATGACGATCCCTGGAAACATTTGCGGTCGTGAAAAGGGCAGGGCAAGGGCTCTGGTGAGCCTTGCTGATCGCCTTGGTGCCAATTGAGCAGGGTTGGCCCGGGATCATTCCTTTTTGCTTGACACCAGGGCCTCTCTTACATAGAAACCCTCCATTCCACACATGCCGGGGTGGTGAAACTGGTAGACGCACTGGACTCAAAATCCAGCGGTAGCAATACCATGCGAGTTCGATTCTCGCCCCCGGCACCAGACAGTGAAAAGGGCTTATGGATTTTCCATAAGCCCTTTTTTTATCGGGTGGACCTGGATGAAGGTTGCGATACGCAGTGGTCAGGGCAACTCGTTGCAGGCAACGACAAACGGCCCGGAAGACAGAATCTTCCGGGCCGTTTGCTCAGGAGAAGATGAAGCTGATGATGCTCTTGTTACTCTACGTTGGTTGGTTCGTAGCCGGATCCGTCCATCATACCGCGGCCAGATCCATGCATCATGCCGGAACCAGATCCGTTCATCATGCCGTGGCCAGATCCGCTCATCATGCCGCAACCGCCCATACCGTTGCCGCGCCTGGGGTGGTGAAAGCCGCCCCAGCCGACCTTGAGGCCGATTTCCTTTTCAAGACGATTTTTGAGGGCCTCATGCTCGGTACGCATCTGCGTGTGCAATGCACCGATTTCCTTGACAAGGGCCTTGATTTCTTCAGGCTTGGTGTTGGGATTGGGGGAAAGGGCCTTGAGTTCAAGACGTTTTTGCCACATGGATTCGCGCAGCGGGGTCATCTTGGTGTGGAATGCATCCATGATCTTGCGGTAGGCTTCCTGTTTTTCCGGAGTCAATTGGGCGATCTGGGCGGGGTTGTACCCCATTCTTGGTCCACAGTTGCCAGGACCCATGCTGCCATGGCCGCCGTTGCCAAATCCTGCCTGCCTGCCGGGTCCGGCAATGGCAAAAGATGCCAGGCCGACCATGGCCACCAAGGCCAGGGTAATGATGAGAGTTTTGTTGCGTTCCATAACAGTCCTCCTTTGCGGATTGAAATTTGCTAGATGTATTCCCCATAAAGCAATGGCGATGCCAAGTTGAAAAAATTTTTTTCAATATGCTGATATACCACGTATAAATTATTCAAGAGTGTGCGGCCGTTTCCAGCGTTGGCCAAAGCTGGATTCTGGTGTATAAAAAATGAGCATGTTTACACCCATCAGGTGTATAAAATATGAACACCTGGTTGTATTCTATCCACCCGGGATGCTCGTGCACGAGTGAGGACCATAGAGCATGTTTGTCAGAAAAAAACACAGTGATCTACCAAGGATTTTTTCTCCCTGGGTGGTCATCGGATCGTCGCTGATCCTGTTTGTCATTGTCACCGTACTCACGGTCATGAATATCAACCGACAGCGAGCCGCTACCTCCACGGTGCTTCTGGAAAAAGGCCAGGCACTCATCAAGGCCCTGGAGGCGGGCTCGCGCATAGGGATGCGCGGCCGGTTTGCCCAGGGTATCCGGCTGAGTCATCTTCTGGAAGAGACAGCCAAGCTGCCGGGAGTGGATTTCATTGTGGTCACCAATCCCGAAGGCGGGATCATTGCGAGCAATGATTTCGACAGGATAGGAGCAACCTTCCTCCCCGGTCACGGGGACAGGGTTGTGCCGTCCGAGCATCCCCAATGGTTCATGGACAAGGGGGCGGATGGAGCCTCCCTGTTTGTGGTATACAGTGAATTCCGACCCATCATGAAGGCCGGATTTCGGGAACATGCCCAGACCATGCGGGAGCGCTTTTTGGCCTTTTGTCCGGCGCGGCCTTCCCCGCCCCCCATGCATGGCGGCGTTGTTCACCCGGAAAAGATGTTCATCTACCTGGGGCTCAAGGCCACTTCCATGGAGGACGCCCAGAAAAGCGATCTCATGCATTCTGTAGTCATGTCCTGCATCGTCCTGTTTGTCGGTCTGGCTGGATTCATTTCCCTGTTCTGGGCCCAGAACCTGCGCGTTTCCCAAAGGCTGTTGAGCGATTCCAGGGCCTTTGCTTCCGAAGTGGTTGCTAATCTTCCCGAAGGACTTGTGGTTATGGGGCCGGATGGGGAAGTTTCCTTTGGGAATGAATCAGCCGTTGCCTTGTGTGCTCCTGAAACGACCACAAGTGGCAACGCGGCCCAGACCGATACCTTGATGATTCCCGAGGAGATCCGTCCGGTCATTGATCGCCTGGAAACGGAACGGGTGGTCACGGAACAGGAGATTGTGTGTACGTTTGAACACGATCGGGAGATCCCCCTTGGGGTCAGCGGTGCCAGGATCATTACCGAGGACGGCAGGTTCCTTGGCAAGATCATCATTTTGCGTGATCTGCGAGAGGTTCGGCGGTTGCAGCAAGAGGTCAAGCGCAAGGAAAAGCTGGCCGCCATAGGCAGCCTTGCTGCCGGGGTGGCCCACGAGATCCGCAATCCCCTGAGTTCCATCAAGGGGTTTGCCACCTTGTTTCGGGCCCGGTTCGAACCGGAAAGCACGGAACACGGTGCCGCGGAAATCATGATCCACGAGGTGGACCGGCTGAACCGGGTGGTTACCGAGCTCATCGAATACGCTCGACCTTCTCGTATTGCTGCCAGGGACACGGATCTGGGTACCATGATCAACCATTCCCTTTCTCTTATCCAGCAGGATGTGCAACGCGCAGGCGTGCGTGTGGAAACGGATATCCCCGAGGATATTTCCCCGGTGTTCCTCGATCCGGACAGGATGCAGCAGTGTCTTTTGAATGTTTATCTGAATGCCGTTCAGGCCATGCCCCAAGGGGGTATCCTGCGCGTGGAGGGATTTCGTGCTCCGGATGGTCGATTCGGCATGCGCATCAGCGACACGGGCAAGGGTATTCCTGCCCAGGATCTGCCCAAGATTTTTGATCCCTATTATACGACCAAAAATCGGGGAACCGGGTTGGGTCTGGCCATGGTGCTCAAGATCGTTGAAGCCCATGACGGCGAGATAAAGGTTGTTTCAAAAGAAGGGGAGGGGACGGTGATTACGATTATACTGCCTCAAAAAGGGGGCAGCGCAAGGCAGGTCACCTAGAAACGCGTCTGCAAAAGGGTTGTTTGGAATGTCTTGCTGCAAATACATGTCTGCTGTCCGTCATGTTTGTACATGAAGAAATATGTCAGGATGCAACCAGACCACGGGAATGCAATCATGAATCCATCCATTTTGATCGTTGACGATGATTTTGCCCACCTGACCATGCTCAGAACCATGCTCAAGGGGTGGGGGTATGATGTGGACGAAGCCGAAGACGGGAGCGTGGCCGTGGACAAGGTGACCAGCCGTCCCTATGATGGCGTGCTCATGGATGTGCGTATGGCCCATGTGGGCGGGATCGAGGCCTTGAAGGAGATCATGAAATTCAATCCGGCCATTCCCGTACTCATCATGACCGCATATTCATCCGTGGAAACGGCTGTGGAAGCCCTCAAGGCAGGAGCCTACGACTACCTGACCAAACCCCTTGATTTTGATGAATTAAGACTCACCCTGGAACGGGCCATGGATCACACCCGACTTGTTTCCGAAAACAGGGAACTGCGTAAAATGCTTCCGGACAAGGGCACCGGCATGGTGGGAACAAGCGCTCCCATGAAGGAACTCATGGAGACCATCGCCACGGTGGCTCCGAGCGATGCGACCATCCTGATCCAGGGAGAAAGCGGCACGGGCAAGGAGCTTGTGGCCAGGGCCATCCATCAGAACAGCCGCAGAAAGGCCAAGCCCCTGGTTACGGTCAATTGCGCGGCCCTGACCGAGTCCCTGCTTGAATCAGAACTTTTCGGCCATGAAAAAGGGGCCTTTACCGGAGCGGACAAACGCCGTGATGGCCGGTTTGTACAAGCCCACAAGGGAACCCTGTTTCTGGACGAGATAGGCGAGGTGGCTCCCGGCGTTCAGGCCAAGCTGCTTCGGGCCCTGCAGGAAGGGGAAATCCAGCGGGTGGGCAGCGACAAGCCCATCATGGTCGATGTCCGGGTCATTGCGGCAACCAACCGGAATCTGCTGGAGGAGGTTCGGGACAAGCGGTTCAGGGAGGATCTGTACTATCGGCTCAATGTCATTTCCCTGGCTGTGCCTGCCCTGCGCCACCGCCCCGAGGACATCCCCCTGCTGGCCCAGTTTTTTCTCAAGCGATTCATGGAAAAGAATCACAAGCGCATCCGAGGGTTTTCCTCCAGGCTCATGGACCGGATGATCCGCTATGATTGGCCGGGCAATGTCCGGGAACTGGAAAACGCAGTGGAACGGGCCGTGATCATGAGTACGGGAGAATTTATCACGGAAAGGGACATGCCCCTTCTTGCCTCGGATGCATCGGCGGATCAGGAGCGCCCTGTGGACGCTGGCGTGGACCTGGCCGGTCATTCCTTGGAAGAGATCGAACGACAAGCCATCATGGCCACCATTGAGGCCACCGGGGGCAACAAGAGCGAGGCCGCGCGTCAGCTGGGCATTACCAGGGCAACCCTGCACAACAAGATGAAGAAATACGGGGTATGACGACCACAAGGCCGGCATCGGCTGGTGGCCCCGATCCCTTGGCGGTAAGGGAAAATCAAACCCCGATGGTTCAAATCGTCCTTAACCTGCAACCCGGGAGTATCCCATGCATGGACCGGTCATGGCCTTTTGGGTGGTCTGTCTGGTTATTGTGGTTTTGATCGTTTTTGTTCGACCCAGGATGAAGCCGCGCGGCAAACTGGCCTTGCCCAAAACCGTGGGGCTGAAGGTGGGGATTGACGATCTCAAGGCCGATCATCAGGGGTACGACCTCTATTATTGCGGGCGCAAGGCTGTTCCTTCGGCCATTTTGTTCGTACCTCAAGCGAGTACGATCCAGTGGATTCTTGTTGCTGAGAAACCGGGCGGGTGGAAGAAGATTGTTGATGAAGCCATGTTTGCCGATCTTGTCGCCCGTATGCAGGATACGGACATGGGATCACGCACGCAGTTGAAGATGGTGCTTCCCCCGGGAGATATGCGGGGCCAAACGCGGGATCTCTGTCTTATCTACACGGCCGGCTCAACAGCTTGCTATCGCCAGGGAGAGGAAGAAACTACCTATGTCCTGCCGCCTGTGCCCGAGAGGGGCAAACGGGATTATGACCGCAACAAGTAGAATATGTCTGTTACAAGGCTTTTTTCAGAAGGAAGAAGGTGTCAGGTCCTGTCCTTTTTGCGTGACCACGTCTTTTCTCAGGGCCTGAAAGAAGGGCCTCATGACACGGACAAAAAGTTTCATGCAAAGGTTGTATCCCATCAAGAAAGGCCGCCTCACGGAGACGTGAGGCGGCCTTTTCAGGTCGGTTCGGCAATCATTCATGTTTTCTGAACCATGGCCTGGAAAGGAGCACCTATTTTGGCAAAGAACTCCTTCCTGTTGAGCGGTCCGGGGAGGTGTTGGGCGTCGGCCACCACCATCGCACCGTAGTTGCTGGGATCATCCGTGATCAGGTAGATGGCATTAACGGAATCTGCATCCACAAGCTGGGCCTTGGGGAATTCCTGCCTGACGGCGGTCAGCCGTTCCCGGGCCAGTTTGAGCATCTCTTCCCGTTCGCCGAAGTTCATGGTTCCTGTGGGGCAGGTGGCCACGCACATGGGCACAAGACCGTTGCGGACCCTGTCAAAGCACATGTCGCATTTGACAATGGCTCCGGTTCCCGCGTTGCGGCGGGGGATATCGTACGGGCAGGCTTCGCGGATTTCCTGAAACACCTCTTGGGAGAGCTGTTTGGTCAACTCCGTGTACAGGATGGCGCCAGTTGTTTCGTCCTGGATAATGGCTCCGGGCAGATAGTCATCGGCCACATATTTACAGGGTGCGTCAATGCAGTGCCTGCACTGATCCGGAAAGAAATTCCAGACCACCCGGTCGCCTTGGAGGTATTCATGGAACCGGACGATTTTGTAGTTGAAGGGATTGAGATCCGGAGGATTCTGATGGGTCCCCTGTTGTTTGGTTTTGACTGCCGGGAGTTCGTGCCATTCCTTGCAGGCAACCTGGCATCCCCGACACGCGGTGCAGCGCGAGGTATCGATAAAGAATGCTTTGGGCATTTTCTTACTCCTTGTTCATGAAACGGGCATTGCCTGTTTCGTCAGGGTATGTGTCTACGGGTTAGATATCCAGTTCCTTGATGGACTTGGCCTTTCTCACGTTGACAAGACATGCCTTGTACTCGGGAATGGTGGTGTTGGGATCACCTACCGACGGAGTCAGTCGGTTGGTGGAGTCGCCACATCCCGGAGTGGTCCAGCCGAAACAGAAGGGCATACCCACTTCGTGGACCGTTTTGCCCTGGATTGTAAGAGGACGCATGCGCACCGTGACCATGGCGATGGCCTCGACCCGCCCGCGAATGCTTTCAACAATAACGGGATCACCGTTCTTGATCCCCTTTTCTTCAGCCAGTTGTGGGCTCATTTCCACATACAGCTGGGGTTCGGCCTCAAGCAGGACCGGGGTGTTTCTGGTTTCGCCCCCACCACACCAGTGTTCGGTCATGCTGTAGGTGGTCAGGACAATGGGGAACCGTTTATCACCGGGCGCGGCCAGTTTGTCCATTTCACCGTCAAAGATGACTGCGCAGGGATTGTTGAGCTGGCGCGAAAAGGGATGCTTTTTGACCGGTGTTTCAACCGGCTCGTAATGCTCGGGAAAAGGACCTTCGACACGACCCGGACCAAAGAGTTGGCCGTGGCCTTCCTTGTGCATGATAAAGGGATATCTCCCCTTGCCCGTTGCCAGAGGCGGCCAGCCGCCATCAGGCACATCGCCGATCCACTTGGAGCCGTCCCAGCGTATGACCGCCTTGTCCGGTGCCCACGGCTGACCGTTTTTGTCCACAGAGGCCCTGTTGTACAGGATCCTTCGGTTGACGGGCCAGCACCAGGAGTAATTGGGGTAGAGACCGATGTTGGCCTGTTCCGGTGTCTGGGACCAGTCTCGCCGTTTGGATTTATTGTATTTTCTGCCGAGTTCTTCCTCGGTGTAGCCACCGGCATAGAGCCAGTTGAGGGAGACCGTTGACCCGTCGTCCTTCAAGGCCGTGAAACTGGGTACCTGCTGGCCTTTTTTATACAGTTTTCCATTGATCATGGTGTCCCTGGTGAACCAGCCGTTGCATTTCTGGGCGACCTTCTCGGGATCATAATAGGCCGGGAAGTCAAGATTGAGCAACGGCTCGGGATAGGTGCCACCTTCCTTGCGGTAGAGGTTTCTGACGGCATTGGTGATCTTGACGCACATGTCGCCCAGGGACAGGCATTGGCCCTGGGGTTTGGTGGCCTGGTAATGCCAGAGTTGCCAGCGCCCGCTGTTGGTGATGGACCCTGCCTTTTCCGCACGGTTTGCCGAAGGAAGCAGGAAACATTCGGTTTTGATGGTTGCCGGATCGACTCCCGGGCGACGCCAGAAGTCGGTGGATTCGGTATGGTGGACTTCGGCAAAACAGGCCCAGTCGAGGTTTTCCAGTGCTTTGCGGACCTTGTTGGTGTTGGGAACACTCTGGGCCGGGTTGGTACCCCAGATGAAGCCGCCTTTTATTTTATTGTTGTACATGCGGTCAAAGATATACAGGTAGGAATAGTTCCCATCGTCATCGGCTTTAGGGATCCAGTTGTATCCGAAGCCGTTTTCTTTGGTTCCCTTGTCACCATACCATCCCTTGAGGAGGCTGACCATATAGGCTGGCCTGTGCTGCCACCAATTGGCACTCTGAGGATCGTTGCTCACGGGGGTACAGGCCTTGTTGTAGGCTTCCAGGGAATCCCACCTAGCCTTGGGCATGGGAAGGTAGCCCGGAAGGATATGCCAGAGAATACAATGGTCAGTGGAACCCTGGACGTTGGGTTCGCCGCGCAAGGCCTCAATGCCACCGCCAGCCACACCGATGTTTCCGAGAAGAAGTTGGATCAGGGCGCTGGCACGGATGTTCTGGACTCCCACACTGTGCTGGGTCCAGCCCAATGCGTAGCAAATGGCGCCCGCCTTGCCCTTTTTGCCCGTTGCGCCAAATGTTTTCCAGACCTTGAGCAGGTTCTCCTGTGAAACTCCGGTGATGCTTGAAACCTTTTTCAGGGAGTACCTGGAGTAGTGGTCCTTCATCAGCTGGAAGACGCACCGTTTGTCCTGCAGGGTCCTGTCGCGCAGGGGAACGCCGTTTTCGTCCTTTTTGAACGCCCAGGTGGTCTTGTCGTAGATGCGTTTGTCGGCGTTGTACCCGGAGAACATGCCGTTTTTGAATTTGAAGCCGTCGTCAACAATAAAGGATGCGTTGGTGTACTCGGCAACGTATTCCTTGAAATACAGGTTTTCTTCAATGATGTAATTGATGAAGCCACCAAGAAAGGCGAGGTCTGTGCCGGATCTCAGAGGTATATGAAAGTCGCACCGTGCCGATGTTCGGGAAAATTTCGGGTCCACGTGGATGAGCTTGGCTCCCCTGTCCTTGGCGCGGAGGATCCACTTGAAACTCACGGGATGGTGCTCGGCAGCGTTGCTGCCCATGATGAAGATACAGTCAGAATTTTTGAGATCGATCCAGTGATTGGTCATTGCGCCACGTCCGAACGACTCTGCCAGAGCCGCAACCGTTGCGCTGTGTCAGATGCGTGCCTGGTGGTCGAAGTGGACCAGACCAAGCCCCCGCACCGCCTGATGCACAAGGGCGCATTCCTCGTTGTCCATGATGGAACAACCGAGATGAAAAATGGATTCGACCCGGTTGACAGTCTGCCCCTTGGCATTGACTCGTTTGAAATCCCTGTCACGAGTGTCCTTGATCTTTCGGGCCAGCTTCTCCAGGATCCATTCCCAGCTTTTTTCTTCCCAATGGTCACTGTAAGGGGCGCGGTACATGGGTTTAAGTAATCTGTGGTGACTGTTGATCATGGAAAGCTGGGCTGCGCCCTTGGCGCACAGGGAACCTTCGCTTATGGGGTAGTCCGGATCACCTTCGGTACTGACTATTCTGCCGTCCTTGACGTGGGCAATGTAGTGGCAGGTGACAGCGCAGAAGGGGCAGATGGACACGACTTCTTTGGCTCCATCGATCTTCATCCCGGCGGCATAGGCCTTGATCGGTTTCAGGCTGATCCCCAACTGGCTCAAGGGAAGCATGGCCATGCCCATCCCCACCAGTTTCAAGAAACCTCGACGTGTACATACCATTTGTTGTGACCTCCTGGAGCTTGTGTACATGATACAAAGGCCTGACAATCCTTGCTGGTTTGTCCGGCCATGTGCCGAACCATGGTCATTTTTATGATCTTAAATGGCATAAGAAAATGTTTTGTGTCAACTTTTTTTATGAAAAAAACAAGTAAAGTCGATATGTTATATCAAGCATACATAATGTCTTTTCTGGCAGAAAACTCTGGATAATATGTTTGAAATGATTTACATAATAGATTCTTTCTGCCTGAACCCACAACAGGTTGAGCCGGAGTTTGTTCCTGACCGACAATGCAGATGAAAATGGGAGCTTTTCCCAGCATGCAATGTCTTTGAACAGATTCGGGTTGGGGAAATCCAGACAGGCCAATACCGGGAGGTATCCGCGGCCCATTGGGTTGGATCAAATACTTTTGCACCCAATGTTTTAACTACTTAAAAAGATAATTTAAATCGTTTTTTGTCAGTGCATGAAAAGGGGAAATCCGAGATTGTCTCGGGAACATGCAAGGAGGGGCGGAACAGTGGGCGCGCATTCTCATTCAGACTCTTTTTCGTATCGTCCCATCGGGAAGTACGATTTTGAGGAATTCATAGACATGGCCATCAGATTCCATAATTACCCGGCCCCGGGTTTGCTGGTGGGCGGCTACATGGTGGAAGAGGCAAAACGGCAGATTCCCCGGGGAGTTCTCTACGAGGCCATCGCAGAAACCGGTTGGTGTCTGCCCGATGCTGTACAGATGCTTACTCCGTGCACCATTGGTAATGGTTGGCTGCGCGTCGTCCACCATGGGGTCTATGGCCTTGTTTTGTATGACAAGTTCACGGGAGAAGGGATCAGGGTGTGGCTCGATATTGCCAAATTTCCCAAGGATTCCGAAATCAGAACCTGGTATCTGAAACTCAGGCCCAAAATAGAACAGGATTCCGACAGGCTGCGCCATGAAATAGGCATGCTGGGTTCTGACATCCTGTCATCAGGCCCGGTGAAGGTTAGAAAGCAACATTTGGGAAAGCGCAGCAAGGGAAGAATTGTCATCTGTCCCGGTTGCGGCGAAGCTTATCCCGCCAAGGATGGTAATGTTTGCAAGATCTGCCAGGGAAATACCTTGTATGAACCCATGCCCGGCATGCCCAAGGGTGGGTTCCTGACAGGCTCCCATCCGGAAGCCTGATACAGCCTGCAAGGCCCCTTTGACCAAAAAAACCGTGCCCGGAAAAATCCGCGCACGGTTTTTGTTTGAAAAACTTTTTGCCCTGTGATTTTGGGTGATCCGGGATCCACCTAAAAAACTCTGTTTGTGGCACATATATCCTTGGCGTTCCCAACAAGACTCCTCAGGCTTTTTTCTCCAACAAGGAGGTGCCCTCTGGAGTTCAAACGGAGAATCGAAAGCCCCCATTGCATACTCTTTGCTTGCTGTTGTTTCTGTCTGGGGATAATTGTTCAATAAAGCGCAGTGGTTCGCGTGACACAAGCAGAGACCCGAGGTTTTCATGAAAATAGCTGTTCCAAGTACCCGGCCTGATCTGACGGGGGCGGTGGCTTCAAAGATTGGTACTGCCCGTTATCTTCTGGTGATCGAGACCGACGACATGTCGTTTGAAGTCTTGGACGGACCTCAACATGATTCCGGTCCCGGGGCCGGAATCACGGCCATTTCCCTGGTGGTGAATCGGAGTGCTCGGGTTATTCTGGTGGGGCACGTTGCCCCGCATATTGTTGATGCCCTGAAAAAACAGGGGATTCAGGTTGTCACGCAGATTACGGGAAACGTGGCCGAAGCTGTAAACAAGTATCTGGGTGCTTGTCTGGTACAGCATGAACCAGGAGAGCATGATGGTGTGGGGGTGGAACCTGCGGTCCGGGATACCTCCTCTTCAAAAAAATCCCTATGGGCCCATGCCCTGAAAAAAGGGGGACGCCAGTTTTATGCCCTGCTGCCAAGGCTTGTGGGAGTGATCCTTGTTCTTGGGCTGGTGCGCGGATGCGTGTCCGAGGAAGTCCTTTTTTCCCTGTTTCCGGGCAAGGTGGTTCTGGATTCCCTGTGGGGAGCTTTTTTGGGCAGTGTCCTGGCAGGCAATGCTGTCAACAGTTACGTCATTGCCAAGGGGCTTCTTGGTGCGGGAGTGGGTCTGTCTGCTGTCACGGCCATGATGCTTGCCTGGGTGGGGGTCGGGGTTATCCAGTTGCCTGCGGAATCTGCGGCCATGGGAATGCGTTTTGCCGTGGTGCGCAATTTTGCAGGATTTGTCATGGCTGTTGTTTTGTCCTTTGCGGTCATTTTCTGGCCGGGAGGAGGGATATGAAGCCGTCCCAAAAGGCAACACCCTCTTTGAAACCATGGTTGCGGTGTGTTCGCCCCTGGGTGTTTCCCCTCGGGGTGGCCGGCATCTACGGCCTTGGTTTTTTTGTTGCACCGGAAAAGGTCATTGCCTCGGCAAGGCTGTGCATATCCATGGGCAAACACCTGGCAGGGCCCATCTGTCTGGCCCTTGGGGTCATGGTGGTGTTCAACCGGTTCCTGTCCCCCGCCCTGGTGACCAGGTTTCTGGGACATGGTGCCGGACTGAAGGGGGTCGTCTTTTCATCAATGGCAGGCATCTTGTCCATGGGCCCCATTTATGCCTGGTATCCCCTGTTCAACAATCTCAGGGACAAGGGAGCATCGGTCTTTCATGTGGCCAATTTCATGGGGTGCCGGGCCGTCAAACCAGCATTACTGCCGGTGATGGTGGTTTATTTTGGTTGGGGATTCACCCTGTTGTTCATGGGCATGAGTCTTGTGGGCGCCTTATGCGTGGCTTGTGTTGTCCACATGATCTGTTCGGGTGCCACCGGGCAGAGGGAGGAAGGTGTGCAATAAAGGCGTGACTGGCAAAGGAGCTTTTTTTCGGCATCATGTGTTCCTGCCCATGGCTTTGCCGGTGTGCATGATCCCTTCTACCGTATATGTTCCCACGGCAATCCAGATGAGGATAAAGGTGATTAGATAGTTGATGGAAAAGGGCTCCTTGTACACAAAGGCCCCGAGCATAAAGGCCAGGCTGGGGGAGAGGTATTGCAGCATGCCTATTTGGATGAGGCTCAGGCGTCTGGCGCCAAAGGCAAAACCGAGCAGGGGCAGTGAGGTAACCACGCCGGCTCCCATAAGCAGAAAATCCGTTTGAAGGTTCAGGTGGCCGAAAGCTCCTTTGCCAGTAACTGCCAGGAATATGAGATATCCTGCAGCAAACACTCCCAGCAGGGCTGTTTCACAGAAAAGACCGGGCAGGGATTCGGCTTTGACCAGTTTGCGCATGAGCCCGTACAAGCCAAAGCTTATGGCCAGAGTCAGGGCGATGAGAGGGACGTGGCCGAAATGCCAGATGCGGTTGATCACCCCCATGACGGCCAGGGTCAGGGCTGCAATCTGCAAGGGGCGCAGACGTTCCCGGAAGACCGCAAAGGCGAGACATACATTGACCAGGGGGTTGATGAAATATCCCAGGCTGGTTTCCAGTACATGACCGTTATTGACGGCCCAGATATAGATGAACCAGTTTCCTCCAATGAGCAGGCTGGAAAGCAAAAGATGCCATATGGCTTGGGGAGAGGCAAAAACATTTCTGACCTCTTGCCATCGGCCCTGGATCCCGATGATTATGCCGGAAAAAAGCAGGCTCCATACTATGCGATGGCAGAGGACCTCAAAGGCCGGAACATGGTCCAGGGTTTTCCAGTAGATGGGCAAAAGTCCCCAGGCTGCAAAGGCAGCCAGGGCGGCCATGAATCCTGTTGCGGCCGGGGTTTTGGGGCATGGTGGTAACGTCATGTCTGTTTTCTTATCCGGTTTGTTCCGGATGGTTTGTCACGCATGGAATCAAAAAACGTATGAAGGAGTGCACGTGATCGGCTTCAAGGCTGACAGGTTTCCGGAAACCCCTGGTGTCTATCTCATGAAGGATGAGACCGGGAAAATCATTTATGTGGGCAAGGCCAAGAATCTCAGGAAAAGGGTGTCCTCGTATTTCCGACCCAAGGATCAGCTCCCTCTGAAAACCCAGGCCCAGATGAGCAAGGTTGAGGCCATTGATACCCTGCAGACCCGGACGGAAAAAGAGGCCCTGCTCCTTGAGGCCAGCCTCATCAAGAAGCACAGGCCCCGGTACAATATTGTCCTTCGGGATGACAAACAATATTTGCTGTTCAAACTGGACAGGCGGTCCGCATATCCGCGACTGACCATCACCCGGAAAATGGTCCGGGACGGGTCCGTGTATTTCGGTCCTTTCACCTCGGCCCTGGCGGCTCGTCAAACCCTCAAAACTCTCAACCGGGTGTTTGCGCTTCGAAAATGCAATGACCATGTGTTCAGAAACCGGGTTCGGCCCTGTTTGCAGTATGATATGGGTCGCTGCCTGGGACCGTGCGTTCATGAGGTGGCCAGGGATGAGTATGCCGGCATGGTCAGGCAGGTGGAGCTTTTCCTGTCCGGAAAATCCAAGGAACTCCTGAGTGATCTGCGTACAAGGATGCACAAGGCTGCTGATGAACTGGCCTTTGAACGGGCTGCGCAGTTGCGGGATCAGATCCGGGCCATTGAAAAGACGGTGGAGCCCCAGGCGGCCGTGCTTGCGACGGATAAGGATCTGGATGTGTTTGCCGTGACAGGCGGCCACAACGATCTGGTTATTTCCGTGGTTTTTGTCCGGGGTGGCAAGGTTGTGGATGGGAACCAGTTTTACTGGAACAACATGAAGATCAAGGGGGGTGATCAGCAGACCATGCTGGTGTCCTTTTTGGGTCAGTTCTACGGTCCGGAAAAATCCATTCCCGAGAGGATCGTCCTTCCCTTTGCCCTTGACGATCCCGCCCTGGAGGAGGCCCTTTCGGATTTTCGCAAGGGCAGGGTGCATATTGCCAAGGCCTGGGGGCCTGCCGAGCGCCGTCTGGTAACCATGGCCAAGGCCAATGGCGGGGAATTCATGCGCAGAAAACAGCAGACCCGGAAAACCCTTGATCTGGCCCGGGCGCTTAAACTGCCCGGAGAACCACAACGTATCGAGTGCATTGATGCCTCGCATCTGTCGGGCCAGGGGATGCTGGTGGGCATGGTTGTTTTTGAAAACGGCAGACCCGTGAAAAACGATTACCGTATTTATGGATTCCCGGAACTCGAAGGTGCGGGGGATGACTACAAAGCCCTGGCCGGCTTTCTTGTTCGCCGCCTTGAAGCGGGTCCTCCCTGGCCGGATCTTTTGCTGGTTGATGGCGGCAAGGGTCAGTTGCGTATTCTGGAACGTGTTTTTGAGGAGCAGAACCAGCAAGGGCTGTTTCCCATGGCCTCCATTACCAAGGGGGAGACTCGCCGGGCCGGAGAACTTGAAGACCGTATTTTTCTGCCCGGACGCAAGAACCCCCTGCCCCTCAAACCGGGAAGTCCCGAATTGCTCTATCTGCAACAGATCAGGGATAACGCCCATCGCTTTGTCATCTCCAGGCAGCGTCGATCCAGGAAAAAAACAACTCTTGATTCCACTCTGGAATCCCTGCCCGGAATCGGTCCCAAGATGGCCCGTTTGCTGTGGGAACATTTTGGTTCTCTGGAAGCCATGAAAAAGGCCGATGTGGAGGCTATTCAGGTCATCAAGGGAATCGGAAAGAAAAAGGCCTTCATGCTGGCAAATGCCCTTGCAGGTTTGAACCGCCCGTCCGGAAAAACGTGAGCTGGATAAGGGGGATGCGGTTCTCGGGAGGCCTGCCCGGGCGACATGGACGGTTGCCGGTTTCATGTTCGGCAGGATGTACAATGCGTTTTATGGGCGCAAAGTGCGTCTTGGCGAGCGTGGTGTAGGCATTGCCTCATGCTCATGTTGTTGCAATGCATGTATTTGATTGACTTGGAACTGCTCTTGCTTCTCTTGAAGCAGGTAGGAAGAGTGATGTTGATTGCATGTATTGTTGACAAGGTTTGCAGGCTTCACGCCATGATTATCAGGCAGGCCAGGAGGTTACACCCATGAAGATCGCTATCAGCGCGCAGCAGAACAGTTTGACCAGTCCCCTTGATCCCCGGTTTGGCCGGGCCCAGGGGTTTATCATCTACGATACGGAGTTGAACACGCATCAATGGCTGGACAACCAGAACATGGATCTTGCCCAGAGTGCGGGCATTCAGACGGCCCAGATGGTTGTGCAGGCCGGGGCCCAGGCCGTGATCACCGGCCAGGTCGGTCCCAAGGCCCGGGCAGCTCTGGAACAGGGCAGCATCAGAATCGTGAGCACCGGGGCTGCAACCGTTCAGCAGGCCATTGAGGAATTTGTTGGTGGTGGGGCACCGGCACCCACGCAGGGTCAGGATATGCCACAGACCGGTCCAGGCACGGGACGCGGTATGGGACAGGGTGGCGGCATGGGCTCGGGAATGGGCCGAGGCATGGGTCGCGGTATGGGCGGTGGCCGTTGTGGCCAGGGCCGCGGATCCGGCGGCATGGGCCCCGGCGGTGGTCAGGGAAGAGGCCGGAATAGATAAGAGACAGAGACGGTGGAGGTCAAAGGTCGGAAGACACTTCCCCCTCAATGAGTACCGCTGTTTTCAAGGATACACCATGAAAAGGCCGGAACCCGGGATATTGTCCCGGGTTCCGGCCTCTTTATGTACCAGCGTTCAAGCTTGTGAGCCTATCTTTTGCAGCTAGTGATCACAGATGTTTTGTCCGGTCTTCAGGGTGCCGTTCATGAAGGCCGTGGCCAGTTCTTCGGGAGAACCGCCCTGGGCGCCTACAAGAACCTTGACCCCGGCCTCGGTGAACAAACTCTGGGCCCTGGCTCCCATGCCGCCGGTGATGACCAGATCGGCTCCCTGCTCGGCAACCCATTTGGGCAGAACACCGGGCTCATGGGGCGGAGGATTGAGAAATTCGGTCCCGAGAACCTTCTTGGTGGTTTCGTCAACGCTGACCATGGCGAATTGTTCGCAGTGACCGAAATGCATACACAAAAGACCATTGGCAATAGGTATGGCAATTTTCATAGTAGATGCCTCTCCTTGGGGTTTGACAGGTGCTTGGGAATTGGAGGCCGTGGGCGGCTGGGTGCCGTCCTGAAGGCTGCCTGCCATGGCCAGAATGGGTTTGATGATGCGGCCCATGGCCTTGGCGGCTTCGCTTTCGTGGTGAACCTTGACGTAGACGTATCCTTCGTCACCGGCTCGAACAACTTCGGGATCAATGGGGATGCGGCCGAGAAAGTTGACATTCATCTCTCTAGCCAGGTCTTCGCCACCGCCCGGAGGAAAGATGTCCACCACTTCACCACATTTGGGGCAGACAAATCCGCCCATGTTTTCAACGATTCCCAAAATGGGGTTGCCCAGCTGGTGGCAGAAGGTCACGGAACGACGAACATCGTCAACAGCCACACCCTGGGGGGTGGTTACGATGACTGCCTGGGCATCCTTTCCCAGAAGCTGCATGGCAGACATGGGTTCGTCACCGGTTCCCGGAGGGCAGTCAACCACCAGAAAGTCCAGATCGCCCCAGGCCACATCTTCGATGAACTGTCTGATCAGACCCATCTTGACAGGGCCGCGCCAGATGACCGCATCCTTGTCACTGGGGATCATGAACCCGAGGGACATGACCCACAGATTGGGACTCCATTGAATCGGCTCCATGTAATCCTTTTCAACATGGGGATGTTCTCCCTTGAGACTCAGCAGACGAGGCACGCTGGGGCCGTGTACATCCACGTCCAGCAGCCCGACTTTTTTTCCGGCCAGGGACAGGGAAACAGCAATGTTGGTGGCCACGGTGCTTTTGCCAACGCCTCCCTTGCCCGAGAGAACCACCAGTTTATGTTTGATCTTGCTGAGCGTGTTTTTCAGTTTTTCATCTTTGCTCCCGCAATTTTCACAGCTTCCGCCGGCGCAGGATGAACAGTGTTCAGACATGGGTGCCTCCCGTCATGAAACTAGGGTTGATATGCAAAAAAGTGGGTACAAGGCTGTTTCTTCCATTACGGCCGTGTACCTCAATCACTGGTTGTTTTGGCATGCCGGAGCATGGTTTGCCACATGGGAGGGAATAACTGGCCGATTCCCTCGGGATCATATTCCACAATGCTTTGTCTCCGGACCTGAGCCTCGGTGAATGCGGCATCATAGGGCAATGTGCCTAGTAGTGGAATCTTTTTGGTCTGGCAATATGCTTTCATTTTATCCACGAGTTCGTGGTTGATGTCCGCCTTATTGATGAGCACCATGGCCGGGATGTTGAAATGGGTGGTCAGCTGGTAGACCCGTTCCATGTCGTGCACGGCCGAGATGGTGGGCTCGGCAACAATAACCGCCAGGCCTGCATTGCTCAGGGATGCGATGACCGGACAGCCTATCCCGGGGGATCCGTCGATCAGAACCGTGTCAAGCCCCTGCTGGACCGCCATGTCATGGGCTTTGACACGGACAAGGGAAACGAGCTTGCCGGAGTTTTCCTCGCCGATTCCCAGTTCCGCATGGACCATGCTTCCGTAACGGGTTGTTGATTGGTACCATTCTCCGCAATGCCTGGGAACCATGTGGGCGGCCTTTTCCGGACAGACATATTCGCACACCCCGCAACCCTCGCAGTGTTCCTGCACGACCTCAAAGGTATCGGAAATGGCGTGGAACCGGCAATGTTCCTGGCAGATGCCACAGCCGATGCAGGTGTCCGGATCAATGGTGGCCAGTTCTCCGCTCCAGAATGCATGGGTTTTCTGGATTTCGGGATCAAGGATGAGATGAAGGTCGGCCGCGTCCACATCGCAGTCGGCAAGTACTTTTCTGGGTCCGCAACTGGCAAGGGCAGCAACCGTGCTTGTTTTGCCCGTTCCTCCCTTGCCGCTTATGACAACGATCTCTTTCATGACATTCTCCCTTCCGGCATGAGGCGTGTGATCTGGTTCCACAATCCCTGATAGATCTCCCGAAAGTCCGCAATGGCATTGATGAGCAATTCACCCTTGGAGTAGGCGGTTGCGGCTTCCTGGGTGTGGGGAATGGAGGCAAGGAGCGGGATGGACTCCTCTTCAATGTATGTTTCCACACAGTTGTTGCCCATGCCGGCCCGGTTGATAACAACTCCAAAAGGATAGCCAAGCTTGCGCAATAGTCCCACGGCCAGGCGGAGATCATTGAGTCCGAACGGGGTGGGTTCGGTGACCAGAACGACAAAATCCGCGCCCTGCAGGGATTCGATGACCGGGCAGGATGTACCGGGAGGGCAGTCCAGAAGCTGGATGTCGTTATGGGATGCTTCTTCCTTGACCCTGGCAATGAGCGGTGGGGCCATGGCCTCGCCGATACGCAACAATCCGCCATACAGATCAATGCCTTTTCCCTGACCATGGCGGAGTGCGCCTACTTCACGTACCGTGTCGGAAATGGCATCGGCCGGACAGACCAGGTTGCACAGGCCGCAGCTGTGGCAGAGCTCCGGGAAGACCATGATGGCATTGACCATCCAGATCATGGCTTTGAACTTACAGGCCTGAGAGCATTTTTGGCAGGTTTCTCCCAGACATTTGGTTGCGTCGATTTGGGGGACCGGAACATATGCTGTTTGTTCGTCCTGCCATGTGGTGGCGAGGAAAAAATGGGAATTGGGTTCCTCCACATCGCAATCAACCAGGGTCACTTTGTGACCCGTCTGTTGTAACAAGGCGGCGAGATTGACGGAAATGGTGGTTTTCCCTGTTCCGCCCTTCCCGCTGGCAATGGCGATTTTCATGCTGGCTCCTAGAATTTTCGGGTCATGGGTGCCCCGCAACAGGGGCAAGGGATGGATTCGCAAGGTTTCCCCTTCTGGTGGGGTGAGGATGCACCGCATTGTCGGCAAAAGCACAGTGATCCGGGTTCGCTGTCCTCGACATGGGGTGTCGGGGAAGTTGAGGACGTTTGAGGGTCTTTCCGGGTATGAGAAAAAGATGGGGGCATGATGGTTTCCTGATGGTGCATGAGGGGGTTTGTGTCACAAGCAAACAGACCGTGCGGCCTGCACACGGCCTGTTGCCTGGTTGGTGAAACAATGTTTGTGGGTCTGTTCCCAATGAGACGGATTGGGAATCAGTCAAGGTTCTGACGTTGTTTCCTGAGTTGTTCCAATTCCCGGGTCAGCGTGGCGATCCTGTTGTCGAGCGTGGCCGCGTCAAGGGTTTCGTCCATGGGCTGCATGGGTGCGTCAACTCGCCTGCCGGCAGGAGTCAACCGGCTCCATGCCCTGGCCCGGTTGCCACCCCGGCCAAAGCCGGGCCGCATGCCGTATCCTGTGCCCGAACAGCGGCCGAAACCACCGCCTGTCATGGGGCCCTGACCCCTGGGTCCTGTTCCGTCAAATCCTGGCATGATCCATTCCTCCTTGTTGCGTTGTGGTCGTTCCCCTGGTGGCCTCACAAGTAGTGCATCGTGGGCAGCAACACCGTAAGGGGACCAGGAAAAAAGATCGTTGCCGCAAAGTGTTTGCAAAAAAAGTCCAACTTACGCGGGTTGAGCCATGGAAACACGGGAAGCATGGTTTGCTGGCAGCATCCCGGATGGTTCCATGCAATGGTTTGAAAACTTACCAATGCCCCGGCTTGTTGGCATCGGTTGCAGGCGTGAGATCACCTTTCTTGTAGGCCTCAATGGCCTCGCCTACGGTGCCGCTCGTGAACAGGTACATGGTGATGTCGCCCTGCTTGAGGGCAGTAAAGGCCTTGGGGCCGATATTGCCGGTGATGACCGCCTGGGCTCCGGTCTTGGCCACGTTTTGTGCCGTCTGGATACCTGCACCCTGGGCAATGTTCAGGTTCTGGTCGTTGGATGCGTATGCCGTGGATCCGGTTTCCAGATCATAGACCACAAATCCCTTGGCGCGACCGAATCGGGGATCAACCTTGCTGTTCAGAGTCTTTCCCTGGGAACTGATAGCGATTTTCATGCTTCATCCTTCTTCTTGATGGTGGTTGGTAGGTTTGCCCAAAGGGGTTACCTTGTATTGCTGGGCGTGGCCGCATCTTCGGCCTTGGCCCTGACCCCGTCCGCCGTTTCTGCATGTACCCCTGCATCCGGGCATGGTCAGATCGTCAAGGGTATTGCGCTGCCAGGCGGCAAGAACCCCGTCGATTTCCCCGCAGATCCAGGGAATGACTTCAAGCTGGGCGCCCGTGATCAGTCGCAGGGTGCAGCCGGAAATGCCCCCGCAGATAAGGGTGTTCACCCCGCAGGACATGATGGATGCGACCTTGGAAGGGAGGTCAGCGAACGGGAGGGAAATGTGCCCTGCGGGGCAAATATGTTCATCTTCAACATCATAGATGCGAAAGGTTGTGGCGTTGTCAAAAAGAACCGCCAGACGGTTTCCATAGCAGGCCAGACAAAGGCGCATATGAGATCCGGATTCCAGGGTTGAAAAAAGGCATTGGCAAGCGAACTTGATTCTCGTGTTGTCTAATGCATGAACGGTGCCTGATTTTATATATTATTATTTCAATTGGTTGTAAATTTCGCGAAAGATAGTGGGCGAAAAATAAGCCTTTTTGAAGGTGATATGCGCAAAATAAGCCCATTTTGCAGGGGAGGCAAACAGACTGGCTAACCTGAGGGAAATAGGCTAAAGAGCCCCGCGTCAACGGGTTTTCAAGACGGCTTGTCCCATCAGAATGTTGCAGCGCCAATACGGCCAGGGAGGGGAACGTTCATGCCATTACGCCATCATGCAGAAAGAATCAGGATTTATGTCGGGGAAAACGATAAGTACGAAGGCATTCCGGTATATGAGCGGCTTCTTGCAACGGCTCAGTCCCTGGGCATGCCCGGCGGGACGGTAACCCGTGCCATTGCCGGGTTCGGGGTCCGCGGGGTTCGGACCAACAAGATCCTCCGCATTGCCGAAAACATGCCCCTGGTCGTGGAAATGGTTGCCAACAGCGAGCATGTCCGTCCCTTTCTGGAGAGCATCCAACCCATGATTTCCGGGGGGCTGGTAACCCGTGAACCCGTGGAAGTGGTTTTCTATCACCATGAGTCCCTGAAGGATGAGTCAACAACCACAAGCAAGGCGAGCACATCATGACTACCATTGGAACCCCCCTCTCACCCACGGCCACCAAGGTCCTTCTTCTCGGTTCCGGAGAACTGGGCAAGGAAGTGGTCATTGAACTCCAGCGACTCGGTGTGGAGGTCATTGCTGTTGACCGGTATGCAAACGGGCCGGCCATGCAGGTCGCCCATCGTTCCTATACCCTGTCCATGCTGGACGGCACAAGGCTTCGCGAGATCGTGGAGCAGGAAAAGCCGGATTATATCGTCCCGGAGATTGAAGCCATTGCCACGGATACCCTGCAGGAATTGGAGGACGAGGGCTTTACGGTCATTCCCACGGCCCGGGCCACCCGGCTGACCATGAATCGGGAGGGGATCAGACGGTTGGCGGCCGAAGAGCTTGGCATCAAGACGTCACCCTACAGGTTTGCCGCCACCAAAGAGGAATTTGTGCAGGCCGTCGAAGAGATCGGCATCCCCTGCGTGGTCAAGCCCATCATGAGCTCGTCAGGCCACGGCCAATCGGCCGTGCGAAGCGAGGATCAGATAGAGGCTGCCTGGGAGTTGTCCCAGAGTGAGGGCAGGACCGGTGCGGGCGAGGTCATTGTCGAAGGCCTGGTGGATTTTGATTACGAGATTACCTTGCTCACGGTTCGCCATGTGGGCGGAACCTCCTTTTGTCGACCCATTGGTCACCGTCAGGAGAACGGGGATTATCAGGAATCCTGGCAGCCGCAACCCATGTCCCAGAACGCCCTCAGGGAAGCTGAACGTATCGCCCGGACCGTGACCACGGCCCTGGGGGGATACGGCATTTTCGGGGTTGAATTGTTCGTCAAGGGGGATGAGGTCCTGTTCAGCGAGGTTTCTCCCCGGCCTCATGATACCGGCATGGTGACCATGATTTCCCAGGATCTTTCGGAATTCGCCCTGCATGCCCGGGCCATTCTCGGTCTTCCCATTCCGTCGATTGCCTTTCACGGTCCGTCAGCCTCAAGCGTCATCATTGCCCGCGGGGCATCGACTTCCACCACCTACGGGAATCTGAACAAGGCTCTGGAAGAACCCGATACCCAGATTCGTCTTTTTGGCAAACCCGAGGTCAAGGGACACCGCCGCATGGGTGTGGCCCTGGCCCGGAGCACTTCTGTTGAACAGGCCCGCGCAAAGGCCAACAGGGCGTCTTGCGCCGTAACCATTACGTTGTAGGAAACACGGATTATGATTATTGGACCAAAGAACGACCCCAACGATTCGAGCCATCATCTCAAGGACAGGTCGCCCGGGCAAGGGACCGGCCGGAGCGGCCATGCCCGGTTTTTTTGCCTGCGCTGCTACGAGCCCCTTCAAACCGTCAGGACCTGACGCAACGTGGTGTTGCACTGCACGGCGTGCGGTGCTCAATATCAGTTGAGTCAATACGGACGGATGATCGAGGAGGATATGGAAGATTTTCTCGGCGACGTGCCGTGTGACAGGTTGTAGCCAGGGGGCGTGTATCCGGTACGGGTCGATCAGCAGCATGTACAATGGGCAGGAAGGGAACCCCCTTTTTGCCCATTGTTTTTTGTCTCATGGACACGTAAAGATCCTGGTGGACACGAAGAATCTCGCTCAACGGGTGAGCGTGACCGAGCAAGGAGACGGTTTATGGACGATCAGCTTGAAAAACTTCAGACCCAGATTGCCTTTCAGGAAAGAAGCATTGAAAAACTCAATCAGGCCCTGATTTCCCAGCAGTGCCAGATTGACGAGCTGGAGCGACAGATACGTATCCTGGCTGAAAAACTGCTGGAGGTGCGTGCCGTGGATGACAACAATGTGCCTGAGCCACCGCCTCCCCATTATTGAGGGGAATCAAGCCCGTATGCAGAGGTGCCACCCATGAAGCCCATAACCACTTCCCTTTTCGAGCTGTTCAAGATTGGCCCCGGACCTTCCAGTTCCCATACCATCGGCCCCATGAAGGCCGGGTATGATTTCATCACCACGGTTCGGACCCTTCCCGAGGATATTCTTGCCAGGGCCGTGTCCATCAAGGTCCATCTCTACGGGAGCCTGAGCGCCACAGGACGGGGACATGGTACGGATCGGGCCGTGTTGGCCGGTCTTCTGGGAGCCAATCCCAGGACCTGCTCGGCGGAGTTCATGGATGGTCTCGACAGGGACAATACCGATGGATACCGGGTTGCCATCGGATCCAACGAATGTGTCCTTACCTGGGATGACATTGTGTTCGATGCCTTTGAAAGGGATTCCTGCTTCAGCAACACTCTGAGCATTCGGCTCTTCGGGGATGACCAGACCCTCCTTTTTGAGCGGGAATACTATTCCGTTGGGGGCGGATTCATCCAGTGGAAAGGGCAGAAGGAAGAGGTCCGGGGTATGCCTGCGTATCCCTATGCCACCATGGAGGGCCTCAAGAAGATCCTTCGCACGGAAAAACTCCGCTTGCACGAGGTCATCCTGGCCAACGAGAAGGCCCTTACCGGGGCCTCCGAAGGGGAGATCTCGGCAGGGCTCGATCACATCATCACGACCATGGAAGAGGCCGTGGATACGGGGATCGGTTCCGAAGGCATTCTTCCCGGCCCCATCGGGTTGCACCGCAAGGCGCCGGTTTTGTACAGGCGGGCCTGCAAAATGACCCACTCAACCGATCATCTCATGGTCGCATTGAGCGCCTACGCTTTTGGGGCCTCCGAGGAGAACGCAGCCGGTCACCGCATTGTTACGGCGCCCACGGCCGGTTCCAGCGGGGTCATGCCCGCGGTGGTCTATGTCCTCAAAAATCACAGAAACATTGCTCCCCATGCACTGCGCGAAGGGCTCATGGCTGCGGCTGCAGTGGGATTTCTGGCCAGACATAATGCCTCCATTGCCGGGGCGGATGTGGGGTGCCAGGGAGAGATCGGTGTGGCATCGGCCATGGCCGCATCCTTTCTGGCCTATGCCCTGGGGTACCGGTTCCAGGTCACGGAAAACGCGGCCGAGATCGCCCTGGAACATCACCTCGGGCTGACCTGCGATCCGGTATTGGGCTATGTGCAGATCCCCTGCATCGAGCGCAATGCCATGGGTGCGCTCAAGGCATATACCGCGTTTCTGATCGCTTCGGCCGAGATCCCGGGCAATCACAAGGTTGATCTTGACCAGGTCATCCGGGCCATGGCCGAAACCGGCCGTGACATGTGCACCAAATACAAGGAAACATCCCTGGGCGGCCTGGCCCAGAGTGTGGTGCAGTGTTGATGATGGGAGTGCGCAGCAAGGGTACGCGTGAAAGTGGGGGAGCCTGGTGGGAGACGGGCGACCGGGATCCCGCCTCTGCCATCTGAACCCTGAGTGTCAGGTGCCCGCACAGGGCTACGCCTGAACATCTCGCACACCAAAGGCCTTTTTTGCATGGAATTCGGACCGAAATCACCACTCCAACCAATGGATACATGTCTTGGAAGCATTACATCTCAGGGGAAAGAGACATATCCTTTTGCCTCTGCTTGCTCTGACCGGTATTTTCTGGATCAATTTCTTTTCCAGGATCATTCTCAGTCCCCTGATCGTACCGGTTCAGGAGGCCTTTTCCCTGTCCATATCCCGGACGGGATGGCTGTTTCTGGCCACTTCTATCGGCTACAGCGTTGCCCTGTTTTGCTCGGGTTTTGTTTCCTGCCGGCTGACCCATCATAAAACCGTTGTGCTGTCTTTGTTCACCCTGGGCGCGGCCCTGGGAATGACCGGCATGTCCACCTGCGTGTGGGGGATGATGGCCGGACTCTTTCTCATCGGGATCGGCGGAGGACTGTATCTGGGATCAGGAGCGGCCAGCATTACCGAGGTGGTGCCGGTGAAGCATTGGGGCAAGGCCTTTGCCCTGCACGAAACCGCTCCCAGCGTGGCCTTTTTGGCCGCCCCCCTGGTGGTAGAGGGGGTCTTTTTGTTTGGAACCTGGAGAACGGTCTTTTATCTTTTTGCCGGTGTATGTTTTCTCGTGGGGCTTGCCTACCTGAGCATGGGACGTGCAGGCAGGTTTGCCGGTCAAATGCCGAGCCTTGGCAATATCAAGGTTATTGTCAGAAATCCCGCCTTCTGGATCTTGACGGTGGGTTTCGGCCTGTCCATTGCCATGGAAATCGGGGTGTACAACCTGCTTCCCCTGTATCTGGTGCATGATTTCGAATTGGCCCGTGAGAGCGCCAACATGCTTTTGTCCCTGAGTCGGGTTCTGGGGCTGATCATGCTTGTGGGGGCGGGGTGGCTCACGGATCGTCTGGGGGTCAAAGCCGCCCTGATTCTGTTTGTGGGGAGCGCGGGTCTTTCCACCATTGCCCTTGGCTGGGGGCCCCTTGGCTGGGTTGTTGCCATGCTTTTTGTGCAGCCGGTTTTCGTGGTCTGCTTTTTCCCGGCAGGATTCGCAGCCCTTTCAACCATAGCTCCTGCGGGGATGAATGATCTGGCCGTGTCCCTGTGCGTGACCATTGGCGGGATTGCGGGCAGCGGCCTGTTGCCCCTGTGCATGGCCGCCATTGCTGACGGGATCGGGTTCAGCTACGCGTTTTCCCTGCTGGGAGGAGTCATGCTCCTGTGCCTTCCTTTTTTTTTCCGTCTCCGCGTTGCCAGGGAATCGTAGGAACATCCAAAAAAAAGGCGGGCATGAAGCCCGCCTTGAAGATGTGGTGCATGTTTCAGGAGTCTACAACGCCGTCGGGTGGACGGTATCCCGGACCCAGTACATGAGATTGTATTTTTCCTGCAGGGATTTTTGAAGCTGTTTTTCTTCGGACTTGTCCATGTCCGCAATACGGATGTATACGTGCCTGGTGTCAGGCCCCCCCTGTTCATAGGACGTCAGAATGCTGATGATCCTGGCCTTGGAGGCCCGCAGGTCACTCAGAATTTCTTTCAGGGAACCTGGGGTGTTGGGTAGTTTGAAACCCATTTGCAGGGCACCGTGATACACGCCGGTGATATCGATCATGACGTTGAAGATATCCGTTTCCGTGATGATCCCCACAACCTTTTCGTCATCGTCGACCACGGGAAGTCCCTCGACCTTTTTCTCGCGCATGACAACGGCGGCCTTTTCAACCGTGCCTTTTTCGTTCACGCAGAACGGATTTTTGGTCATGATATCCTTGATCTTGATCTCCGACAGCAGGTAGTAGAGCTCATGGACGTCCAGTGTGGTGGCCTTGGAAGGGGAGGCTTCCTTGATGTCCCTGTCGGTGACAATGCCAACCATCTTGCCGTTATCATCCACCACGGGAAGCCTGCGGATGTTTTTTTCCTTGAGTATCTTGGACGCCTTCATCATCGATGTTTCCGGGGTCACGGTGATCACGTCACGGGTCATCCATTCGCTGATCAGCATGGTTGCCTCCTTGGTAAGCTGCTGGTTGATTTCGATGTTCGAGTATATGAGTAGGAATTTTGTATCGTTTGGTGATTACTAGGCCTTTTTTCCGTTTTCGTCAAAACGCTTTCTTCTTTACACCGGATTTTCCCTTGTAGGGATTGCAGTCATTCCAGGGAGTACTTGTGAACACATCATCTTCGCACATGGCCATCATCAAATCGCCGTACCGGAATATCTGGAAACTTTCATGGCCTCAGGTGGTGATGATGTTTTTTCATTTTGCCATCGGGTTTGTGGATGTCTGGGTAGCCGGAAGACTGGGCCGCAACGTGCAGGCCTGCATGGGAATCATCACCCAGGCCCAGTTTTTTTTCCTGGTTGTTGCCATGGCCTTTGCCAACGGGAGTGTGGCGGCCATCAGCCAGTCCGCAGGAGCCGGACTGTTTCGGCGGGTGCAACGCTATGTGGGGTTGGGTCTTGAAGCCGGTGCGGTTCTCGGGATCGTTCTCTTTGTGGGGGGACTTGCGGCACGGCCCCTGCTTTTCGGCGTGCTTCAAATCCCCGCAGGCGTGGAGGATGTGGCCCGGTACTTGTTCAACGTGTATTTGTTCATTCTTCCGGCCTATTATCTGTTCATCATCAGCAACGCCATTTTCAGGGCCAGAAAGCAGGTTATGTGCCCGCTGTATTCCATCATTCTCGTGACCACCGTGAATACGCTGGGAGATCTCGGGTTCGGACTCGGCTATTTTGGCCTGCCCAACCTGGGCTACAAGGGATTGGCCTGGGCCACCTTTGCTTCGGTGCTTATGGGTACGCTTTTCAATCTCCTGGTTCTGGCAAGAACAGGAGCCCTGGCCCGCAAGAGCTTTGCTCCGTGGAAGTGGGTCAGGTGCGCGCTGCCCTATCTGTTCAAGGTGGCCTGGCCAGCCGGACTCATGCAGCTCATTTGGCATTCCGCCTATCTGCTGCTGTTTTCCATCACCGCCTCTCTGCCCAGTGGAGAAGTGGTGGCCCTGGCCGGGATGAGCGCCGGGCTTCGGGTGGAATCCTTGTTTTTTTTGCCCGGGTTTGCTTTCAATTTTACGGCAGCCATTTTGGTCGGTCATTATCTTGGAGCTGGAGAACCCCAGGAAGCCAAGCGTTTCGGGTATCGAATCCTCGGTTTGGGTCTGGTTGTGGTGTCCGTGGTCACGGCCCTGGCCTGGACCTGGCTGGATGATATCGCCCTTTTTGTGGCCCCTGATCCTGCGGTGCACGCCGTGGCTGTGAGCTATCTCTATTATAATCTGGCCGCCTTGCCCTTTGTGGTCGTGTCCATGGTTCTGGGTGGTGCCCTGTCCGGGGCGGGGGCGACCATGTATCAGATGGGGGTCACGGGCACCTCGTCATGGCTCATCCGCCTTCCCCTTGCCTGGTATCTCGGACATGTGTTCTTTGCCGATGCCGAAGGCATCTGGATCGCCATGTTCATCTCCATGGTCATCCAGTCCATGGCCATGCTTGCGGTCTATCAGTTCGCTCCCTGGCAGCGGTTTGCCATGCGGGGTAGTACGCGGAAAAAAACAACAGGAAATCCGGTGCATTGACGCAGACATGATGGTACCGGCCTGGCCATGTATGTGCGGACAGGGGGATGCGATGCTGTTGTCCGGCTGAGGACAGGCACTCCCCGTTGTGATGTGGCTCTCATCAGAAAATCCCGGCAGGATACGTGTCCTGTCGGGATTTTCTGATAGAGCAAAGGTCTGGCGGAACGGATCAGGCCGATGCCTGCTTCTCCGTTTCCGGGCGTCCCTTGTGGATGTGTCGCGCCAGGTAAATGAACGGGGTGTCCAGAATGCCCATGATGGTTTTCATCAGATAGGTGGACAGGACAATCTGTACCCAGACGGATGTTTCAAAGACTCCCCAGAAGGCAATGGTGCAAAAGACCAGGGTATCCAATGCCTGGCTGATCAAGGTGGATCCGTTGTTCCTGATCCACAGGTATTTGCCGCGGGTCCATGACTTGAGCAGGTGGAAGGCCCACACATCATGCCATTGGGAAACCAGATAGGCCAGCATGCTGCCCAGGGCGATGCGGGGCATGAACCCGAAGATGGCCTGCAGGTGGGGCTGGGCAAAGTCGTTGGCCGCCGGCGTGAAGTACAGGGCAATGTGCATGTACACGGTTACCAGGATCAGCGCTGTGAATCCCAGCAGGACTCCTTGTTGGGCAGCCTTTTTGCCGTAAAATTCGCCCAGGATGTCGGTGGACAGAAAGACACTGGCGTACAGGACATTGCCAAGGGTGGTGGTGATACCGAACAGCTGGACAGTCTTGATGACCTGGATGTTGCATGTCAGCAGGCTGAAGACGATCATGGCCAGAAGACCTGCCCGACCAAAGAAGCGGAAAACGGCAAGGACCGCCGCAAGGTCCAGCAGGGCAAATCCGGTCCACAGGATTTCATTACCGATCATGCCAGGAGTACTCTCTTGGTTGCATGATGTGCCTGCAGGTATGCCTTGGGCAGAGACACATCGTATGGGTTGAAAAACAATACCTCTCCAGGCTACCTGCAGCAGGAGAGGGACTCAATTCATGGCTCGCCAGCCAGAAAACAAGGGGGCGGGCAGGGGCAGGGAATGGTTGGCAAGGGACAGACCACGGCAAGGATCGAGAGATCGTGCCGGAAAAGGGACCATGTGGTCATTGGCAAAGAGGGGGATCCTGCCGTTCCCGGTGACGCCCCACGATTACCCCAAGGTCCCTTGGCTTGGCAACCGGTTACCCCCGGGTTTTCCCGCGGAGGTGTCTTGGGACAACCCCTGGAAGGTATTACCAGTCTGTACGATAGGGTGCTGTGCCCAGGTGGTCCTGGTCGATGTTCCTGGCCGTTTTTCCCGTTTACATCTTCCGGACAAAGGGTTTACGAGCATTGTGGCTTGGAGTTCGTGTCCCAGGACAGGGCATGAACGGGCGAGCAATGCGATGTTGCGAATTCCGGGAACAAGTGGGCTTTCTTGCGTGTTTCCGCATCGTTGAAACAATGGGGATGTTTGTCATGATCAAGAAACAGGCATTGGAACGCTGGTCCGTTCAGGATGCTGCGGATCTGTACAATATCCAGAGCTGGGGGATCGGATACTTTGATATCTCTCCCAAGGGGAACGTGGTGGTGACCCCTTTTCCCAACAATCGGGACGTGGCCGTGGATCTGACCGAGGTCATTGCCGGTATCCGGGATCGGGGATATGAAATGCCCGTGCTCCTGCGTATCGAAAACATTCTTGATTCCCAGATACGCACCATGCACGAAACGTTCAGGGCCAAAATGAAGGAGTTCGAGTACAAGGGCGCCTTCAGGGGAGTCTTTCCCATCAAGGTCAACCAGCAGCAGCAGGTAGTGGAGGAAATAGCCCGGTTTGGGGAACAGTACCATCACGGGCTTGAGGCCGGAAGCAAGGCCGAGCTCATTGCGGCCCTGTCGCTTCTCAGGGATCGTGAGGCCTGTTTGATCTGCAACGGTTACAAGGATGAGGAATTCGTGGATCTCGGGCTGTACGCCACCAAGATGGGGGTCAAATGTTTCTTTGTTCTGGAGATGCCCAGCGAACTGTCGCTGGTCCTTGAACGATCCAGGGTTTTGGGCATTCAGCCCCTCATTGGCGTGCGCATCAAGCTCTCCACCCAGGCCGGGGGGCATTGGACGGATTCCGGTGGGGACCGCTCCATTTTCGGACTTTCGGCAACCCAGGTGGTCGAGGTTGTGGATACCCTCAAGGAGCACAACATGCTCCATTGCCTCCAGTTGCTGCATTATCATCTTGGCTCCCAGATCCCCAATATCCGGGATCTCAGGTTTGCCGTACTCGAGGCCTGCCGGGTTTATGCCGGTCTGGTGACCGAGGGCGCGCCCATGGGCTATCTGGATCTTGGGGGGGGGCTGGCCGTGGACTATGACGGATCGCACACCAATTACACCAACAGCCGCAACTATACCCTTGACGAGTACTGCGCGGACATCATCGATACCATCATGACCACACTGGATGATGACGCCATCGCCCATCCCGTGATCATTACCGAATCGGGCCGGGCCACGGTGGCCTATTATTCCATCCTGCTGTTCAATGTTCTGGATGTCAGCCGTTTTGAAGCCCCTGAACTCCCGGATGGGCCGGACAAAGATGATCCCGAGATCATTGCCAATCTGTTCGAAGTCCGGGATGTGCTGTCCCTGAAGAATCTCCAGGAATGCTACAACGACGCCATGTATTATCGCGACGAGGCCAGACAGTTGTTCAAGCACGGGCAGCTTACTCTCCGGCAGCGGTCTCTGGCGGAGAAGATCTTCTGGCACATCATTCTGCGTGTGGCCAGAGAGCTCAAGAACCTGAAGTTCGTGCCCAAGGATCTCAAACACCTTCCCGAGGCCCTGGCTGATATTTATTATTGCAATTTCAGTGTATTTCAGTCCCTCCCCGATGCCTGGGCCATTGATCATCTTTTTCCCATCATGCCCATTCATCGACTGGACGAAATGCCCGTGAAACAGGCCACCCTGGCGGATATCACCTGTGACTGCGACGGCAAGATCGACCGGTTCATCGATATCCACGGGGTTAAGCGAACCCTGCCCCTGCATGAGCTTCGAGATGACGAGGAGTACTATCTGGGCGCTTTTTTGGTGGGTGCCTATCAGGAAACCCTGGGCGACCTGCACAATCTGCTGGGAGATACCAACGTGGTCAGTATCCGCATTTCCGAAGACGGGGACTTTTCCTTTGTTCGAGAAGTGGACGGGGATTCGGTGGCCGACGTGCTTTCCTATGTTGAGTACGTGCCCAAGAACATGCTCGAGGATTTCCGCAAAATGGCTGAACAGGCCGTGCGGGACAAACGCATCACCCCCCAGGAGCGGGGCCGTATCGTCAGTGCCTATGCGGACGGATTGCGTGGATATACGTATTTTGAAAGATAAACCAGAGCAGCAAGACCGGTCCCGGCACCTTTGAGGGAAATACACAAGCGAGCCCCTGATGTGCATGCGTATATCAGGGGCTCGCTTGTACCTGGGCCGTGCCATTGATGTGGGCTGTACCGTAATGGTCTTCCACGGCCTGCAGGTTCGGGTTCAGCAGACCAGACCAAGAGCCAAAAGCAGACTGAAGATTAGGGAGAGTTTGGCGGTTTGGGCCAGGGTCTGGTTCAGGGGAGTGCCTGTCAGCGAATTCATCTGCCGGATACAGGAAAGGGCCAGGGGCAGGGAGAGCAGGGGGAGCAGCGCCGCCCACACGGAAATCTGGCGCACTGCTGCCAGGATAATGGGTGTCGCATAGGTCAGACCCAGGAGAAGCATGAATTGGATCCGGGTCAGGGAGGGGCCGATGATCACGGCCAGGGAGCGTTTGCCTACAGCCGCGTCGGTTTTTATGTCCCGGTAGTTGTTGACCACCAGAATGGCCGTGATCACGAACCCCACGGGAACAGCAAGAAGGACTACCGTCCAGGTCAGGGTCAGGGCCTGGACGTAATAGGTACCGCATACGGCCACGAGGCCGAAAAAGACAAACACGAAGAAATCGGCCAGGCCGTGGGAGGCCATGGGAAAGGGCCCGCCGCTGTAGGTCAAAGCGCCCAGGATGGAGGCCACAGCAATCCAGAAGATGGGCCATCCTCCCACATGCATGAGATACAGGGCGATGAGCCCTGCCAGACCAAGGACAAGAATCATGGCCTTTTTCACGGTTCCGGGTTCCATGAGACCGCTTTGGGTAACCCTGACCGGGCCGAGCCGGTCGTTTTGGTCAATACCCTTGATGCCATCGAAATAGTCGTTGGCCAGGTTGACCGCGATTTGGAGCAGGAGACAGCCAAGCAGGGCCGCCAGAGCGGGAATCAGAGAGAAGGCGTGATCGGCAAAGGCCACTGCCGTCCCCACGATGACCGGGCCGCCTGCTGCCGGCAGGGTTTTGGGACGGATGGCCAGTATCCAGGTTTTGAGGGTGATGTCAGACATTGATGCATCCTTGTTGTCATGAGTTATGGTGATTGTCATATCCTGCCGTTTGCCCGCCTATCCCTGCCGACCAGCGATTCCTCTCTTTTCCCCGGCCATGTCTGCAGCTATGCTGCCCAGCTTTGCGATGCCTTCCTGCATGGCCGCATTCCAGATCCCGTCACAGCTGAGCCGGATGAACGAATTGTAATTCTCCTGGGTGGAAAAGATGGTCCCCGGGGCGATGCCGATGCCTGCCTTTTTGGCCCGGAAGAAGTAATCCACAGCATCGATGTCCCCGGGCAGCTCGACCCAGAGTACGGCGCCTCCTGTGGGGCGTGTGGCACGGGTCCCTTGGGGAAAGTGTTCCGTGATGGCCATCTGCAATGTTTTCATCTGTTTGGCAATCGCCTGCCTGAGCCGTCGCAGATGGCGGTCGTACTGCCCTGATTCCAGATAGGCGGCCACGACCATCTGGGTGGGGGTGGCCGAGCACACGCTGGACGTGGCCTTGATTTCCAGTGCCTGATCGTAGCGTTTTCCCGGTATCATCCATCCCACCCGGTACCCCGGAGCGAGGGTTTTGGAAAAGGAGGAGCAGTAGATCACGTTCCCGGTATGGTCATGCTGTTTGTATGTTCCCGGTCGGGTATCCTCGAAATGCAACTCGCCCGAGACATCGTCCTCAATGAGGGGGATCGACCGTTCCTCGAAAAGGTGGGCAATGGCTTTTTTGGCCGGTTCAGGAGTCAGACTGCCGTCGGGGTTGTTGAAGTTGGAGGACAGAATGCCGGCTTTGATGTCAAAGGTGTCCAGGGCTGTTGCAATATCCTCGGGATCAACACCAGTTCTGGGGTCCGATCCTATTTCAATGGCTCGCAGTCCGCAATTCTCCAGAAGCTGAAGAAAACAGAAATAGGTGGGAGACTGGACAAGGACGGTGTCTCCCGGTCGGGTAACGGTGCGCAGACTGATGTTCAGGGCCTCCATGGCCCCGAAGGTGACCAAGATATCCTGAGGCAGGACGGATATGCCCGCGTCAATGGACCTGAAGCAGATCTGGCGGCGGAGTCTCAAATCTCCTTCACAGGGCGCATAGCTCAGGGACGTGCCATCATCCCGTGCAACAACCTGGCGCATGAATTTCGAAAGGGCCTTGTGCGGGAGAAGCTCCTTGGCCGGAGAAATAATGGCAAAAGGCACAAGGGATGTGTCTCCCACCGCCTCGAGCACAGTCCTTATGAGTTGGTTCCTGTTCACTGTTGTGGGTTCGAGGGCCGGTCGCGGATTGCCCGCAAAGGGAGGAAGTTTGCGTGTCCTGTGGGCTACGAAAAAACCCGATCTGGGCCTGGCCGTGATCACTCCCTGTTCCTCGAGCCTCACATAGGCCTGGGAGACCGTGGAGATGCTCACTTGCATGTGCGTGCTCAGGGAGCGCAGAGACGGAAGTCGGTCACCCGGAGTAAGGGTTCCCGAGGTTATGAGTCCCTGGATGTGCTCCTCCACGTCCTGATAACGAAATTGGGAAGAAGATGGCTCGTTCATGGCGGTTTTATCTGTTATGGTCGGTTTTGGGAGAATCTGTATCTGTACTGCAAACAGATTATCTGTTTTACCATCGTCCAGCAACAGCTAATCTGCACAAACGAACACGGCCAGGGTCGTGGCAGGATACTGGGAGGCATTGATCATGGAACAAACCATGGAGGTCGGACAGGGGGAATCCATGCGGATTTTCATTAACGCATTCAAACAGACCGCGCCCATTGTCATGGGATACATCCCGGTTGGGTTTGCCTACGGGGTGCTGGCCCAGAAGGTGGGATTATCACCGCTGAACACACTGCTCATGTCCGTCATGGTCTTTGCCGGATCGGCCCAACTTATTGCCGTGGGCCTCATGGCCGCAGGCGTTCCCCCTCTGTCGGTCATTGTGACCACCTTTGTGGTCAATCTGCGCCATCTGCTCATGTCCGCATCCCTGTCTCCGCACCTCAGATCCTGGAAAAAATGGCAGCTGGCCCTGTTTGCCTTTGAGCTCACAGATGAAACCTTTGCCCTGCACTCCACGCGATATTTCCAGGGCAAGCAGCTCAAAAGCGAAACCTTCTGCATCAACGTGATCGCCCAGCTGGCCTGGGTCTTGGGAACCTGGTTGGGTATGGTGGCCAGCACGCTCATCACGGATGTAAAGCCCATCGGGCTGGATTATGCGCTGCCCGCCATGTTCATTGCCCTGCTGGTGGCCCAGATCAAGGAGCCCATGCATGTGCTGGTGGCCCTGATCGCCGGTATCCTGTCCGTGGTCCTGGCTCTGGTCGGCCTTGATCATTTTCATGTCATTCTGGCGACGGTTGTCGCCGCAACCCTGGGACTGGGGGTGGAAACGTGGATCAGAAAATAATGTTCATGACCATTTGCGGGATGCTGGTGGTCACGTATATCCCGAGGATGCTCCCCGTAGTCGCGCTGGCGTCCAGAAACATGCCGCCAGCCCTGATCCGGTGGCTTGGATTTATCCCCACGACCGTGCTTTCGGCCCTGCTCGTTCCCGATCTGGTACTGCGGGACGGGAATCTTCATTTCGGCATGGACAACCTCTTCCTGTGGGTCGCCCTGCCCACGTTCCTGGTTGCCTGGAGGACAAGGAGTTTTTTCGGGGCCATTTTCACGGGCATGTTTCTGGTTGCCGTGGCTAGGTGGATGATCGGCTCCTGAACCCTGCACAAGGTTTTCACCTTCAGAGAGAAGGGCCTGATGGCAATCAATGCTGCCAGGTTTCAAATGCCCCTTTTTGTTAATGTAAACAGATTTTGCATCTTGAATGATAAAACCCCATCATAATGGTTTACTTTTAAACAAGGATGTCAGTTGCATGATACAAGAACGGTTTTCACAGCGGATTCAATCGGTTCCCAGGTCGTTTATTCGGGAGATTCTCAAGGTTACGGCTGATCCGTCCATCATTTCCTTTGCCGGCGGGCTGCCCAATCCCGAGCTTTTTCCGGTCCAGGAGATGAGTAGGGCTGCCCGGGATGTGCTTGACGAAGTGGGGCCTGCAGCCCTGCAGTATTCCACCACCGAGGGGTTTCCCCCCTTGCGCGAGGCCATTGCCGCCCGATATGTGGCCAAGGGTGTGCAGGTGGATCCCGATCATATCATTGTGACCACGGGATCCCAGCAATGTCTGGACATTCTGGGCAAGATCCTCGTCAATCCCGGGGATACCGTGGTCATGGAGCGCCCCGGATATCTCGGAGCCATCCAGTCCTTTGGCCTGTTTGAACCCGTGTTTCAGACCGTATCCCTGCAAAACGGCGGACCTGATCTGGACGAACTCGAACGGATCTTCGAGACCGCGCATCCCAAGATTTTCTATGCGGTTCCCAATTTTCAGAATCCCTCGGGCATGACCTATGATCATGCGGCCCGTCAGGCATTGGCCGATCTTTTGAAACGCTATCCGGACGTTCTGTTCGTGGAGGACGATCCCTATGGCGAACTGCGGTTTGCAGGCAGTCCGCAACCCTTGCTGTTTTCCTTGACAAGGGGCCGTTCGGTCCTGTTGGGATCCTTTTCCAAGATCGCTTCTCCGGGCATGCGTCTGGGATGGATGGTGGTGACCGACGATGCTCTCCGGGATATGGCCGTTCGGGCCAAACAGGCATCCGACCTGCACACCAGCACCTTTACCCAGCAGGTCATGGCCAGGTATCTTGCGGACAATGACATGACCCGTCATATCGCCCGCATCTGCCAGCGCTATGGGGAGCAGTGCGAGGTGATGTGCGAGGCCCTTGACGTTTCAATGCCCGACGGGTTGCGGTATATAAGGCCTGAAGGGGGGATGTTCGTGTGGATCGAACTGCCTGAAGGGTACAGGGCCATGGAGCTTTTTGACCTGGCCATTGCGGCCAAGGTGGCTTTTGTTCCGGGAACCCCGTTTTATGTGGATGGCTCGGGGGAACATACCCTGCGACTCAATTTTTCCAATTCCGATCCCAAGCGGATCCGTGAAGGGATCGACCGCTTGGCCGGATGCATGCAGACTTTTCTTGAGGCTAGCTCGCCTTCCAGGTGAGGGAGGTTTGCCAGGGAGTAGAAAGGGCATTGCCGGCTTGATGCGGCAATGCCCTTTTCTGATGATGTCCGACAATGACAACCATGCGTGTACCACCCCGCACGGGGGCAGGTTCAGCCGGCTCAGGAAAAACCGCCTGAACCACCGCAGGAGCCTCCCCCGGTCAACGATGACCCCTTGCGGGTCATGACCGTGGCAGAAACCAGTTTCTGCACATCGTGTGACCCGCACTTGGGGCAGGTGATGGTTTTGCGGGAGGTCGAAGAGGTGATTTCCTCGAAGGTCTCATGGCATGCTTTGCAGGTAAATTCAAAAAGAGGCATATATAACTCCTTGGGAAGAAATGGTAAGAGAGTTGTAAGGCACAACGCCATACCGTGTTGCCCGGATGGAAACTCTTCGTATAATCAGCGTCTGCATATTGTCCATGCCAAGGCGCTTTCCTTTAATTTTTGCTTGTTTGAGGAAGGCTTTTAGGCTATTTGCCAAGGAAAATGGGTAATGGATCAATGGCTGATTGACGTTTGCACGACATCTCATAGACGATTTTGCTTGTACACAACAAGGAGGAAGTATGGCACAGATCAAAACAATTCTTTGTGCGGTTGATTTTTCCGAACACAGCGCCGAAGTGGCTGATTATTCGCAAACCATGGCCAATGCCCTCGGGGCCAAGGTCAAGGTGCTGTACGTGGCCCCATCCCTGACCCAGTATGTGGGTTTTCATGTCCCGCCGACTTCCATTGAAAGTTTTGTGGGAGAAATTGTTTCCGGTGCGGAAAAGACCATGGACGCTTTTCTGGAAGAACGCTTTGACAAGTGCGATGCCGAAGGCGCTGTTGTTACCGGATATGCGGCAGAAGAAATCCTTGATTACGCCCAGGAACACAAGGTGGACATGATCATCATGGGAACTCACGGACGCAAGGGCATTGACCGGATTCTCTTTGGCTCCGTAGCCGAAAAGGTTGTCCAGACGTCCTCGGTGCCTGTTTTGACAATCAGGCCTTCTGCCTAGTAGGGGGATGTCATACATGTGTTGATTGAAGATACTGATCCGTCTCGAAGTCCCGTTCCGCCTTGCTGGACGGGACCTCGAGACTGGAGCAACCACCGGGAAGGTCGGCCTTGATTCCTTTTTTGCACAAGAAGACCACTGCATGCGGCCTGGATTTGGGCACCTCGTGGCTCAAAATGATATGTCTGCGCAAGGGACGGCAGGGGGTCCGGCTGGAACGGGTGGGACACATGAACCTGCCTCTCCAGAGCAAGGGGGACGCCAAGGCCGTTGGTGCTGCGGCCAAGGCCCTGCATACCTCCATGGCCTTCAAGGACAAGGTCGTGATTTCCTCCCTGCGGGGGCACGAGATCATTGTCAAACACATGCAGCTGCCTCTTGCCAAGGATATGCGGGCTGTTGTTGAAAAAGAGGCCCGTGAACAGATTCCCTTTGATTTGGCTGACTTGTATCTCGATTTTCATTGCATTGACCCCCCGGACAAAAAAGCGAAAAAGGCCGACGTGATGGTGGTGGCCACCAAGAAGAAAGTGGTCATGGATCTTGAGGCGACTCTTGAGGTTGGCGGCCTCTCTCTTTCGGTGGTTGATGTGGATGCTTTTGCCTTGAGCAATTGTTTTGAATTCAACTATCCCGAACAGACTCAGCCTGCCTATCTGCTGGATATCGGGGCCACCCAAAGCATCCTCGGGGTATATGAGCCCCATCGCCCCTTTTATTTCCGGGAACTCGGGTTCGGGGGGCAGCAGATCACCCAAACTCTCGCCAGGCAACTCGATATTCCCCTTGGTGAAGCCGAGGCCCTCAAACTGGAGGGGCCAGAAAGCCTTTCTTCCGCACAGCGTGAACAGATAACCCGGGCCATCAGGGAGAGATGTCGGGACTGGTGCCGTGAAATCAAGCGGGTCGAGCAGTTTTTCCAAACCTCGACCTCCATCACGTCCCTGCCCAAGACCCTCCATGTTTCCGGAGGGGGGAGCCTGCTTGCGGGATTGCTTCCCCTGCTTGCCCATGAGCTGGACATGGAGGTGAGCGCGTTTGACCCCTGGCGCACGATCCATGTGGACTCGAATCAGTTTGATAGCCGGTACATCAGAACGGTTGGACCTCAATTTGCCATTCCCACGGGTTTGGCCTTGCGGGGTTGCCAATGATTACCATCAATCTTTTGCCCCAGAAGCGCCGGGCCCGCATATCGCACATTCATCTGGAACTTTTCTGGGCAGGTGTGTTTCTTGGTGTGCTGCTGGTGGGCATGGGAATCGGATATTATTTTGTCCATTCCCGCATAACGACTCTGGAGGCGACCCTCAAGCAGCGGCAGGCCGTGAAAAGCGCCTTGCTGGTTCAAGTGGGCAAGGTGAACAAGCTCAAAAGGGAACTTGAGGGGTTGGAGGCCCAAATCGCCGCCATCCGGACCATTCGGGTCCGTCAGGGATTGCCGGTTCGCTATCTGGATGCCATTGTCTCCCGCATGCCCGGAGAAAAAATCTGGCTCGAAACCTTGTCCCTGAACGGCCAAAACACCATCGAAATGAAGGGTGTAGCCCTTGATAACCAGGTTTTTGCTCGCTATGTTGAAGGGTTGCGTGACTCTCCATTCATTGCCAAGGTGATTACCCGAAGAACCCAGCTGCGTTCCATTCAGGATCTCGGGCTTGTGGAGTTTCAATGTTCCGTGACAGCCGTTCCTCCTGGGAACAAGGAGGAGGGCGATAATGAGTAGACAGGATCTGACCCGGACATTGGAACAGCTGACCATCTGGCACAAGATCCTGATCATGCTTGGCCTTCTGGTGGTGGTGGGCGGTTGTTACTGGTATTTTTTTCTGAGCCCCCAGCTTGAAACCATGATCAAGCTGCACAAGAGTATTTCCAAGGTCAATAGCGACATCAAGCGGTTTACAACTATTTCCCTGCAGCTTCCCGCTCTCGAGAAAAAGGTCAACGCCAAACAATCCGAGTTCCTTTTTGCCCAGACCTTGCTTCCCAAGGATACCCAGGCATTGGAACGTCTGCTGGCCTCCTTTGAGATGCTGGCCCAGGAGATGGGTGTGAGCTTCATGTCCTTTACCCCGGGCAGGGAAACCGTGGGCGAACTGTATGCTTCAAGAAACGTGAGTCTGCGTCTTCGGGGGAGCTTTCACAATCTGATGCGCTTTTTCGACAAATTGTCCCGATTGGATCGTCTGGTTCAGCTTCAATCCCTGCGGCTGCAACCTGCGGGACAGCAGCCAGGCAGACAGGGGGCCCTGCTGGGGGCGGACAGCACTCTGATCGTTTTTAGGGCATTGACCCACGAGGAACGAGCCGCCAAGCAGGCAAAGAAATCCAAGAAATAGGTCCTTGTGAACGTGATTCCGGAGAGCAGATCCTGCCATGACTAGAATGATGCGAGTGCGCCATGTTGTTTGGGGAATGATCGTCCTCTGGGGTCTTGGGCATGGAGGTCCGTCCATGTTCGTGCATGCCGAAGGACAGGTTCCCGGGCACGAGGAAGCGCCGTCCCTTTCCGGGGAAATGCCTGCATGGATGCAGCCTTCATCGTATCGATACGATCCCCTGGTCACCACCGACCCTTTTGTCCCCTTTATCCGCAAGGAAGAACCTCCTGCGCTGCAGGCCGAAGAGGTCCCCTTGTCCCGTCCCCTGACGCCCTTGGAAAAGATTGACGTTACCCAGCTCACGGCCGTGGGCATCGTGTGGTATCCCGCAGGGAACAAGCAATCCATGGCCATGGTTCAGCTTCCGGATGGCAAGGGGTTTGTTTTACGCAAGGGAATGCGCGTGGGCAGGCATAATGGGGTCGTGGATACGATTACTCCGGAGGCGATCATTGTTCGGGAACAGGGCCGTGATATTTTTGGCAAGCAAATAACCAGGGATGTGCTCATCAAACTGCACAGGAAACAAGGGGTTCAACATGATTGACATGCATTGGATGAGGCGGATTGCTCTGGTTGGATGCCTGGTATGGGCCAGCATGATCTGTCTTGCGGGGTGTACTCCCGCTGGCAGGACCAAGCCTGTTGCAGCGACCGGTCCTGCCTCGTCGCAATCGTCCTCCCACCCCGGGATTCTTGCCAAGGATCCATCCAGCAACGTTGTTGCGGCCTGGGTAGCGGACGGTAAAACCTATGTGCGCATTCCCATGGATGCGAAAACAGATGTGGTGCCGGCAATGGATGGGCAACGCTTTTCATTGACCTTTTCTCCGCCCCTAAAGCCGGTGGCCCTTCCACGCGAGGGCGTGGGCGTGGTCTCCAGGTGGACGTCCAGCCCGAATCCTGGCGGCCAATGGGACCGGATAGAGCTGGAACTTGCCCGCAAGGCCCAGTTCTTGGTGTCCCGTCCCTCCTCGTCCCTTTTGCAGCTCATGCTCGTTCCACCGAACGGCAAGGTTGCCGGACAGGCGCGCAAACAGGATGCATCCCATGCCTTCCGGGGCATTGATTTTTCTCGCAACAAGGCCGGCAATCTCTTCGTCACCCTGCATGTGGGGCCGGATGTCCGGTTGATGCCCCAGAACGGGGAAGAGGGGAAGATGACCTTTCTTTTTGAAAATGCGCATATTCCCCAGCGCTTGGCGCGGCTGTACAGGCTGGAAGAATTTGCAACGGTCATTGATTCGGCCCTGTTCCGCAACGTGCAGGACGGCGTGCTGTTGACCATGCTCACTGCCCAGAGGGTCCCCTTTCATGTGGAGACCAAGCCGGATGGGCTTGTGCTTCAATTTCTGACCCAGGAGATTGACCGCAGCGAGCGCGATGCCAGACGACGTCAGGCGGCCAGGCCCTCGACCGTTTCGGTGCAGGAGGCGGTGAAGACCAGGGATCAGGCGGAACTTCTGGAAATGAACACCCTGTTTCCAGGCATGAAAAGGGAATATTCCGGGCAGAAGATTTCCATTGACCTGCAGGATGCTGACGTGGAACTTGTCCTGCGTCTCATTGCCGAGGTGAGCCGACACAATCTGATCATCGACGAAAATGTCAAGGGCAAGATCTCCCTGAAACTTCAGGATATTCCCTGGGATCAGGCCCTGGATCTGGTGCTGCTTCAAAAGGGCCTCGGGATGGTCGTCAAGGGCAACATCATGCGCATTGCCACGACCAAGCAGCTGGAAAGCGAACGGGATCAACTGCGCCGGGCCAGGGAAGCGGCCTTGCAGGCCAGGGAAAGCTTGAGCAGCCTGGAACCGCTGCAGACCAGGTACATGCAGATCAATTACAGTACGGCCGCGGAAATCGAACCCAAGGTTCGGGAATTCCTCTCCCCCAGGGGCAAGATCAGCCAGGACGCCCGAACCAATATGCTCATCATCCGGGATGCCGGATCCCAGCTGGACAAGATAGCGGCCGTGATCAACAAACTGGATCGGCCTGAACGTCAGGTGCTCATCGAGGCCAGGATCGTCTACGCCACGGATGATTTTCAGCGCAGTCTGGGCATCAACTGGTCGGGTTCCTATGATCACAATGATGCCAATTCCCGGTATACCCGGACGTTCAATGTCAACGGCGTGACCTTGCCTTCAAGTGTGGGCGGCATGGACGCCGGGGTGAATTTTGCCAAGATTGCCGGGCTGGATCTCTTTACCCTGGACGCCCAGCTCAGGCTCGGAGAGCTCAAGAATATCGCCAAGACCATTTCCTCCCCGCGCGTGGTTACCCTGAACAACAACCGGGCCGAGATCAAGCAGGGGACCAAGGTCGCCTCTCAGGCGGAATCCGAAAGCGGCGGGACCACCACCGAGTACAATGACGCCATTTTGTCCCTGTCGGTGCAGCCACAGATCACTCCTGACGACAAGCTCATCTTGGATCTGGATATCAGTGATGACGCGCCGGCTGGCGATGATATCTCCACCCGTTCCACCAAGACCAAGATGATTGTCAGCAATAACGAGACGATTGTCATCGGTGGGGTTCAGAAGTCCACGGAAACCAACATCGAGGACCGGGTGCCGGGCCTGGCTTCCATTCCCGGCATGGGCTGGCTGTTCAAGAATGAAAGCACTTCCTACCAGAAGGAAGAACTGCTCATCTTCATCAGGCCCAGGATTCTTGATTGAACCACCTTGCGGAACGGGGGACAACGTATTCGGCCATGCAACTCAAATGTAACGCACTCAAGGATTTTTCCTCCATCTGGAAGAGTGATTTTCTGGGCCAGAAGGGATTTCTGCTGCCCGGTACCCGGTCCTATGTCATGGGTGAAACCTTGCAGGTGGATGTGTTCGTTATGAACGAACATTGGGGACGTGTCGAAGTCGTGCCTGTGTGGCACAATCTGTACGGTGTTGTCTCCGAACTGACTCCCAGGGGCATTTTCCTGCGTCTGATCAAAAGTGATCAAACCTTTGACCGGAAACTGGCTTCCCTGGGATAGGATGCAGCACGTTTGGTCCTTGCAGCGATCACCCATACCCGTTTGCGCGGGTATGGGTGTACCTTTTCTGTTCTTTGTCCAACCCTATTGCATCAAGGAAAACCAGAACCATGAGCAATACGCGTATTCGTCCCGATATACGGGACTTTGAACCCTATGTGGCCGGTCGGTCCATTGACGAGATCAAGGCGGCCTACCAGCTGACTTCGGTCATCAAGCTGGCCAGCAATGAGAATCCCCTTGGAACCTCACCCGTTGTCCAGGATGTCATCTGCAAGAACGCTTCTCTGGCCTTTCGCTATGCCCAGGCCGGAAATCCGGTTTTGCGCAAGGCCCTGGCCGAGCATCTCGGCATTGCTGATACGTGTATTGTGTGCGGTAATGGCTCCGACGAGATCATTGATCTGCTCATCCGGGTCATGGCCCGGCCCGGAGTGGACAATGTGGTTGCCTTTGATCCCTGCTTCAGTATGTACAAGGTCCAGTCGAAGCTGTGCGGCGTGGCATTCAGACAGGCTCCCCTGAACCGGGATTTTTCCTTTTCCTGGGACGGATTGCTTCAGATCATGGATGAAAGGACAAGGATTGTCTTTGTCACCAATCCGGACAACCCTTCGGGCTATGCTGCCCCGGCCTCGGAGATTCTGGACCTGGCCAGGCGCATTCCCGAGCAGGCGACCCTGGTGGTGGACGAGGCTTATATCGATTTCAGTGATCCCCTGGAAACCTATTCCATGCTGCGGTTGTTTGAAAATGCGTCCAATATTGTCCTTTTGCGTACCTTTTCCAAATTGTTCGGCCTGGCAGGATTGCGCCTGGGATATGGCATCATGCCGCCGGATCTGGCCGATTACCTCATGCGTACCCGCCCCCCCTTCAGCGTGAATATTCTGGCGGAAAAGGCCGGGATAGCGGCCATCAACGATACGCCCTTTATCGAGGCCACGCGCACCACCGTGCTTAAGGGCAAAGAGCAACTGGTCCGGGGAATGGAGGCGTGCGGCTGCAAGGTGTATCCTTCCCAGGCCAACTTCCTGCTTGTAAAACCTCCCGTGGACCCGGCTCGGGTGTGCGATGCCCTGCTCAGAAAGGGGATCATTGTCCGACCTCTTGGCAGTTATGGGCTGGATGACTGCTTTCGGGTTTCCGTGGGCAATGCCGAGGAAAATGAACGTTTTCTCCATGCCCTGGGGGAGGTGGTCCATGGGAGCTGAAAGAGGAAAGCCCCTTTTTGTCGTCACCATTGACGGACCCGCTGGGGTGGGCAAGACCACCCTTGCCCGGGCCGTGGCTGAAAAATTGGGCGTTGCCTACCTGGATACCGGCGCCATGTACCGCAGTGTTGCCTGGATGCTGGGCAAGGGTTCCTGGGAGTGGTCGGAAGAGAAACTGGACCGGGGCCTCGACAAGCTGGCGTTCTCCATCCAGGGGGCCGGCGAGGCGACAATCCTGCTTGTCAACGGCCATGAAACCGGCTCAAAAATCCGCACGGAAACCGTGGGATTGTGGGCCTCCCATGTGGCAAAGATTCCTCAGGTTCGTCGCAGACTGACCGAGATACAGCGATCCCTGGGCCAGAGCGTTTCCCTGGTTGCCGAAGGCAGGGATATGGGCACGGTGGTCTTTCCCAAGGCCTTGTTCAAGTTTTTTCTGGATGCTTCCCCCGAGGTCCGGGCCCGGCGCAGGTGGCTTCAGCTTAGGGATGCGGGCAGTACCGAGGATCTTGAGGGTCTGACCCGGCAGATGCGCATCAGGGACGAACAGGACCGCAATCGGGCCATTGCCCCCCTTAGGCCGGCCGAAGATGCGGTTTGCATTGATACCGGGATGCTTGATCCCGCTCAGGTCCTTGAACAGATCATCAGACGCATTGCCTCGCAAATGCCGTGAGCCTGGCTGGTCCCGGAGGAATAGAAAATGTCCACGGGCAGCTGCAGGACGGGGGGGCAGGCACGTATAAGCAAAAGGCCGCATTGCCTGGAAGATGTTTCCAGGCAATGCGGCCTTTTGGGGTTCAACACGGTACGCGGGAACTACTCGTTGCTGTCTGTTTTTGCTTCCACCAGGGGTTTGTGGCGACTCAGATCATACAGTCCCCTGACGGGAAAGGGGAGGGAGTAGTTGGGAATCTTGTCCAGCTTGATGGTCCCGATGGTCTTGCCCTCGGGAAAGGAGGAGAGGGGGACCAGACCCTGGGGGATGGGAAATCCAAGAGGGGCAGCGGTTATCTTGGTCAATCTGGAAGCGTACCGCTGAGAAAGATAGTCGATGATCTGGTCCCGTTCTTCTCGGGTAAACGCCTCCAGAAGAACCTTTTTGCTGCTGTCCGGGTCAGCGGATTGCCCTTCCTTGCGTTGGATGGTTCCTCCGAGAAGATGTCCCCAGTCGTAGGTATCCATTTCGGCCTCGTCCCAGGCCGAGCGGTACAGATGGACTTCGACATCCCTGCGTCCCTTGAAGGTACGGATGACCATGGAAAGGACGTAGCCACGATCAACGGGCAGGGCTTGGTTGGGTTCGATCGTATCTATGTGCATGATTATTCTCCTGTAGCGTTGGTCTCGACGGCTTGTTGGCAGGACCTGACTGGTTCGATGCCGATGACATTGGGAATGGGCCACAAACGTTCATGGATGGTGCCAAGCAATGGATGTTCATACTGTCCCATCCATGACCGGCGATTGTCCTGAAGGTTCAGATGCATGGCGGCTTCCGGACCTCCTTCCACATACATAGCGGTCTTCAGGTTGACAGGCAAGTGGAGCAGGGCCTGGTTGAAGGCGTAAACGCTCATGGGGGTTTGGCAATGGATGAACAGAACCCTGCCGTCCGTGGTCATGCCTATGGCGGCGATGCTGTGTTTTTTGTTGCTGGGGGGCCAGAGATTCTTGCCTGTTGCGCTGATCAGCCTGAAATTCTGGATGACCGTGTCGTACTTGGTGACAAGACGGCGCCAGTCATCGTTTTTCCGATCAAGAATGGCGACCTTGGGCAGGGAGCGGACTTTGGGATCAAAAACAAAGAAGGCCCCGAACCGCGGATTGATATACCCATTGTTCACGAGCCCCCGTGTTTTCATATAGCCCGTGCTCTGCTGCCTGTCTTCCCGGTACATGCTCGCGTTGATGGCCGCCACAAGGTGCTTTTCCTCGCACCATTGTTCAAGAGTGGCAATTCTGGTCAGTGACGTGCCCTGGGCGATCAGTTTGAAGCAGAACCGGTCTGGATCGATCCGGAGAAAGGAGATGGCGGGAGAGGACGCATCATGTGCGTCAATGGGGAAGGTGCCCAGTTCCAGCCCCTGGGCAAGGGGTTCCCAGGAACCGGCATGGCTGGGAACATGAAAAAGCAGGACCAGAAGGCTCGTCACCAGGGCCGCTGTCCGGATGCTGCGGTGCAAGTGGGCCCTTCCGGGCTGAAGGTGACGGCAAGGAAGGTGCATCATGGCGTATCAATACCCAGTTTGCGGCATAGGGCTGTTCGTTCCTGCCGGGAAAAAACAAAGCTGTTGGTAAGGGGCAGATTCCGTTTGGCGAGATGCTCGTGAAAAAGGTCGTGATAGTTGGCACTTGTGGCGGTTTGGGGGTCAAGGCCCACACGGGTGGCCGTGGCAAGGATATCCGACCCTGTTCCCTCGATTTCCACAAAGGTCCCGAAGCAGAGCAGGTCCAGGCAGACCGTGCATTCATTCACCCTCCATTGGGAGCGGAATTTTTCGTATTGCAGGATTTCCCTGTATCCCAAGGCGTGGAGGATGGAGGTCATGGTTGTGCTGTCATGGATGGTGCATTCGAGTTCTTCGAGCTGTTTGACTCCGGGGATACGGGCATGATGGGCAGGGGGGCGTTTCAGGGTCAGGGTGGTGTCCAGGGCGTTTCGCAAGCGCAGAAGGTAACCACGGGAGCGAAGATCACCCTGGGGCAGGTCAAACACCTGATTGTGTTCAAAATGCCAGGGTGTAACAAGGGTTCCATTATGGCGCAGGGTTGATGTGATTTCGGAAAAATCATCAACCGGAAATTTGGATTCTGCTTCAAGAGTCATGATCTGTGTCCCAACCTTCCTTGAAGACGTATTTTTTTTCCCGTCAAGTTGTCAATGTTTCGTGGGGCGGGGCGCATGCGTGTTCTTCTTTCTTGTGTTTTTGTCGATCAAGGTATAAAAAAGCGTTTTTTCAGCGAGGATTCCATGGAAATTTTCAAAAATCGATACAAGCGGGAAGCGGTGGAAGTTGTTTGCCCCTTGTGCAAGCATTCCCAGATCGTGTATTTTCCGGAAGAGGAAATGCCCTGCTGTCCCAAGTGCAAGAAGAAGATGATTGTCAAGGAAGTGCTGACCGAGGGAAAATACTGATCATCCCGAGGATGGCGTTCGCGCGGTGAACCTATGGTGTTTGCGCGAAAAATATCCGTGGCTGTTTCGTCATACAATCTGTTTCCTATCAACCAATGGAGGAAAATCCGGATGTTCAAGAGAATTGCTGTGCTTGTGATCGGGCTGTGTCTGATGCAGGGAGTCGCCTTGGCCGCAGAGTCGGCCCTGGATACCATCCAGAAGCGTGGAGAGCTCCGTGTGGGATTTGATTCAGGATACATCCCCTTTGAAATGACCTCCAAGAAAGGGAAGTTCATCGGTTTCGATATTGATCTCGGCAAGGCCATGGCCAAGGCCATGAAGGTCAAGTTTGTTCCGGTGAACACGGATTTTGACGGGATCATTCCCGCGCTTTTGACCAACAAGTTCGATATCATTATCAGCGGAATGACCGCGACCCAGGAACGCAATCTCCAGATCAATTTTGCCGATCCCTATTTCTACGCCGGCCAGGCCGTGCTCATGAACAGCAAACACGCCGGCAAGATTACCTCCTACAAGCAATTCAACGATCCCAAGTTCAAGGTTGTTTCCAAACTGGGAACCACGGGTGAAATGGCGGTCAAGCGTCTTCTTCCCAAGGCCCAGTACAAGAGTTTTGAAAAGGAGGCCGATGCCGCTCTTGAAGTCATGAACGGCAATGCCGATGCCTATGTTTATGACTACCCGGTTCTCAAGCAGATCATGCAGAAGCAGGGCTCCAACAATCTTGTCATGCTCGAGGAACGGTTCACCTACGAACCCCTGGCCTTTGGCATCAAGCGGGGTGATCCTGATTTCCTGAACTGGCTGAATAATTTCATGCGTCAGATCAGAAACGACGGAACCTATGACCGGATTTTCAAGAAATGGTTTGAAAGCAAGGCGTGGTACGACGATATTGAATAGTCTCGGTGGGTCCTTGTCCATGCCATGAGCGCATGTGATGGTCAGGGGTGGGGCATGCATGTCCCACCCCTGTACCTGTTCTGATACAAAGTTTTTCTCACAAGCATCAGGTGGTATCAATGACGGCATTTTCCGGGCTCGATCGGCCCCGCGGGAAAGCGTACAACCTCTTTTGGACCGGGGTTTTTTTCCTGCTTCTGATAACAGGCTGCTGGCTCATGTATACGGCGTCCCAATCCGTGGACTATACTTGGCGGTGGTACAGGATCCCGCAGTATTTCTATTATACGGAAACCGTGGACGTGCGTTCGGAAATCGAGGGCGAGGTCGCTTCGGTGCGCACCACGGGTGATGACATTGTCATCTCGGTGCAGGGAGAGGGTGAAACCGCATCCTATACCCTGCCCGGGGGAGAACCCCTGCTGGATGAAGGGGATTTCGTGAGCATGGGGGACATTCTTGGCACCTATGAACAGGGAACCCCCGGTGTCCTGCTGACCGGGTTGTGGATGACCCTTGAGGTCAGCCTGTTTGCCATTGTGCTTGGCATCATCATCGGGCTTTTGACCGGGTTGGCCCGGATTGCCGACAATCCGGCCCTCAGGCTGTCTGCCATCACCTATATCGAGCTCATCCGCGGTTCACCCCTGCTGGTCCAGATTTTTTTGTGGTATTTTGTCGTGGGCACGCTCATCAATACCCTGCTGGCCAAGCACGGCATTTCCCAGATACCTTCCCTGTGGTTCGGGGTCATTTCCCTGGCCCTGTTTGCAGGCGCCTATATCGCCGAAATCGTCCGGGCCGGCATTCAGTCGGTGCACCGAGGACAGATGGAAGCGGCCAGATCCCTGGGCATGGATTATGTGCAGGCCATGCGCAAGGTCATCCTGCCCCAGGCCTTCCGACGGATTCTTCCTCCCCTGGCAGGACAATTCATCAGCCTGATCAAGGATTCTTCCCTGCTTGGGGTTATTGCCATCAGGGAATTGACCAAGGCAACACGGGAAACCGTATCCACCTCGCTGCAGCCCTTTGAGCTGTGGATCGTCTGCGCCATTCTCTATCTGGTCCTCACCTTTGCCCTGTCCATGTTTGTCCAATACCTCGAGCGCAAGGCCATCTGATCATGATACACGTCAACAAACTCAACAAATATTTTTATGTTCCCCACGAAATCCACGCCTTGCGGGATGTGACCACTCATATCCATGAAGGCGAGGTGGTGGTGGTCATTGGCCCCTCCGGCTCGGGCAAGAGCACGTTTTTGCGGTGCCTGAACCGGCTTGAATATCCCCAAAGCGGAAGCATTGTCATCGATGGGGTGGATATCCTGGCCAAGGGATGCAATATCAACGAGGTTCGGGCCGAAGTGGGCATGGTTTTCCAGTCCTTCAATCTGTTCCCGCACAAGAACGTACTGGACAATCTGACCATGGCCCAGATCACGGTGCGCAAACGCAGCCGCAAGCAGGCCGAGGAAAAGGCCATGGAACTGCTTGGCAAGGTGGGTATTGCGGAAAAATACAATGTCAAGCCTGAACAGCTTTCAGGCGGCCAGCAGCAACGGGTGGCCATTGCGCGTTCCCTGTGCATGGACCCCAAGGTTATGCTTTTTGACGAACCCACGTCGGCCCTTGATCCCGAGATGGTGGGCGAGGTGCTTGACGTGATGAAGGCCTTGGCCAAATCCGGAATGACCATGGTTGTGGTCACCCATGAAATGGGCTTTGCCCGGGAGGTGGCCGATCGGGTCATTTTCATGGACCAGGGGCAGATCCTGGAGGAAGGCACGCCCGAGCACTTTTTTGCCGCCCCGGAAAACGAACGGACCAAGGACTTCCTGCGACAGATTTTGTAAGCCCAAGGAGCGCATGACGATGCAATGATGATACTGATACGACCCGGCTTTTCTCTTCTGGAGGATGGTCGGGTTTTTTTGCACCTGCGCAGGGGCACATCTGCCGGATCGTCACAAACAGGAAATATTCATCCAGCCGACCAACGCATCGGGAGACATACATGAAACATCGCATTCACGAACAACTCGCCAGAGCCATCGAGGCCAAGAATCAGGAGGCCAGGGCCCTGGCCCTTGAAGAAATCAAGGCCCTGAAAAAGGACCTTCTCGACCTGGAGAAAGTGCTTGCCGGCAAGAAGAAACACACTGAAATGGCCCTGATGGATATCACCTGCGGAGCCTTTGAGGTATACAAGAACGCAGCCCTGATTTTTCAGAATATGGAAATGCTCGAGGGGTTGCAGCAGGGACGCGAAGAGGCCAAGATGATCGACTACATGGAACGGCGAGGGGCCCGTCTGCTCAAAAAGCCCGAGGGCTGGCACTGGTTTTCCCCGCAGGGGGAGATGGTCTTTCTCGGTGAGCCCGACGACCCCATGGCGGCTGGAGAAAAGCTCAAGTCCCTGGTTGCCAGAAAGCCCAAGACGACCTCTCGTTCCACCAGGAAAAAGAGCAAGGGAGGCACGTCTCCCTCCGTGTCTTCGGAAGCGCCTTCTCCACAGGCATGATTCCGGAAACAGAACTGGTCCTTGTGCTGAAAAGAACAATGTTGGTTGATTGTTGATTTTTGTCTATGTTTTTGCATCTTTTTAACCATTCAACAGCTGCCTGTCGTTGGCAGGCCCGTGGAGAGTAAACAATTTGAGCCAGTTGATTGCACGTAACGTGCGTAGGTAAGACAAACGGCCGGTCCGTAGGCAGTGGTGCGGATCGATTGTGTGTATTCACTTTCAGTCACGATTGATAGGAGGGAGAACAGATGAGACGTTCAATTATGTTGCTGTTGTGCGCGGCATTGCTTGCCCTTGGAAGCGGCCAGACTGTCTTTGCGGAGGATGTCATCAAACTCGGGGTTGCAGGCGCCCACAGCGGCGATCTGGCTTCCTACGGTCTTCCCAGCCTGAACGCGGCCAAGCTGGTTGCCAAGAAATACAACGCCAAGGGCGGCGTGCTCGGCAAGAAAGTGGTTGTTATTGCACAAGACGATCAGTGCAAACCCGAATTGGCCACCAATGCAGCCACCAAACTGATTTCAGACGGTGTTGACGTGGTCATGGGCCATATCTGCAGTGGCGCTACCAAGGCTGCCCTGGGTATCTACAATGATGCCAAGATCGTTGCCATGTCACCCTCGGCCACCAATCCTCCCCTGACCCAGAGCGGTGATTATCCCAATTTTTTCAGAACCATTGCCTCGGACGACAATCAGGCCCGCGTGGAAACCGACTATGTGCTCAATGTGCTCGGGGCCAAGAAGATCGCCATTATCCATGACAAGGGCGACTACGGCAAGGGCTTTGCTACCTTTGTCAAACAGTTCATTGAGGAAAGCGGCAAGGCGGAAGTGGTCCTGTTCGAGGGCGTCACTCCGGGTGCGGTGGATTATTCCGCTGTTGTCCAGAAAATGAGACGTTCCCGGCCCGACGCGGTTGTCTTTGGCGGATACCATCCCGAAGCCTCCAAGATCGTGAGCACCATGCGCAAGAAGCGCATCAAGAGCCCCTTTCTTTCCGAAGACGGTGTCAAGGACGACACCTTTATCAAGGTTGCCGGCAAGTATGCCGAGGGCGTCTATGCCACGGGGAACAAGGATGTTTCCAAAAATCCCTTGTATATTGCCGCAGTCAATGAACACAAGGCCGAGTTCGGAACTGATCCCGGTGCCTTCTTCCCCCAGGCCTATGCCGCAACCCAGGCGTTGCTGAACGCCATTGAAGCTGCCGGTTCCACGGACTATGAGGCCATCAAGCAGGCCCTGCGGACCTCTTATGTGGACACCCCCATCGGCAAGATCAAGTTTGATGAGCGTGGGGATGCCGAAGGGGTCGGCTTCTCGGTCTACCAGGTCAAAAACGGCACCTTTGTGGAGGTGACCAAGTAGGCCGCAGGCAATCACAACTGTCTACAATACGGGACGAACCATGTTCGTCCCGTATTTTGCAATCCATACCAAACGGTTCGTGGCGGGCCGGTCACCATCCCGCCGACGCGATCCATAACCAGCAC